>NZ_CP094984.1:0-314909 GCF_022869865.1 Arthrobacter zhangbolii
GCATGTGTGAGTACAGATAGCAGACACAAAGGACTACTCAACGTTAGGTGACACCCGGGCACCAGTCAAACCGGCGGTCCACCGGCTGTGCACGCGTATTTTTCAACACCTGTGGACAACTGCTGTGGGTATCCTGCCGCACAGTCGCCTGTGAGAGAGCCGACAGCCCCTTGATCCGGCGGATTTCCAGCTACCACGACGGTAAATCATCCTTTAGGCTTGGCGACGGGTACTTTATCCACCAACTGTGTATAACTCTGTGGATGAAGTGCCATGGGTCCCCGCCGGGATCCCTGGTTTTCTTAGACAGCCGCGAGGCGTCATGAGAGGTTTTTGTGGGTACGGACGAAATCAACGATGTTGGCAGCTCCTGGCGCAAGGTCATTCGGACCCTGGAGACGGATGACCGGGTCACCCCGCGACAGCGTGGATTCGTTGTGCTTGCCCAGGCCCAGGGCCTGATTGGGACCACCCTGCTGGTAGCTGTTCCCAATGAGCTCACCCGGGAAGTACTGCAGACCCAGCTGAAGAACATCCTTGACGAAGTACTGCGCGGGGTCTTCCAGGCGGACATCCAGTGTGCCTTCGTTATTGACGCCGATCTCACACCGGTCGCGGAACCGGAGCCCGAACCGGAAGAACAGCCCGCCGCTCCGAGCCCCGTGCCGTCCGGGGAAAGCGCGCCGTCGCCCACTCCGCCCAGCACGAGCCAGGAATTCGGCCGGCTGAACCCCAAGTACATCTTTGAGACGTTCGTCATCGGTTCCTCCAACCGCTTCGCCCACGCCGCGGCCGTAGCCGTGGCCGAAGCTCCGGCCAAGGCCTACAACCCGCTGTTTATCTACGGTGACTCAGGGCTGGGCAAGACCCACCTGCTACATGCCATCGGCCACTATGCCCGGCACCTCTACACCGGTATCCGGGTCCGGTACGTCAATTCGGAGGAGTTCACCAACGACTTCATCAACTCCATCCGGTATGACGAAGGCGCCAGTTTCAAGCAGCTCTACCGCAACGTGGACATCCTGCTCATTGATGACATCCAGTTCCTGGCCAACAAAGATGCCACCCAGGAAGAGTTCTTCCACACCTTCAACGCACTGCACAACCACAACAAGCAGGTGGTTATCACCTCCGACCTTCCGCCCAAGCAGCTCTCCGGGTTTGAGGAACGGATGCGGTCCCGGTTCGAATGGGGCCTGCTGACCGATGTGCAGCCGCCGGAACTGGAAACGCGCATCGCCATCCTGCGGAAAAAGGCCATTGGGGACAGCCTCAGCGCGCCGGACGACGTACTTGAGTACATAGCCTCGAAAATTTCCACCAACATCCGCGAACTCGAGGGTGCCCTGATCCGCGTGACGGCGTTCGCCAGCCTGAACCGCCAGCAGGTGGACGTCGGACTTGCCGAGATTGTGCTTAAGGACCTGATTACCGACGACGGCGCGCAGGAGATCACTGCCGCGTCGATCCTGGGACAGACGGCTGCCTACTTCCAGATCAGCCTGGAAGAGCTTTGCAGCAAGTCGCGGACGCGCACCCTGGTGACCGCACGCCAGATCGCCATGTACCTGTGCCGGGAGCTGACGGATATGTCGCTTCCGAAAATCGGCCAGGAGCTGGGCGGGCGCGACCACACCACGGTTATCCACGCCGACCGGAAGATCCGCGAACTGATGGCTGAGCGCCGCGCCATCTACAACCAGGTCACGGAGCTGACCAACCGCATCAAGCAGCAGCAGCGCGAGGCCTGAACCACGGGGAAGGAGAGCCCCGCAGGGGCTCAAAATTAACATTTGTGGACAAGGGTGTGGATAACTCGGTGGACAACCCGTGGTTACCCACACTTCCCTGTGGATACGCGGAATCCCAAAAAAGTTTCCAACAGCCCCGCGGACAGCCCGTGCGGCGGATCCACAGGTTATCAACAGGCATAAACAGCCGGGACGCGGCGCTGAGGCAGGTTATCCACAGTATCCACAGGAGTTATTAACACTACGGATCTTAAGAAATTCGGTTCCACCAAATAACAACTAAGCTCAAGCACCCCTCGGACCAACCGACACGCACACCAAAAAACGCCTGGACGGGACAGACCCCTTTGTTCCGCAGGTCCACCTGCTGCAGGTAGAGGAACTCCGGTGCGGTCCGGCACCGGACCGGGCTAAGCTGTCACAGAGTATGGTTGTCATTCGCATGCACCTCGGTACGGCTCTTACCCGCCGCACCGCATCGCGGATGCTGCCCCAAGTACCACCCACCACAGCTCAAGATGAGCTGGAGACACATTCAGTTGTACTGAGAAGTACGTTGCGAAAGGCGGCACCCTTCAGTGAAGTTCAGAGTTGAGCGGGATGTCCTGGCTGAGGCCGTTACGTGGACAGCACGTTCCCTGTCCCCGCGTCCGCCGGTTCCGGTCCTTTCGGGGCTGCTGATCAAGGCTGAAAACGGTTCACTGAGCCTTGCAAGCTTCGACTACGAAATCTCAGCGCGTCTGCAGATCCCTGCGGATGTGGCCGAAGAAGGCACCATCCTGGTGTCCGGGCGCCTGCTCGCCGAAATCTGCCGCAGCCTTCCCTCCGCTCCCGTTGAGGTGGAAACCGACGGTGCAAAGGTGACGCTGACCTGCCGCAACAGCCGGTTCAATTTGGCTACCATGCCTGAGGCCGAGTACCCCGAACTGCCGGCGCTGCCTGATGTCAGCGGCGTAGTCGACGGCGATGCGTTCGCACAGGCTGTCTCCCAGGTGATCATCGCTGCCAGCCGCGATGACACCCTGCCGATCCTCACCGGCGTCCGGATGGAAATCGAAGACGATCTGATTACCTTCCTGGCCACTGACCGATACCGGCTGGCACTTCGCGAACTGGCCTGGAAACCCACCACACCGGGCATTTCCACCAGTGCCTTGGTCAAGGCAAAAACCCTGAACGAGGTAGCCAAGACCCTTGGCGGTGCAGGCGACCTGAACATTGCCCTCTCCGAAGACAGCGAGCTGATCGGCTTCGAAAGCGGGGGCCGGCGGACAACGTCTCTGCTGGTGGACGGTGACTACCCGAAGATCCGTTCCCTTTTCCCGGAGAACACACCCATCCACGCAACGGTGGAAACCCATGCCCTGGTGGAAGCTGTCCGCCGTGTTTCCCTCGTAGCCGAACGCAATACGCCGGTACGGCTGGCCTTTACCGACGGTCAGCTCACTCTTGATGCGGGTACCGGTGAAGACGCCCAGGCTTCGGAAGCCCTGGAAGCAGCACTGGTGGGCGACGACATCACCGTGGCCTTCAACCCGCACTACCTGAGCGAGGGTCTGGGTGCGTTCCCGAGCAAATACGTTCGTTTTTCCTTCACGACACCTCCCAAGCCGGCGGTCATTTCGGCGCAGGAAGAACTCACTGGTGATGACCAGGCTGACTACCGTTACCTGCTGATGCCGGTGCGCCTGCCAAACCAGTAGTCCGCCGCGGCGCATAACCGCAGTCCCGGGAGCCAAACAGAGAGAAGCTGACATGCATATCGGCCTCATTGGACTCGGGAAAATGGGCTTCGGCATGCGCGAGAGATTGCGACGTAACAATGTCGACGTAACAGGATTTGACAGGGACCCGGTCCATAGTGACGTTTCCTCGCTGACGGAACTGGTGGATGAGCTCCCTGTCCCGCGGATTGTCTGGGTGATGGTTCCGGCCGGGGATTCGACCGCCGGCACCATCACCGCGTTATCCGAGGTCCTGAGCCCGGGGGACCTGGTGATTGACGGGGGCAACTCCAGATTCACCGACGACAGCGAGAGCGCCCGGATACTTGGAAACCGGGGCATACGCTTCCTTGACTGCGGCGTCTCCGGAGGCATTCGGGGCCGGGACGAGGGCTATGCGCTGATGGTGGGCGGTGCTGCCGATGATGTACAGCGGGCAATGCCGCTCTTTGACGCGCTGCGGCCGGACGGCGAACGCGGGGACAGCTTTGTCCACGCCGGGAAAACCGGTGCCGGGCACTACGCCAAAATGGTTCATAACGGGATCGAATACGGTCTGATGCAGTCCTACGCCGAGGGATACGAACTCCTGGCAGGACAGGATGTGGTTGATGATGTTCCCGGGATCCTGGCCGCCTGGCAGCACGGCACCGTAGTGAGGTCCTGGCTGCTGGAACTTGCCGTCCAGGCCCTGCAGGAGGATCCGGATCTGGCCGGCGTCGGCGGACACATTGAGGATTCGGGGGAGGGCCGCTGGGCCGTGGAGGAAGCCGTTGCCCGCGGCATTCCCGCACCGGCCATAACGGCCGCCCTCTATGCACGGTTTGCCTCCCGCCAGCAGGACGCGCCGGCCCTTCGCATGGTCGCCGCGCTGCGCCGCCAGTTCGGCGGACATGAGGTGCGCCGCCCGGAGCACGGCGGGCCGGACGCGGGATAAGCAGTCCGCGTACAGTGGAAAGGGAGCCTGCACAGGCCACGGGGACGGGAAAGGACGAAAGAAGCACAGATGTATGTTGACCACCTGTCCCTGACCGGATACCGGAGTTATCCCCAGCTGGACGTCCGGCTTGAGCCCGGAGTGACCGTGTTCGTCGGGCCCAACGGCACCGGCAAAACGAACATTGTTGAAGCGATCGGCTATTTGGCCGGGCTTTCCTCGCACCGTGTCAGCAGTGACGCGCCGCTGGTCAATTTCGATGCAGCGCAGGCACTGATCCGGGCGCGGCTGGTCCGCGGATCCCAGGCCACCGGCGTCGAACTGGAAATCAACCCCGGACGCAGCAACCGCGCCCGCATCAACCGGGCCAATCCCGTTCGTGCCCGGGACATTCTGGGTCTGTGCAAAACGGTGCTGTTTGCCCCGGAGGACCTTGCCCTGGTCAAGGGCGATCCAGGGAGCCGACGGCGGTTCCTTGATGAGCTGATCGTTTCCCTGGTCCCCCGCCACGCCGCAACCCGTTCGGACTATGAACGGGTCCTTAAACAGCGCAACGCCCTGCTGAAATCGGCACGGGCCGCCGGCCGTTTCACCTCTGCCCATGAGGCAACGCTCGAAGTCTGGGATCAGCACATGGCAGTTGCCGGCGCCCAGCTGGTGGCGGCACGGCTGGAGGCACTGCAGCGTCTGCAGCCGCACCTGTCAGACGCGTACCGGGATCTGACGGACGGCTCGAAAACTGCCCGGGCGGTCTACCGGTCCACGCTGCAGGGTTCGGTCAATGACGACGGCGCCGTGGAAGGCGAACAGGATCCGGACGAGCTGTACGGCCTGGACGTGCCCGCCCTGACCGAGCGGTTCCTGGCTGCCTTCACCGCAAACCGGCGGCGCGAACTTGACCGGGGCATCTCCCTGGTGGGTCCCCACCGTGACGAGCTGGAACTGATCCTGGGCCAGGCGCCGGCGAAGGGCTATGCCTCGCACGGGGAAACCTGGTCCTTCGCCCTCGCTCTGCGGCTGGGCTCGTATTACCTGCTCACCAGTGACGATCCCACTCCGGGCGCAGGCCCCATCCTGATCCTGGACGATGTTTTCGCCGAGCTGGACGTGCAGAGACGGCGCAGGCTTGCCGGAATCGTCGCCGGCGCCGAACAGGTCCTGGTCACTGCTGCCGTGGGAGATGACATCCCCGAAGCACTGGCCGGCCGGATCATCACTGTGGTTCCCGGAGGCATCAGTGTGCCCGTTGCCTGAGGCTGATCCGCCGCTGCCCCCGTCAGGGGCGGGCGGTTCCCGGTTTGAGGACGCCGATGACCGGCCGGACGCCGCGCGGGAACAGCTGAACCGGATGCGCCAGGCCGCCCAGGCGCGCGGAAACCAGCGCACCCCGGCGACGCGGCGCAAGACCGGCCGCCGCCAGCAGATGCCTTTTGTCCCCGGCGAATACGTTGGACGGGACCCGCAGGGCCTGGGCAAGGTCTTCACGCGTTTTGTCAGCGAACGCGGCTGGAACTCCCCCGTGGCGGTGGGATCGGTCATCTCCCGCTGGGAGGAACTCGTGGGCAGCGAGGTCAGTGCCCACTGCACGCCTGAATCGTTCTCCGACACCACCGTGCAGGTCCGCTGCGATTCCACCGCCTGGGCCACCCAGCTGCGGCTGTTGCGGGACACCCTGATTGCCCGGTTCGATGCGGAACTCGGTCCCGGCGTCGTCACGAAAATAGACGTGATTGGCCCGGCCGCGCCAAACTGGCGCAAGGGCCTGCGCAGCGTCAAGGGCCGCGGTCCACGGGACACCTACGGATAAACCTGCGGATAAGCAGGAACAGCTTCCGTGCACCTGGCGCAGTCCGGCGGGCCGAAATCAGTGCCCGGACAGGAGCCGCCTGGGGGCCGGGAAACCCCCTGGAGCGTATCCGGCCCTATCCAGGGCGCTCCAATTCGCTGCAAAGCGTCATTATTGGCTTGTCAGAGGGTGTTTTGGACATGTTTGCTGCCTCTGGCGCGGTAGAATTGAGAGTGGAGATGCCTGTCCGCTGGGGAGGCTCAATTCTGACGAACACAAGAGGAGTCGACAGCACCTGTGGCTAACGACAATGAGATGGACAACTCAGAGGTAATACCAGAGGACCATAGCGCCCCGGAAAAGGCCACCCCCGTGGAATACGGCGCTAATGAAATTACGGTCCTTGAAGGCCTTGAAGCCGTCCGTAAGCGCCCCGGCATGTACATCGGTTCCACCGGCCCGCGCGGCCTGCACCACCTGGTCTATGAAGTGGTGGACAACTCGGTGGACGAGGCGCTGGCGGGCTACTGCGACCACATCGAGGTTGTTCTGCAGGCCGACGGCGGCGTGCGCGTCACGGACAACGGCCGCGGCATTCCCGTAGATATGCACCCCACCGAGGGAATTCCCACGGTGCAGGTGGTCATGACCATCCTGCACGCGGGCGGCAAGTTCGGCGGCGGCGGCTACGCTGTGTCCGGCGGCCTGCACGGCGTTGGCATCTCCGTGGTCAACGCCCTCTCCGCCCGGGTGGAGACTGAAGTGCGCCGGCAGGGCTTCGTCTGGCGCCAGAGCTTCGCCAACGGCGGGCATCCCGTGGGCGAGCTGCGCAAGGGCGAGCAGACCGAGGAAACCGGCACCACCCAGACGTTCTACCCGGACCCGGAGATCTTCGAGACCACCGAGTTCGACTTTGAAACCCTGCGCGCGCGTTTCCAGCAGATGGCCTTCCTGAACAAGGGCCTGCGGATCCGGCTGACCGATGAGCGCACGCTGGAAGAGGAAGCCGAAGAGATCACGGATGCTTCCGAGACGGCCGAAGATGCTGCGCCGAAGCACCGCAGCGTGGATTACCTCTACGCCGACGGTCTGCTGGACTACGTCAAGCACCTGAACTCCTCCAAGAAGGTCGAGGTTGTACACAACGACGTCATTGCCTTCGAAACCGAGGATTCGGATAAGAAGATGGCCGTGGAAATGGCCATGCAGTGGACCACCGCGTACTCCGAGAGCGTCCACACCTACGCGAACACGATCAACACCCATGAAGGCGGAACCCACGAAGAGGGTTTCCGCGCCGCCATGACGTCCCTGATCAACCGGTATGCGCGCGAGAAAAACATCATCAAGGAAAAGGATGACAACCTCACCGGTGACGACATCCGTGAGGGCCTGACCGCCGTTATCTCGGTCAAGCTTGCCGAACCGCAGTTCGAGGGCCAGACCAAGACCAAGCTGGGCAACTCCGAGGTCAAGGGCTTTGTGCAGCGCGTGGTCACCGACCAGCTCGGTGACTGGCTGGAGCGCAACCCGGGTCCGGCCCGCGACGTCATCCGCAAGTCCATCCAGGCCTCCCAGGCCCGGCTCGCGGCCC
This sequence comes from Arthrobacter zhangbolii, assembly GCF_022869865.1. NCBI lineage: Bacteria > Bacillati > Actinomycetota > Actinomycetes > Micrococcales > Micrococcaceae > Arthrobacter > Arthrobacter zhangbolii. Next base: position 7,796 of record NZ_CP094984.1, read on the forward strand.
GCAAGGCGCGCGAATCCACCCGCCGCAAGGGGCTGCTGGAATCCGGCGGCATGCCGGGCAAGCTCAAGGACTGCTCCTCAAAGGACCCCTCGAAGTCCGAAATCTACATTGTGGAGGGTGACTCGGCCGGCGGTTCCGCCGTTCGCGGCCGCAACCCCGAAACCCAGGCCATCCTGCCGCTGCGCGGCAAGATCCTGAACGTGGAACGCGCCCGTCTGGACCGCGCGCTCAGCAACGCCGAAGTCCAGGCCATGATCACCGCCTTCGGCGCGGGAATCGGCGAGGACTTTGACGTGGAGAAGGCCCGCTACCACAAGATCGTGCTGATGGCCGATGCCGACGTTGACGGCCAGCACATCACCACGCTGCTGCTCACGCTGCTGTTCCGCTACATGCGCCCGTTGATTGAAAACGGTTACGTGTACCTGGCCCAGCCGCCGCTGTACCGCATCAAGTGGTCCAACCACGCCCACGACTACGTCTACAGCGACCGGGAGCGGGACGAGGTTATTGCCCGCGGCCTGGCCAACAACCAGCGCCTGCCCAAGGACAACGGCATCCAGCGTTACAAGGGCCTGGGCGAGATGGACTACACCGAGCTCTGGGACACCACCATGGACCCGGATCACCGCACGCTGCTGCAGGTCACCATGGATGACGCGGCCGCCGTCGACCAGGTCTTCTCGGTCCTGATGGGCGAAGACGTGGAGTCCCGCCGCAGCTTTATCCAGCAGAACGCCAAGGACGTGCGCTTCCTGGACATCTAGCAGTACCGGGAACCGGCCCCGCAGCCGGTGGGCAAGGACTTAGCGAACTTAGAACGGAAGCAGAACCAATGAGTGATGAGACTCCCGAGGTAACCGGGGACGAGACTCCCCTGGCCGGGACCGCACTGACTGACCGGGTCGAGCAGATTGACCTGCAGACCGAGATGCAGCGCTCCTACCTTGACTACGCCATGGCGGTCATCGTCGGCCGCGCCCTGCCGGACGTAAGGGACGGCCTGAAGCCCGTGCACCGCCGCGTGCTCTACGCGATGTTCGACGGCGGCTACCGCCCGGACCGCTCCTTCAACAAGTGCGCCCGCGTGGTCGGCGAAGTCATGGGCCAGTACCACCCGCACGGCGACTCGGCGATTTACGATGCCCTGGTCCGCCTGATCCAGGACTGGACCATGCGCTACCCGCTGGCGCTGGGCCAGGGAAACTTCGGTTCCCCCGGTAACGACGGCGCAGCCGCCCCGCGGTACACGGAAACCAAGATGGCCCCGCTGGCCATGGAAATGGTCCGGGACATCGACGAGGAAACCGTCGACTTCCAGGACAACTACGACGGCCGCAACCAGGAACCGACCATCCTGCCCTCCAGGTTCCCGAACCTGCTGGTCAACGGTTCTTCCGGTATTGCCGTGGGCATGGCCACCAACATTCCCCCGCACAACCTGCGGGAGGTGGCCGACGGCGTGCAGTGGTACCTGCAGAACCCGGACGCCCCGAATGACGTCCTGCTTGAGGAACTGATCCGCCGCGTCAAGGGTCCCGACTTCCCCACCGGCGCCACGATCCTGGGCCACAAGGGCATTGAAGACGCCTACCGCACCGGCCGCGGCTCCATCACCATGCGCGCCGTGGTCAACGTGGAGGAACTCCAGGGCCGTACCTGCCTGGTGGTCACCGAGCTCCCCTACCAGGCCAACCCGGACAACCTTGCAGTCAAGATTGCCGAACTGGTCAAGGACGGCAAGATCACCGGCATCGCCGACATGCGCGATGAAACCTCCGGCCGCACCGGCCAGCGCCTGGTAATTGTGCTCAAGCGCGACGCCGTGGCCAAGGTGGTGCTGAACAACCTCTACAAGCACACCCAGCTGCAGGAAAACTTCGGCGCCAACATGCTGGCCATTGTGGACGGCGTGCCCCGCACCCTGTCCCTGGACGCCTTCATCCGCCACTGGGTCACCCACCAGCTCGAGGTCATTGTCCGGCGCACCCGCTACCGGCTGCGCAAGGCCGAGGAAGCAGCACACATCCTGCGCGGCCTGCTCAAGGCCCTGGACGCCCTGGACGAGGTCATCGCCCTGATCCGCCGCTCCTCCACCGTGGAGGATGCCCGCACCGGCCTGATGGGCCTGCTGGAGATCGACGAGATCCAGTCCCAGGCCATCCTGGACATGCAGCTGCGCCGCCTGGCCGCACTGGAACGCCAGAAGATCCAGGACCAGCACGCCAAGCTCGAAGCCGAAATCGCCGAATACAACGTCATCCTGGCCTCCGAGGAGCGCCAGCGGGCGATTGTCAGCGAGGAACTGCAGGAAATCTCCGACAAGTACGGCGATGACCGGCGCACCAAGATCCTCATGGGCTACGACGGCGACATGAGCATGGAAGACCTCATTCCCGAAGAGGAAATGGTGGTCACCATTACCCGCGGCGGTTACGTAAAGCGGACCCGCAGCGACAATTACCGCCAGCAGGCCCGCGGCGGCAAGGGCATCCGCGGAGCCCAGCTGCGCGGCGACGACGTCGTTGAGCACTTCTTCGTCACCACCACCCACCACTGGCTGCTGTTCTTCACCAACCTGGGCCGCGTTTACCGGGCCAAGGCCTACGAACTGGCCGAGGGCGGCCGCGACGCCAAGGGGCAGCACGTAGCCAACCTGCTGGCCTTCCAGCCGGATGAGCACATTGCCCAGGTCCTCGCCCTGCCGGACTATGACACCGCCCCGTACCTGGTGCTGGCCACCAAGCGCGGCCTGGTGAAGAAGACCCGCCTGGCGGACTATGACACCAACCGCTCCGCCGGCGTCATCGCCATCAACCTGCGTGACGGCGACGAACTGGTCTCCGCCCAGCTGGTCTCCGAAACCGATGACCTCATGCTCGTTTCAAAAATGGGCCAGTCACTGCGCTTCACCGCCACCGATGAGGCGCTGCGGCCGATGGGCCGGGCAACCTCCGGCGTCACCGGCATGAAGTTCCGCGAGGATGACGAACTCCTGGCGGCCGACGTCGTCACCGAGGACTCCTTCGTCTTCACCGTGACCGAAGGCGGCTACGCCAAGCGCACCAGTGCGGATGAATACCGGGTCCAGGGCCGTGGCGGTCTCGGCATCAAGGTCGGCAAGCTGGCCGAGGACCGCGGACACCTGGTCGGTGCCATGGTGGTACAGGAAGAGGACGAAGTCCTGGTGGTGATGCAGGGCGGCAAGGTGGTCCGCTCCTCCGTGACCGGTGTGCCTGCCAAGGGCCGCGACACCATGGGAGTTATCTTCGCCAAGCCGGATAAGAATGACCGCATTATCGCAGTTGCCCGGAACTCCGAGCGGGACCTGGCGGTAGTGGAGGACGAGGACGGCGAGGGCGTAACTTCCGAGCCGGCTCCGACATCCGAGGGTGTGGAACCTGTAGCCCCCTCGGGCGATGAAGTACCGTTGTCTACAGACAAAACGGCTGAGCCAGATGCACAGCCGGAACAAGATGGAGGTAACGAGTGAGCTCGACCAACTCAAGCCCTAGGTCGTCCTCGGGCGGCGGACCGCGGGTGAAAACCCCCGCCCGTCCCGCCCAGCGTCCTGGAGGCGGTCAGAGCGCCTCGGCCAACCGCCAGCCGCTGGTAAAGCCCGTTCCGAAGGCCAAGGCCCGCAAGGCGCGCCTGCTGGTCAGCAAGATCGATCCCTGGTCTGTCCTGAAGATGGCGTTCCTGCTGTCCGTGGCCCTCGGCGTCGTTACCGTGGTGGCAGCCATTGTCCTGTGGACCGTCCTGGACCTGACCGGGATCTTTGACCGCGTCAATACCCTGTTGGGTGAGATTGCCGGCAGCGAATCCGGCGGATTCGACCTGCGTGACTTCGCTTCCCTGGGTCAGGTGGTCTCCTTTGCAACCATCATTGCGGTGGTCAACGTTCTGCTGCTGACGGCCCTGTCCATGCTCGCTGCAGTGCTGTACAACATCGCCTCCACTCTCGTGGGCGGCATTGGCGTCACCCTGACGGACGACTGATTGTGCCGGTTCCGGACGGGCTGTGACAGCCCGTCCGGAACCGAAAAACACCTCGATTTGGCGCCGCGCGGAAGGTGCGGTAAAGTCATATCTCGGCCCGAAGAGGTTCGGGGCGTATAGCTCAGGCGGTTAGAGCGCTTCGCTGATAACGAAGAGGTCCCAGGTTCAAGTCCTGGTACGCCCACGGAACACCTTGAAAAAGGTGGACCACAACGGTAAGGAGAATTCCGTGAAAAAGTTGCTCGCACTAGCGGCGGCAGCGGCCGCGGGAATCTTCGCTTTCAAGAAGTGGCAGGAAACTGCCGCAGAGAAGACCGTATGGAAGGAATCGACCGACAAGGTCGAATAACTTCGAAGAATTATCTGGCACACAGACCGGAAACGGTAGGTTATACTGGATAAGTTCTCATTTCGGGGGCATGGCGCAATTGGTAGCGCACCTGCTTTGCAAGCAGGGGGTTCGGGGTTCGAGTCCCCGTGCCTCCACCGAAACAGAAGGTCCCTGCTCTCCGGAGCGGGGACCTTCTGCGTTAACCGGCAGACCCGGAATCCCGGCCCCGGCAACGCGCTGCACTGCACTACTGTTGGCCTGTGAATATTTTCCTCGCCCTGGTGGGCGTGCTGGGTGTCTCAGCATCCGGGCCCATCATGGCGGCTACCGCCGCACCGGCCCTGGCCATCGCTTTCTGGCGCAACGCCATCGGCGCCGTATTGATGGGTGCCCCTGCGGCAGTTGTCCACCGGCGGGCCTTCCGGGCGCTTACCGGGCGGGACTACAAATGGACGGCCGTGGCAGCCATTGCCCTGGCCCTGCACTTCGCCTGCTTTATCACTGCCCTGCAGATGACCTCTGTGGCTGCGGCAACGGCACTGGTGTGCCTGCAGGCAGGGTGGATCGCCCTGTTCAACGTGCTGCGCGGCATCCGGGTGGCGCCCGTGGTGCTGCTGGGGCTGGCAGCGGCCTTCGCCGGCGTCGTCGTCATTTCCGGATTCGACCTGGGACTATCCCGTGAAGCGCTGATCGGTGACCTGCTCGCCGTTGCCGGCGGCGCCCTGGCCGGTGTCTACACGATCGCCGGGGGCAAAGCCCGCGAAACGATGGCTACGGGGACGTACACCACGCTTTGCTACGGAGCCTGCGCCGTACTCCTGCTGGGCCTCTGTGCGGCCTTCAGGCAGCCGATAATCGGTTTTCCGCCGGCAGCATGGCTGGGGATCCTGGCCGTCACGCTGGTAGCCCAGATTCTGGGGCACACCGTGTTCAACCACCTGCTGGCGGTGATCAGCCCGCTGGTGGTGTCAATGATCATCCTGCTGGAAATCCCGGGGGCTGCCATCCTGGCGGCAGTGTTCCTCCACGAGCAGCTGCCGGCAGGCACCTATGCGGGGCTGGCCCTGATTCTGGCCGGTCTTGCCGTGGTGGTGGCCGGACAGGGTCGCAACCGCAGGCGCGCCGCCGCTGCTGCCCCCGCGGTTCCCCCGGCGCCGCCGGCCCTGGGCGGAGAGCTCTAGGGCGGGGGCTGCAGACGCAGAAGGAGGGCCCCGCAGGCGGGACCCTCCTTCTCTGTGTCTGCAGTTACCGTGTCTGCAGTTACCGGCGAACCGGCAAGCTGCGGACTACTTCTTGCCGGTGTTGTTCTCCGAGTGCGCACCGGAAGGCTTTACAGCTTCCTTGGCTTCGCTGGCAGCTTCCTTGGTGTGCTTGCCGGCTTCGGAGACCTTGTCGCCGGAGCGGGAAGCAGCGCGCTCGGCTGCTTCCTTGATGCTCGCAACGGTTTCCTTGGTCTCGGAACCTGCGGTCTTGAGGTTCTCTGAAGCCTTGTCGGCTGCCTTGTCAGCGGGCGCGGAGGCGGGCTTCGGCTTGGGTACCTCAACGGGGGCCGGAGCAACCGGCTCGGCGGGCTTGGGCGCGGTAGCCGCCGGGCTGGAGGCGGGGGAAGTGCGGGCCGGCTGGGGAGCCGGAGTCTTCCACGGGTCCTCGACCGGACGGGAGGCACGCCAGGCGGCAACGCCGGCTGTGAGGGCTGCGGCGATGATGCCGAAGATCAGCCAGCCCTTTCCACCCTTCTGGTTCTTCCGTGCCTTCTTGGCAGCCTCGGCGGCGGCCTTCTGTGCGCGCTTCACGGCCTTCTTGTTACCGGTCACCTTGGCGACGGCGGTCTGTACCGGCACGTTTGCGGCCGTGAGGCTGCGCGAGACGTTGTCGGCAGTTTCACCGATGCGGGTGGACAGGGTCGGAAGGAAATCATCCACCACACGGTCCTTGGCGGTGTTCAGCGCCGGAGTTGCCCGGTCCAGAGTGCTCTGGATCCGAGGGGTGGCTTCGTCCACGGCATGGCTGATGCGCGGGCCTACCTTCTCCAGTCCGCCCTGAATACGGGGTGTGACGGTGGCAACGCCGTGGGCAATCTCGTCAGCGGCGCGCTTGATGCCGTCCTGGATTTTGGGAGAAGCAGTCTCTATCCCCTTCTCGATGCGCGGAACGGCCCAGCCTTTGGCTGCCTCGACCTTGGGCGTTGCCCAGTCCCGTGCGGTGCCAAGGCCTGCGGCGACGTTGGCTTCCAGATCATGCGTGATGCGGTCCTTCTTCAAAACTACCTCCCGGGATAGTGTCGTTTCAGCCTTAGCCTACGTGTTCCCGCGACTCTCTGCTATTGACAGCCCCAGCGAGGCCCGGTTTTCACTGTGCGCTGAACAATGCCGTTTCCGCCCATGTAAACAGGCGTCGTGGAAGAATGTCCTTATGACTGCTATTCCTACAGCAAAAGCAACCATCCACACGTCCATGGGTGACATCCGTGTCAACCTGTTCGGCAACCACGCGCCCAAGACGGTCAAGAACTTCGTCGGCCTGGCCACCGGTGAAATCGAGTGGACCGATCCGGCGACGGGCGAGAAGACCAGCCGTCCGCTCTACGACGGAACGATCTTCCACCGGATCATCAAGGACTTTATGATCCAGGGCGGCGATCCCCTCGGCCGCGGCACCGGCGGTCCCGGTTACCAGTTCGACGACGAAATCAATCCTGATCTGGACTTCTCCGCGCCGTACAAGCTGGCCATGGCCAACGCCGGAGTACAGATGGGCCGGGGCACCAACGGTTCCCAGTTCTTCATCACCTCCGTGCCCACCACCTGGCTGCAGGGCAAGCACACCATCTTCGGTGAAGTGGCCGACGACGAGTCCCGCGCCCTGGTGGACCAGCTCAACGCAGTAGCCACCGACGGCCGCGACAAGCCGACCGAAGACGTGGTCATCAACAGCATCACCGTCGAGCAGCTCTAGCCTGTCCGGCGCTGCCCCGGCCGGATTCTCCGGCCGGGGCATTTCCTCTATCCGGGAGTTCTGAGCAATGTCATATGGTGTGCCGGCCGAGGTGCCGGCGTCGAAGGTACCTGTATGCCCCCGCCATCCGGATCGGGTCAGCTATATCCGCTGCCAGCGCTGCGGGCGTCCGGCCTGCCCGGAATGCCAGCACAATGCCGCAGTAGGCGTCCAGTGTGTGGACTGCTTCAATGCGCAGAAAAAAGACCAGCCGGTCTACCGCACCCCGTATGGAGGACAGGTAGCCCGGAACGGAAAACCCGTTGTCACCATCACCATCATGGCGGTCTGTGCAGCCGTATTCCTGCTGCAGCAGGTGGTGCCGTCCTTTACCTCCGCCTTCCAGTACGTTCCCTGGGCGACTGATGCCGAGCCGTGGCGGATGCTTACATCCGCGTTCCTGCACTCCCAGACCGGGATAGTCCACATCGCGTTCAACCTGTATGCGCTCTGGTTCCTGGGCCGCAGCCTGGAACCGCTCTTCGGCCGGACCAGGTTCGCGCTGCTGTACCTGATCTCGGCCTTCGGCGGTTCCGTGGGCGTGATGTACCTGGCCGCGGCAAACGTGGCCGTGGTGGGAGCTTCCGGGGCTGTCTTCGGGCTCTTCGGCGCGCTCTTTGTGGTAATCCGCCAGCGCCGCGGTGAACTTCGCTCTCTGCTGATCCTGCTGGGACTGAACCTGGTCATAGGTTTTGTTTTCCCCGGAATTGCCTGGCAGGCCCACGTGGGCGGCCTCCTTACCGGCGCAGCCTGTGCCGCCGTGCTGGCCTACGCACCCAAAGGCAAACACCGGACCGCGATCCAGTTTGCCGGGCTGGCAGCCCTTGCGCTGGTGCTGGTGGCCGCTGCCGTGCTGTGGGCACCGCCGCTCTGGATTTCACCGGTCTGAACCGCCGTACGGTCCCCGCTGTGCCCGCCGGTCAATCCGGCGGGCACAGCTGTTTAAGCCGAGGGAAGCCCGCAAAAGTTATCCACAGGGATACCCACAGTGTTAATAACTAACAGTGGTGTAGTTCTGGTTCGGTGGAGACCATCCACAGGGTTATCCATAGCCTGTGAAGACTTACACACATGTAATTCCACAGGTGTGGATAACCTCGATCCCTTTATTTGCAAGGAAGTTGGCAAAGTAACCCACAGAGTTTCCCACACCTGTGGATAACTCCGTGCACAAGCTGTGAACAACGTGGTTTAAGGGGATAGTGCGTGCCTGAGGCACAAAAAAACTCCCCGACGCCCGTTAGGGCACCGGGGAGCAGGGGTCCGCGAAGGGCTATCGCCAGCGGGTTGTCATAAGGAACCCGACGATGGCGATGCCGAATCCGACCAGAATGTTGCTGGCGCCCAGCGCCGGGATCGGGAACTGTCCCTGGGTGATGTAGTAGGTGATGATCCACAGCAGGCCGACGATCATCAGGCCGAACATGACGGGTTTGTACCAGACAGGGTTCGGCTTGGGCGCTGACGGTGCAGCAGCGGGGGCAGCAGCGGCCTTGGCGGACTTCTTGCGGGATTTGGACTCAGGCACGGATCCTCCTGGGGAACCGGCTTACACAAATGCCGGTGGTTTTGTAGTCGCGGACTGGGACGGGGCCGGTGCGCAGCGAGGCATTGTTGGTCAACACTGTCTGCGATGCGGCCTGCTCGGATGCTCCCCTTCCTGCCATCCTAGCGAATTCCCGGCGCAGAGTATCCTTGGTTCGTCGGACGGTGCCAGCTGTCCGAAACTAAGGAGAGTCCTTGGCCGAGTCCCCAGCCACCGAACAGGCCCGTCGCGGTGCCCGCAGCACACCTCCCCGGTACCGCAGGCAGTCCGGGGGCAAAGTGCGCATGGCCGTTCAGGTGGCCGGCGAACTGCTGATTACGGCAGGACTTATCCTTGTCCTCTTTGTGGCCTGGCAGCTGTGGTGGACGAACATTGAGTCCGGCCGTGCCCAGCAGGACGCCATCCGGGACCTGGTGCAGGATTTCGAGCTGCCAGCGGACGATCCGGCACCGGCCGGCCAGGACTACGGTGATCCGGTGGTTCTTGCTCCGGTGGATACCGAGGGCGACACTTTTGCCATTGTTTACGTTCCCCGGTTCGGTTCTGACTATGCCGTGCCGGTCAGCAGCGGGGTGGGCACAGCGGTCCTGGACCGGCTGGGACTGGGACACTACCCCTCCACGGCCATGCCCGGAGGCATAGGCAACTTTGCGGTGGCCGGCCACCGGCAGACCCACGGTAAATCCCTTGACGCCATCCACACCCTGGTGCCCGGCGACCGGGTTTATGTTCAGACCCGGGACGGGTATTACACCTACGTCTACCGCAATACCCAGGTGGTGCTGCCCAACCGGGTGGATGTGATCGCGCCCGTCCCCACGGATCCTGCCGCCGTACCCACCGAACGGTTCCTTACCCTGACCAGCTGCAACCCGCGCTTCGGTTCCCAGGAACGCATCATCGCCTATGCGGCGATGGACTCCTGGCTGCCGCTCTCCGCCGGTCCCCCGGCCGAGATAGCCGACACGGTTGCCGCCAACACCACCGGAGGTCGCTAAAATGTATGGATGGATCTTCCGGCACCTTCCGGGTCCGCTGTGGGTCCGGATTCTCCTGTCCGCGGTGCTGATAGCAGCGGCCGTGCTGGCGCTCATGGAATATGTCTTTCCATGGCTCGCGGAGAACAGCTTCTTTCCCTCCTCTGAGGACTCAACGATTGGCGGTTCCTAGCACTATGAGCACCCGTATCCTGGTGATCGATAATTACGACAGTTTTGTCTATACCCTGGTGGGCTACCTTCAGGAGCTGGGCGCCGACACCACTGTTGTCCGCAACGATGACCTCAGCATCGGGGACGCGGTGAAGCTCGCTGCCGAACACGACGGTGTGTTGGTCTCCCCCGGGCCGGGTACACCTGCGGAGGCCGGCGTCAGCGTGGAGCTGATCCGCTGGTGCGGGGACACGGGAACACCCATGCTGGGGATTTGTCTGGGGCACCAGGCACTGGCAGAGGCCTACGGCGGGACGGTCACCCATGCCCCGGAACTGATGCACGGGAAAACCTCCCGGGTGGAACACGGCGGCCGGGATGTGTTTGCCGGACTGCCCAGTCCCCTGACCGCCACCCGGTACCACTCACTGGCTGCCGTGGCGGACAGTATTCCCGCTGATTTGGAAGTAACCGCACGCACCGCCAGCGGAATCATCATGGGCCTGCGGCACGCGGCGGCCCCCCTGTCCGGCGTGCAGTTCCACCCCGAATCAGTCCTGACCGAAGGCGGGTACCAGATGCTGGGCAACTGGCTCGAATCCGCCGGCCTCAGCGGGGCAGCGGCCCATGCCGCCACCCTCAGCCCGCTCATTTCAACCACCGCAGCGTCGGCGTAGGAGAAATCCCTGCGGCCGCCGCCGTCGGTTGGCGGCGGCCCCGCCAGCTTCAATTAGCGGCGGCGACCCTGGGATGCGCTGGTGGACGCCGGCGTGCTGGAAGCTGACGGCGACGGGCTGGGGCTTTCCTCCGGAGCAGGTGCCTTCGCCACTGACAGGAAGACCGTGCTGCTGGGCGCTATCTTGGTGCCCGGCGCAACGCTCTGTTCTATGACCGTGCCGGGTTCAGCATCTGCGGACTCAACCTCGGTGAGCTTGGGGGTAAGCAGGAAATCCGGGCCCAGCAGGGTTTCTTCCGCCTGCTCCGCCGGCATTCCGAGCACATCGGGAACGCTGACCAGACCGTTGGAAAGCACAATATCCACTTCCGATCCAACCGGTACCGAGGTGCCGGCCGCCGGCTCGGTTCCCAGGACCCGTCCGTCCGGCACGGTGGAGCTGTCAGCTTCGGTGGTTGTTCCGCCCTTGAGGTTGAGGCTGCGCAGGGCATCCCGCGCCGCTGATTCGGTCATGCCGGCAAGGTTTTCCGGGATCACGGCGCTGGAGGGCCCCTTGGACACGAAGAGAGTGACGCTCTCCTCCAATGGAACCTTGGCACCTGCTGCCGGGGACGTGCGGATGGCCAGTCCCGAGGCCACGTCGCCGCTGTATTCCTCAGTGATGGTGGGCGGGCCGAAACCGGCTTCAATGATGGCGTTCATCGCGTCGGTCTGGGATTTCTCCTCCACAGCCGGCATCACCGCGGTGGGCGGTGCCGGAGGCTCGGCATTCAAGGTGTTCCAGCCGACGAATCCGACGACGCCGAGAACCAGCACCAGCAGGACAACAAAGACCGTGGTCCACGCCGTGCGCCGGGCTTTCTGCTGCGGATCACGGTCGCCGGTGGAACCGATGGCGAGGGCGGGGTGGTCCTCCCCGTCGGAATCGTCGTGGTTGCCGTCTGCGGTCAGCGAACCACCGGCAAGGACCTTCGCCATGGCCCGGGTGCGGGGTTCCTCCACCGGTTCGGAGGAAACGGCTTCGGTAACCGGCCCGGTGCTGCCGGCCTGCCCTTCACCGCCCGAGCGGTCCCCCGCCGGAACACTGATGGCCTGTGTGGCCGCTGTGGCGGGCCCGCCGTCACGGACGGCCAGCAGGGCCTCACGGAATTCACGGGCCGTCTGGTAGCGGTGGTTACGGTCCTTTGCCAGACCGCGCTCCAGGATGCTGTCCAGGGCGGCGGGAACCTCCGGATTCAGGCTGCTGGCGGCAACCGGCTGTTCGCGCACGTGCTGGTAGGCAACCGAGACGGGACTCTCGCCCACAAAGGGCGGCCGTCCGGTCAGCAGCTCAAAAAAGAGACACGCAGCAGAATACAGGTCACTGCGGGCATCAACGGTTTCACCGCGAGCCTGCTCGGGAGAAAGGTACTGGGCGGTGCCGATGACGGCCTGCGTCTGGGTCATGGTGGCAGCCGAATCTGCCATGGCACGGGCGATGCCGAAATCCATGACCTTGACCCCGCCGTCGGTCGTAACCATCACATTGGCGGGCTTGATATCGCGGTGCACAATCCCCGAGCGGTGGCTGTAATCCAGGGCTGCAAGCACACCCAGGACGTACTCTACCGAGCGGTCGATGGTTAGCTCGCCGCCCTTGATCAGGTCCCGCAGGGTCCGGCCCGGCACGTACTCCATCACGATGTACGGCAGCCGGACATCGTCCCGGGTGGCCGGTGACTCCTGATCGCCGGTGTCATATACCGAAACCACTGAGGGATGGTTTAGGCCCGCTACGGCCTGGGCCTCGCGGCGGAACCGGGACTGGAACAGCGGGTCCCTGGCCAGATCCGGACGCAGCACTTTGATGGCAACCGTCCGACCCAGCCGGATGTCCCGGCCGAGGTAGACGTCCGCCATGCCTCCGCGCCCAATCAATTCACCAACCTCGTAACGTCCGTTCAGGACGTTGTCGGTGTTGAGGGTGGGCTGCCCTCGAAGGAAGTCTGCGCTCATATTCGTTAGTTGCCGATGGTCGAGTTGACGGAAGGCAGGGACTGCGTGGAGAAGTTTGAACTTCCAATGCTGGCACCGCCGTTGCTATCCGGGGTTTCCGCCGTCGTCGGCGAGGGCTGAGGCGTCTGGGTAGGCGCCGGAGCCGCTTCCGCAGCAATGTAGTACGTGACGTTGGAACCCTGCGGAACGGCGGTCCCCTCAGTGGGATTCACGGCAACAACCGTGCCGGGCCGCTCATCGGAGGGCTGGGTACCCCCGTTGACCGGGACCAGCCCGGCGTCCACAATCCGCTGCCGGGCCGCGGCCTCGGTCTGGCCCTGCAGCGAGGGCACGGAAACCATTTCCGGTCCGGAGGAGTACACCACCGTCACGGCATCCCCTCGGCTAAGCAGGCCGGAGGGGTTGACCTCAATGACGAGTCCCTCGGGAATGTTCGCGTCGGAGACGGGGAGGCGGTTCACCTGCAGGCCCAGGTTGCTGAGCTCGTTTGCCACCTCGTTTACGGGACGCCCCTCGTAGGAGGCTGAATCGATGCTGATTTCCTCGTCACTGGGACTCGGCGTCTCGGACGGGGTCTGTGACGGCGAGGCGGTTCGCGACGGACTGGGGGCAGAGGAGGAAGTAGCCGGGGCAGGGTCCTCCGCCTCGTCATCGGACCCGCTAAGCACAAAGAACGTCACGACGCCGGCCAGGATCAGCACCAGCAGGGCGATCAGCGGGATGGTCCACGGACTGCGGCCCCGCTTCTCCTCAACGTCATCCGGAGTGTCGCCGTCGTAGTCAACGTCGTCCTCATCAGACCAGTCACGGGAGGCCTCGAGCTGGCCCGTCCGGGCGTCGTCAGCTGCCACTGAGGCGCCGGCGACGGTCGGCAGGGCGGAGGTGGACGGAGAAGTGTCCACTACCCGGGTGGCAGCGGTTCCGGCAGTAGGCACCGCTTCGGTGGCCGCCGAAGCGGACGTGCCGAAGAGCAGCATGCCAGGCACTGCCTGCTGCGCCGCTTTGATGTCTCCGCGGCGGATGGCAGCCACGGCCACGGCCAGGGCTTCGGCATCAGCCGGACGGTCAGCCGGATCCTTAGCCAGCATGGACATGATGAGCGCGCGGACCGGTTCCGGAATGGATTCCGGCAGCGGCGGCGGCGTGTCATTGACCTGTGCCAGGGCAATCGCGATCTGGGATTCGCCCGAGAACGGACGGCGCCCGGCCAGCAGTTCGTACCCGATGACGCCGAGCGCGTAGATATCGCTGGACCCCGTGGCCTGCTGCCCGGTGGCCTGCTCCGGCGCCAGGTACTGCGCGGTTCCCATCACCTGGCCGGTGGCGGTCAGGGGAACCTGGTCCGCCAGGCGGGCAATGCCGAAGTCGGTGATCTTAACCTTGCCGTCGGGCAGCATCAGCAGGTTGCCGGGTTTGACGTCCCGGTGGACCAGGCCCTGGTTGTGAGCAACGGCCAGGGCGGTGGCAGTCTGGCCGATGATGGACAGGGTCCGGTCCGGGGAGAGCACCTTGTCACGTTCAATGATGGTGGACAGCGGCTGGCCGGGGACCAGCTCCATCACCAGGTAGGCGGAGCCCTCTTCCTCGCCGTAGTCAAAGACATTGGCAATCCCCGGGTGGTTCAGCAGTGCCGTGTGCCGTGCTTCGGCCCGGAACCGGTTCAGGAACCCCGGATCGCCGGTGTACTCCTCCTTGAGGATTTTAATGGCGACAATGCGGCCCAGGACCAGGTCCCGTGCCTTCCAGACTTCACCCATACCGCCAATGGCAATACGATCGGTGAGCTGGAACCTGCCGCCTAAGGTGATACCCGATGTAGGCCTCACTTATTCAACACCGCCTCTAGGAGTTTCTGCGCGCTTGGAGTGGTTAATTGGGCACCGGTGGTCAGGTCCACGTCTTCCATGACGACGGAAATGACAACCTGGGGATCGTCGGCCGGTGCGAAGCCGGTGAACCAGGCATTGTCGCCCCGGCCCTCGACTTCCGCGGTTCCGGTCTTGCCGGCCACTTCGACGCCCGGAATCCGGGCGGCACTTGCCGTGCCGTTCTCGACGACGCCGACCATCCATTCAGTGAGCTGACGCGCAGTCTCGGGGCTGACGGACTTGTTTAGTTCGGTGGGCTTCGGCTCGTCGATCACGGACAGATCCGGGGCGCGGACGCTGCGGATCAGATTGGGGGTCATCTGCACGCCGTTGTTGGCGATGGCAGCGGAAATCATGGCCACTTCCAGAGGAGTGGCGGTCACGCTTCCCTGGCCGATGGATGCCAGGGCCAGCTGTGCCTGGTCCTCGTTCTCGGGGAAGTGGCTGGCAACCACCTCGGTGGGGATGGACAGCGGTGTATCAAACCCGAACTTTTCCGCCTGTTCGGCCAGCGCGTCCTGGCCCAGGTCCAGGGCCACCTGCGCGAACACCGTGTTGCACGACTGGGCGAGGGCGAAGGCGAAGTCAGCCTCGGACCGGGCCGAGCAGGCACCCGTGGTGAAGTTCGGGAGCGAAATGTTCGTCCCGGGCAGCGGGAACGCTGCCGGGTTGGGAATTACGGAATCGGCGTTGTACTTGCCGGTTTCCAGTGCAGCGGCGGTGTCCACGAGCTTGAAGACGGATCCGGGGGCCAGCAGGGACTGGGTGGCCGGATTGGTGTAGGGGGACAGGCCGGGAACCGACGTGAGTTCTTCCATGGTGGCACCCAGCACCGCGGTGTCATGGACGGCCAGGGCATTGGTGTCATAGGTCGGCTTGGAAACCATGGCCAGGATGTCGCCGGTTTTGGGATCCATCATGACGATTGAACCCTTTTGGCCGTCCGGAATCAGGTCATAGGCCAGTTGCTGCAGTTCCGGGTCAATGGTGAGTTCCACCGAGGCGCCCTGGCTCTGGGCACCCGAGAAGACCTGGACCAGCCGGTCGTAGAACTGGCGGTCGCTGTTGCCCGAAAGCTCCTCGTTCATGGCCATTTCCAGCTGGCTGGTTCCGTTCAGGTTGAAGAACCCGGTCAGGTGGGAATACAGCTGGGGGTTGTTGTAGACCCGCTGGAAGTTGAACTGGTCATCCGAGGGAACGGACTCGGCAATCGCCTTCCCGTCTACCAGGATGGAGCCGCGGGGCTCGCCGAAATCCCGGTAGAGTGCCCGGCTGTTGTTCGGGTTTTCATTGAGTTCTTCGGCGGCGAAGAACTGGACATACGTGAGCGAGCCAAGGATGAGCACGAACATTGCCAGGGCTACCACCCAGCTGTTACGGATTGCCTGGTTCATTCGACTCCTTCCTTCACGTTACGGCGGTTGCGGGCCGGGGCCCCGATGGGGGATTCCGACATGGCAGGAACCATGTCGGTTGAGACCGGCCCGGAGGCAATGGGACGCCGGGAGGCGTCCGAAATCAGCAGCAGCAGCGCAACGATGATCCAGTTGGCCAGCAGCGAGGAACCGCCGGCGGACATAAACGGGGTGGTAAGGCCGGTAAGCGGGATCAGCCGCGTAACACCGCCGATCACCACAAAACACTGCAGGGCAATGGTGAAGGACAGTCCGCATGCCAGCAGCTTGCCGAAACCGTCCTTGGTGCCGAGCGCCGCGCGGAAACCGCGGGACACCAGGAGCACGTACATCAGCACAATGGCGAAGATGCCGATCAGGCCCAGTTCCTCACCCAGGGCGGCAATAATCATGTCGCTGTTGGCAAAGGTCACCAGATCAGGCCGGCCCTGGCCCAGGCCGGTTCCCACCAGCCCTCCGCTCGCCAGGCCGAAGAGTCCCTGGACCACCTGGTAACTGCCGCCGAGCCCGTTGTAGACCTCCGGATCGAAGGCGTTGAGCCAGCCATAAATACGCTGCTCCACGTGGCTGAACAGCTGGAGGGCAACAAACCCGCCGGCGGCAAGCAGCCCGACGCCGATGAGCACCCAGCTCACGCGGCTGGTGGCCACGTAGATCATGGCCATGAACAGCCCGAAGAAGAGGATGGACGAGCCAAGATCGCGCTGGAACACCAGGACCCCGATGCTGACCAGCCATGCCACGATCATGGGACCCATGTCCTGCATCCGGGGGAACTGGAGCGGACCGACCTTCCGGCCGGCCAGGAGGATCAGGTCCCGGTTAGTTGATAGATACCCGGCGAAGAATATGGCCAGGGTAATCTTGGCGACCTCGCCGGGCTGGAAGGTGCCAACCCCGACGTTGATCCAGATCCGTGCACCGTTGATGGTGGTACCCAGAGGAGTCAGGGGCAGCAGCAGGAGGATTGCACTGACGATCAGCGAGATATAGGTGTAGCGGCGCAGGATCCGGTGGTCCTTGATGAGGAACAGCACACCGATGCCCGCGGCCACCGCTACGGTGCTCCACAGCAGCTGCCGGTCGGCAGCAGTTTCCCCGGTGGTGATATCCAGCCGGTGGATCATGGCCAGGCCAATACCGTTCAGCGCGGTCACAATGGGAAGTATTACCGGATCGGCATATTTAGCCCGGAAGCGCAGGACAATGTGGAAAAGCACCACGAGGCCCATCAGCGTGCCGGCCTGGACCCAGAAGTCGGAGTCAAAGGCGCGGTCCTCGTCGAGGCCCACGATCATATTGGCGCCGACTCCAACAAGAAGGGCCACCAGCAGCAGCAGGGCTTCAATGTTCCGGCGGGGTTTGGCAACCGTGGGGACGTCCGACATTACTGCTCACCTCCACAGGCGTTGTTCCCCGGCGGCTGGGCCGAGGCAGTGGCTGAGCCTGCATCCGGTGCCGGGTCCGCCGGCGGGCAGAGGACGGCCTTGGCGGTATCCCGGAGCTCGTTCACAATCTCGCCCGCATGTTCCAGGTCCCGTGCCGGAAGGGTCTCCTCCACCCGGTTGCGGTGGTATTCGGAGAGGCTGTCCACCGGAATGTCCGAAATGTCCGTGACATGGGACAGCTGGATGGGTCCCACGGTCTGCGAAACGCCGTTGTAGATGGCCACACGGTTGTCATAGGAACCCACGTAGTAGCGGGTCTGCGTCCAGGTGTAACCCAGCCACACGACGGCGGCCAGCAGCAGGGCGAGCACGGTGAGGAAGGTTGGCAGCAGCCAGCGCCGCCAGCGGGGCTGCGCGTCCTGGTCCGGCTGCGGATCCTGTGGGTCCTCGTTCTCCGCTTTGTGCGTGAGCATGCGTGCGGCACGGCGTTCGGCGGAGCGCTGGGTCACGATCGGAATCTGGCCGGTTTCGGTGGCCAGGGAGGCGGCTCCCACCAGGACGTGGGGACGGGAGGACAGATCCTGCCGGATCAGTGCCGCGCGTTCCCGCTCATCCGCATCCGGGTCGGTGTCGGTGCTTTCCTGGTCAGCGGAACCCGCGGTGGAGGAATCCGGAGCGGTGGCCGATGCCGCGGCGGTTGTCCGGGGCAGGGCGGCTACGGAGGTGGTGCGCGGTGGTTCCCCGGCTGCGGACGGTTCGGTGTCGAGGTCGGCATCCTCGTCGATCTGGATGACCGCCACGGTGACGTTATCCGGCGACCCGCCGGCAAGCGTCAGTTCCACAAGGGTGTCAACGCACTCCTGCAGGTCGGGGGTACCCCGGAGAATGCCTTCAATGTCTGAATCCCGCAGCACGGCGGTGAGGCCGTCGGAGCACAGCAGCCAGCGTTCCCCCGGTTCCACTTCGAAAGTGGCCAGATCCAGTTCCGGGCTGGCGTCAACGTCGCCCAGGACGCGCATCAGTACGTTTTTGTGCGGGTGGACCTCGGCTTCTTCAGGCCGGAGGCGGCCTTCATCAATCAGCCGCTGCACAAAGGTGTGGTCAATGCTGATCTGTTCGAATCGGTCATTCTTCAGCCGGTAGGCACGCGAATCACCGATATGGGCCAGTGCGAGGCGCCGGTCATGGAGCAGCAGGGCAGTGACCGTGGTGCCCATGCCGGAGAGCTGCGGGCTGGTGGTGACAAGTTCGGACAGCAGGGAGTTGGCTGCCTGGATCTCGTCCGCCAGGACGGTCAGGGGCTCATCGTCATGGACCTGGCTGTCCAGATGGACGAGGTCGAGCACGGTGGAAGCGGAGGCAACGTTGCCACCGGCGTGGCCGCCCATGCCGTCTGCAACGACGGCGAGGTAGCGTCCAACGTAGGCGGAATCGTCGTTTTTGAAACGAACCATTCCAACGTCAGAGCGTGCTGCGTAGCGGAGGACCAAAGCCACGGTCAGGGCCTCAATTCGATGACCGTCTTACCGATGCGGATGGGTACACCGGGTTCGACGGGCAACGCCCGGGTGAGCTGGCTTCCGCCAAGGTAGGTTCCGTTGGTGGAGCCGAGGTCTTCGATGAACCACCGGCTGCCCTGCGGAAAGAGACGTGCGTGGCGCCCGGAGGCATAGTCGTCTTCCAGGACCAGGGTGGCTTCCTGGGCGCGGCCCAGCAGGATGGGGCTGGCGGCCAGATCCAGAGTGGTTCCGCGCAGCGGCCCTTCGGTGACCACGAGTTCCTTCGGGGTGACCTTGGCGGGTGCCGGTGCGCGCTTTTCCAGCTCCGGATTTTTCCGGATCTGGCGCGCAGTAGGGGTGCCGGTCCGGTTGCGGGTTCCGACGGCGAGATCGCGGCGGATGGCTCCGACCACACTGACCACCATGATCCACAGGAGGACCAGGAAACCGTATCGCAGGAGTGTTTCGCTTAGAACGCTGAGCACTAACGTCCTCCGGTCCGGACGGGGAGTAACCGGAACACAATCCTGGTGCGTCCCATGGCAATGGTGGATCCATCGGTTAGCACTGCTTCACCCTGAACTTTCTGGCCGTTGACGAAGCTGCCGTTGGTGGAACCCAGGTCAACGGCACGGCTTGTTCCGTTCTCCGTACGTATTTCCAGGTGCCTGCGGGAGACACCCGTGTCGTCGACGAGGATATCCGCCTCGGAGGACCTCCCCAGTACGACTGACGGTGCGTTGAGTGAATACCGCTGACCGTCAATGTCCAAAACGGGCTGCATACGGGCCGAAGGTCCCTGCCGGGGTGCCGGCGGAGAGGGCATACGCGGCGTGGACCGGGGAGCGGGTGACTTCTCGGTGGAGGAGTCCACCTCCAGCACGCCTGCCTTCAGGGAAGCGTCGCGGGTAAAGGAAACCCGGACTGCGCCCTGCAGGGTGTAGGACTGGCTGCGCGCGTGCTTGATCACCACGTCGCAGAGTTCCTCCGCCAGCGGAGCGCCCCACTGCTGGGCCTGGGCGAAGTCCGACGTGGAGAGGCGCACCGTAAAGACATTGGGTGCGAGGGTTCGTCCCTGGCCGAGGACCATTGAACGCTCATCCAGTTCCCGGCGGAGGGCAATGGCGAGTTCCAGAGGTTCAACGCGGCCGGATGAACCGGACGCGAAAGCACCGCGGACCATCTTTTCGATGCCGCGTTCGA
The DNA here is from genome assembly GCF_022869865.1 of Arthrobacter zhangbolii. Lineage (NCBI taxonomy): Bacteria > Bacillati > Actinomycetota > Actinomycetes > Micrococcales > Micrococcaceae > Arthrobacter > Arthrobacter zhangbolii. The sequence continues at coordinate 27,861 of NZ_CP094984.1, forward strand.
CATTGTCGAGCAAGCCCATGTCCGTCTCCTCCCGCGTCCTGTCCAGTGAATTCCTATGGCTGCATTGCCTGCCCTCCTGCACATCGGTGCGGGCGGAATGGTGCACCGGGACTGGGCTTGGGACCGGTTCCGGTGGTTCACAGGTACATACGTCCACTTCGATACTACTGGCGCACGCTGAAAAATGTCTTACCGCAGCCCCGGCAGCGGCGGCCCGTCAAGCCCCGGGGGTGGTTTTCGTACCCCGCACCGCCAATGTGTTCCCCCGCCTTCACCGGCAGGCCGAACGTGCTCTTTTCGCGGAACGACGGGGTTTTTGGCGGCTTCACCAGGCCGTTTAGGTGTTTCGGCAAATTGCCGGTATGCTTGATTCTGCTGTTCCCGAGGAAACGCGACGGGGATGTCTTAGATCATCTGAGATTGTCCGCACACCGTTGCCTTGGGAAACCATTTATGCGCGAGTGGCGGAACGGCAGACGCGCTGGCTTCAGGTGCCAGTGTCCGAAAGGGCGTGGGGGTTCAAATCCCCCCTCGCGCACAAGTACTAAAGAATGACCCCGGCTTAGCGGCCGGGGTCATTTTTTATGTCCTGACACGACCGGCCGCAGCCGGCCGCAGACGCGCATCCCGACCGCAGGCACAGGATCCGGCCACAGCCCGGCAATAGACATTGGACCCCGGCGGGATCACCCCGGCGGGATCACCCCGGAGGGCCCGCGGTTCAGGCGGGCCCTCCTCGATCCGGGGCGCGAAACGGGCCGGGACGGCGGCCGCAGGAGTCCTGCGGAGCCGGCGGACGACTAGGCTTCGTCGGCCTGGGCAGTGCGGGGGGCTTTCTTTGCCTGGGCTTCCTTGACCCGCTGTGCCTCGGCGCGGACGGCGGCGAAACTCGCGCGCTCCTCCACCAGCCAGGCCGGGGGCTCAGCCAGCAGTGCCTTGATTTCCTCGGTGGTCAGCGGCTCGGTAATCCCGGAGCGGGTCAGGCCGCCGATGGAGATGTTCAGCTTCTGGGCAACCACCGGGCGCGGGTGCGGGCCGGTACGGCGGAGTTCAGTGAGCCATTCGGGCGGATTGGACTGCAGTTCATCAAACCGGGCCCGTGAAATAGGCCCGTCCTGGAAGTCCTGCGGCGCTGCGGGCAGGTAGATGCCCAGTTTCTTGGCTGCCGTGGCAGGTTTCATGGATTGGGAGGATTTCTCGGAGGTCATATTCCAAGGGTATCCGCCGCCGGAGGCAGGGCCGGTGGGCTAAGGTGTTCTGATGCCCACAGACACTTCAGCTCCCCATGACGGGCCGGCCCCGCGGCCGCTGACCGTGGCCTACGTTCCGGGTGTCACGCCGGGCAAATGGATTACCCGCTGGCGTGAACGCCACGAGACCGAACTGCGGACCTTCCAATGCGAGGAGGGAGCCGCTCTCGAGGAACTGGCGTCCGGGCGTGCTGATCTGGCATTTGTCCGGCTCGCCCCGGAGGGGTTCGTCCGTCCGGACGGAATGAACCTGATTCCCCTATATGAGGAGCAGCCGGTGGCTGCGGCGTCGAAGGATCACCCGATCGCGGCGTTTGATGAGATTGACCTCGCGGACCTGGACGGCGAAGCCCTCCTGGACGCGGATGAAATGGGCGGCGCCGCCGTCGCACTGGAAGTAGCGGGATCCGGCGCCGGCGTGGTTCTGCTGCCCATGTCCGTGGCCAGGCTGTATTCACGCAAGGATGTAGTGGCCCGGCCGGTAAGCGGCGTGCCGGCAACCCGAATCGGTATCGCCTGGCTTCAGGACCGGGACGGCGCCGACGTCGAAGAGTTCATTGGAGTGGTCCGCGGCCGCACCGCCAACAGCTCCCGCCAGCCCTCGGTCCTCGCGGAGCAGAAGTCCACCGCCCGGCAGCGGACCAAGGCCCGCCAGTCCCGCAGCGAGGCAAAGCCGGCGGCCCGGTCCGGCGGCGCGGGCAAAGCGAAGGGGTCCGGCAAGGCAGCCGGCAAGGGCAGCGGCAGGAACGGCAAGCCCCGCCGCAGCCGGTGAGTTGCGGCGGCGATTCCCGCTGTGCTGACGGCTCCGGGTTTCAGGGGTAGTCTTTCGCGATGCGTATCAAGATGAGCAGTATCCATGTGCTGGACCCGGAGCGGGCCTATGAGTTCTATACCGGGACGCTGGGCTTGGAACCGCTGATGGCCATGCCGGAGTACAACCTGTTCATTGTGTGCTCGGCGGAGGAGCCCGGCGGACCGGGTCTCCTGCTTGAACCCAGCGACAACCCCGTGGCCGAGGCATACCGGTCCGGGCTTTATGCCCAGCAACTCCCGGTCCTTGTGCTCGGCGTTCCCGATGTACGGGCGGAATATGACCGGTTGAAGGCGCTGGGGGTCGAATTCCTGGGCGAGCCCACCATCGATGCGATGGGATCCCAGGCTGTTTTCGACGACGGCTGCGGCAACTATATCCAGCTGCACCAGGACTGAACGGCCCGGTCCTGCCGGAAACCGGCGCCTAGGCGTAGGGGGACCACCCTGTGAGCGCGGTGAGCGCTGCGACAGTTACGCCGAAAATGGCATACACGGTGACCGGCACCATCAGTGCCCATTCCCGCCAGGAGCCGGCCGCACCGATCAGCGGAATCGAAAAGCAGCCGCTGCTGCGCCAGAGCTTGTTGACCACGGGGAAGCGTGCCAGGGACCGCGGACGCTTGATGTGGATGGGCCACAACACCATCACGCCCTGATGTGTCAGGAGGTCCCCCAGGATATGGACGCCGACGCCGAGGCCCACCGCCACGGGCAGCCAATCATTGTTCTCGGGTGCGTAAATGGCGATAAACGCCGAAAACACCAGGGCCAGGAACCAGCTTCGACCCGGCCCGCCGGCAATCTTCAGGGCCTTGAAAGCGAATCCCATCAGGAGTACTGACAGAATTCCGGCACCCACGGCGACGGAACCGAAGACGGGTACCTCGGCAGTGAAGGTTCCCAGGGCAGTGGCCAGCACCACGAAGACGGCCAGTCCGAGGAGAGAATGTGTGCCCCGGCGGTGCCCGCCGCTGACCGTCTCCGTGATGCGCGCCAGGATCCTGGTCACCGGCGGAAGGGAATGGGCGATGGTGCCGCTGTGATGGTCCAGATCCGGCAGCAGTGCTGCTCCGGCAGTCAGCAGGGCACCGGTAACAACGCCCAGCGGTGTGACCGGGTACCAGCCCAGGGCGTGCGGTGCGGTGGAGGCTACAGCAACCCAGGCCGCGGCGCCGCTAGCGGCGTGGTGACCACCCATCATGGTGTGAGAATTCCTTCCAAAGGGCGGCGCCGGCGCCGAATATCTTTTAAGCAGCTATCCATTTTTCCATGGAAAGCGGCGCAGTCCGTCCAACGGTGAGGGGCTGGGCGGGTAGCCTTCAGGCGGGCTGGAATCCCAGGTGCTGCAGCACGGCGTTCACAATTTCCCCGGGGGCGGAGCTGATATCCAGGCGAAGACCGTCTTCATCCGATGAAAGGGGTTCCAGGGTGCTTAACTGCGAGGGCAGGAGGGAGGGCGGCATGAAGTGACCGCTGCGGGTTTTCATCCGCTCTGCCAGCAGATCACCGGAGCCGTCGAGGTGGACGAAGGTGACCCGGCCCGGGGCCTGCGCCAAGATGTTGCGGTAACTGCGCTTGAGCGCCGAACAGGTGACAATGGTGCAGCGTCCGTTACCGGCCTGGGTGCCCATCCAGTCACGGATCGCGTAGAGCCACGGCCAGCGGTCATCATCATCCAGGGGCGTGCCCGAGGACATTTTTGCAATGTTGACGGCGGGGTGAAACTCGTCAGCTTCCGCGGCAATCCAGCCCAGCCGTTTGGAGAGCATATTGGCAATGGTGGTTTTGCCGGAACCGGAAACACCCATAATGACGAGATGCTGATCAATGGAGGACATTTCCATCTCCTTGAAGGACGCCGTTGTCACAGGTCCGGCGTAATGGCCGAAAAATAATTAGACACAAAGGTATCACCAAAGGCATCATGAATTGCGCGCCATAAGTACGGGAAAAGAGGGACATGGTCGAGGTCGATGCCGCGGATATCGGTCCGCCCGCCGCTGTCCTGAATGAACGGATTACCGAGACGCTGGGACAGGACATTGCCTCCGGCCTGCTTCGGCCGGGGGACCGGCTGACCTTGGATGGACTGCAGCAGGAATTCGGTGTTTCCCGCACCGTGGTGCGGGACTGCATGCGGACCCTCGAATCGATGAACCTCGTATATTCCAAACGGCGTATAGGAATTGTGGTGCAGGAACCGGAGCGGTGGAATGTTTTCGACCCGCGCATCATCCGGTGGCGCCTTGCCGGTCCGGGCAGAAACACGCAGTTCCGTACGCTGACCGAATTGAGGGTGGGCGTGGAGCCCGTGGCCGCGGCGGGTGCGGCGCGCCATGCGGGCACAGCTGAGCGGGCCCGCATCGTAGAGCTGGCCGGTCGGATGCGGAGACAGGGTGAAGCAGGGGAGCTGGAAGCATTCCTGCAGACGGATATAGAATTCCACAACCTGCTGCTTCGGGTCTGCGGAAACGATATGTTCGCCTCACTGCAGGATGTGGTGGCGGCGGTGCTGACCGGTCGCACCAGGCAGGGGCTGATGCCAACATGTCCCCGGAAGGAAGCCCTGGAGGGACACGAGCTGGTGGCAGCCGCAGTGGCTGCCGGGGACAGCGGTGCCGCACTGGCGCATATGAGCGCCCTGCTGGAAGAAGTCCGTCGGGCCGTCACCAACTGAGCGCCGCACGGCCGGCGTGCTTCGGAAAGCGGACGCCGGCCGTGAACGGAAGCTGCTGCTAGCGGGTGGCTTCCTGATTGCTGTCTTCGGGGTTGACCACGTCCGCGGTGGCGGAAATGTTTTCTGCATCCACCATCCACGCGTACTGCTCAAGCTTGGCAATAAAGCCGTGCAGGATGTCAGCGGTGGTGGGATCTTCCTCATCCACCTGGTCATGGACCTTGCGCATGGTCCCGACTACGCCTTCCAGCATGGCCACCACATGGGTGACGGTGTCGCGGGTGTCCACCAGTCCGGCAGGGAAGGGCGGAAGGCTGGTGCCTTCGGCAACGGCCACGCTGCGGCCGTCAGGAACAGCCCGCAGCGCACGCATCCGCTCGGCCAGTTCATCAGCGAAAAGCCGTGCATCGTCAATAATCTCGTCAAGCTGCAGATGCAGGTCGCGGAAATTCTTGCCTACCACGTTCCAGTGCGCCTGCTTGCCCTGCAGATGCAGTTCAATCATGTCCACAAGCACAGCCTGCAGGTTGGTGGCCAGTTCTTCTGATGCCTTCATGTTTTCCTCCAAGGTTGACGAAAAATGAGAACCCGATAAACCGTCCGAAAGCAGGGTGTCAGGCGTTCCCTTCACCCGCCGACGGGCGGCTTTCCTCCTTCAGCGTATCCCCGGTCCGATGTCCGGACCACACAGAAACGGTTCCGGCCGGTATCACTGTAAGCAACCTTACTTCCGGTTGATCCGGGTTGTCCTCCTGTGTACGGTGAGGACATCAGGGCCGGTGGTAAACGGCCCGTCCAGATGCAGGATTCGCACTATCGGAGGGACAGTATGACCACCGTAGAAGAGTCAATTGATGTAGCAGTTCCGGTGACAACGGCTTATAACCAGTGGACGCAGTTCGAATCATTTCCGCATTTTATGAGCGGCGTCGTCTCGATTGCCCAGCTCACGGATACCACCAACCACTGGGTGACGAAGGTCGGTGGAGTCGAGCGGGAGTTCGACACCGAAATCACTGAGCAGCATCCGGATGAGCGGGTGGCCTGGAAGAGCACCGATGGCACCACCCACGCCGGCGTCGTGACCTTCCACCGGCTGTCCGAAACGGACACTCGGGTGACGGTGCAGCTGGACTGGGCCCCGGAGACCTTCGTGGAGAAAATCGGTTCCGTTGTAGGTGCCGATGACCGACAGGTGAAGGCGGACCTGAAGCGGTTCAAGGAGTTTATGGAAAGCCGCGGCTCCGAGACCGGTTCCTGGCGCGGGGATGTCGACGCGCCGGGCAACGCCGCCACCGGCGCGGGCGGCAGCACACCCACGTCCACAAGCACCGCAGGGCTGGCAGCAGCCCCGGCAGCGGACCCGGCAATGGATGATCCGGAATCCGGCGGACCGCGGGCCGGTTTGTAGCCTGGACCGCTTGTAGCGCGGACTGCCGCAAAAGTACCTGCGCAAACGGAACTGCGGATGCCTTCGGGCATCCGCAGTTCCGTTTTAACCGGCGCAGCGCCGACTGCGGACCGGGCGCAGCCTAGGCCCGGTCAAGGTCCTTGACGGCCGGCCCTTCCAGCAGCGAGCCGGTGGCGGAGAAGCGCGAGCCGTGGAGCGGACAGTCCCAGGACTGCTCGGCATCGTTCCAGTTCAGGACACCCTTCAGGTGCGGGCAGATGGCAGATACCCGGCTGGTGGTGCCGTTGACTGTGCACGTGCCCACCGGTTTGCCGTTTTCCCTGGATACCACGCCCTGCCCTTCCGGCGGGGCTTCCTCAGTGCTCCGGGCCAGGCCTGACGCCCAGCCGGTGAGCATCTCCAGGCCCACCTCCGCGTTATCCCGCAGCGTCGAGGCAGCATCGAGGGGAGCCACCCGAGGCTTGTACAGTTCGCGGGCCCAGGGGTTCTCGCCGCCGAGGATTTCGGCGCTCAGCGCCAGGGCGGCGGCGACACCGTTGGTCATGCCCCACTTGTTGTAGCCGGTGGCAGCGTAGATGTTGGTTCCCAACAGGGGCAGCTGCCCCACATAGGGAAGGCTGCCGGCCGGTGCATAATCCTGGGCGGACCAGGCAAAACTGGCGGCAGTGCCCACCTCAAAGTTGTCCACGGTCCAGCCGACCAGGTCATCCACCAGTTCCTGCGTGTGTTTTTTCCGTCCCACGGTGTGCCCGTTGCCGCCGGCCAGCAGGTATGAAATGCCGTCCGCCTCGGCGGTGCGCAGGGACCGGGTCGGTGAATCCACGGACAGGTACATGCCCTGCGGCACGTCACCGGTCACGGGCAGGGCCGCAGCATAGGACCTTTCAGGCTTCAGTACCGAAAAGTACCCGCCGCGGTCCAGGATGGGGATGCCGGTGGCCAGTACCAGGTTTCGTGCGGATACCTCCCCGTCACCGGTCAGGACCTTGATGCCCAAGCCGTCCTCGTGGCGGGCTCCGGTCACGCGCACTCCTTCGGCCAGGATGCCGCCATGGTCCCGGAAGTCCTTCGCCAGTCCGGCCAGCACCGTCAGGGGGTGGAGCTGTGCCTGATCACGCAGTCTCAGGGCGCCCGTGACGGGGAACGGCAGTTCTGTTTCCGTGCTGAATTCGACGTCCAGCCCGGCAGCGGTGGCCGCCTCCTGCTCCTTGCGCAGGCTCCTGAGTCCCTGGGCGGTGGTGGCATAGCTGTAGGCGTCGCGGACCTCGTAGCTGATCCCGTTTTCGTCGCAGAAGCGAAGCAGCCAGCTTTGGCCCTGCCGGTTGGCCTCGACGTACTGCCGCGCAATCCCGGCATTGTGGTGGGAGGTAATGCTGGAAAGCTGCGTCCCCTGCAGCAGTGAAAGCTTGGCGGTGGTATTGCCCGTGGTGACGGCCCCCACGGACCGTGCTTCCAGCACGGCCACCCGTTGTCCGCTGCGGGCCAGCAGCGCAGCGGTGGTGAGTCCGGTCAGGCCGGCACCCACGACCACTGAGTCATAGGATGCGCCGGGTTCGAAGGAGTCGCTGGGGATATGGGGTGCACTACTGAGCCAAAGAGACAACACGTCAGCCTTCCCGCCGGATGGATGCGGCGATACGGGCGCCGGAACGGACAAAGATCCTGTCGCTGATGAACCTGCTCCGGCCGGAATCGGAACCGGCACCTGCGGCCGGTATCGGGCTAAAACTCATTCGTTCCCCCTCAGGGTCCTTGGAAAGTCAGTATGCTTCCCACCTTGCCCCAATTGTGCAAGAGTTTAAAGTCCCTGATCACCTAATCCTCCCGGCCCGGCCTCCGGTTCCGCGGAGCAGAGGAGTCATCATGGCCTACCCCAGTTACAGTTCTTCAGGCGGCCTTTCCGCCCGTCGGACCAGCGCCCAGATAGCCGCAATGGTTTTCGGAATTGTTTTCCTGCTCATTGGCGTCCTGGGGTTCATCCCCGGGATCACAGCGAATTACAACGCACTATATTTCTCCGGCTATGAATCCGAAGCGGTTCTGCTGGGCGTCTTCCAGGTCTCAGTGCTGCACAACGTGGTCCACATGCTGCTGGGCTTTGCCGGCCTGGCCATGGCCAGGACCAATTCCTCCGCCCGCCTTTACCTGGTTGGTGCGGGCATCCTGTACGCCGTCCTCTTCATTTACGGTCTGCTGATTCCGCTGGATTCAAGTGCGAACTTCGTCCCGTTCAACACGGCCGATAACTGGCTCCACGTGGTTCTGGCCGTCGTAATGATCCTGCTCGGGCTCATTCTTGGGCGGGACACCGAACGGCGTCCCTCGGCTGGCGGGGGACCCTCACGCAGCAGCGGAAACCCCGGGGAGGGATCCATCCCGAACTAGGGCCGGCTGCACCTTGTATTTGACCGCCGGTGCCTCAGTGCTGGCACACTGGGTTCCCTAACTCTGTCCAGCCCGGACAGTCCGTGAAGGAAGGAACCCGGTTGTGTCAGCCGCACTGATGGTCATTGACATGCAGAACGCCTATTTCGAAAGCCCCGCTCTGCAACAGCATCAGGAACGCCTGGTGGAGAAGACCAACGAGCTGATCCGCGAGGCCAAAGCCGCCGGAGTTCCGGTGCTGATGGTGTGCACCGAACATGAACGGGACAAGTCCACCTGGACGCTCAGCATGCTCGACGACGATCAGGGATTCATCTTCAGCGGCAGTAAGCAGGCGGACTTCGTTCCCGGCCTGGAGTGGAATGACCTGCCCCGGCTGGTGAAGACCAGGGACAGCGCATTCATCGGTACCGATGTACTGCTGCGGCTGAGGAACTGGAACGTTGAAACCCTGATCCTGGCCGGCGTTGCGACGCACAACTGTGTTGCCCAGACAGCCGCAGACGCGTTCGCGAACAACTTCCGCGTCCGGTTTGCGCGCGAGGCGCTGGCCTCGACCGACAGCGAGTACGAGGAGACCATTCTCAGAATGCTTTCGGATGAATACCGCCAGCCGGTGCAGAGCTCGGCCGAACTCAAGGACTTTCTGCACAGCTGCAGCTCGCAGGGATGACCTTCCGCCGTGCCGGGTGCTGGTAACCCCGGTCCGGCACGGTTAACGTTGGGGGCATGGACGCACAGGACATTCAGCACCGGATCCAGGAACTCGTTACGCAGGAGCAATCCCTGCGGGATACGGACCCGGCAGCTGCACCGGAAAAACATGCGGAAGAGCTGCGCCGGGTTGAGGAACAGCTGGACCAGTGCTGGGATCTGCTGAGGCAGCGCCGGGCCAAGCTGGATGCCGGGCAGAATCCTGATGAGGCACAGCCCCGGCCGATCAGCGAAGTCGAAGGCTACCGCCAGTAGCCGGCCGGGCTAAGCACTCGCCGCCCTCCCCTGGGCTGACTTCACTCCGTTCTCCGGCCTGGCCGTGATTTGGCTCAGCAGCGTTGCTGCACCGATGCTGCGCCGGAATCCGCTTTCACCGCGGAAGGTTTCGCCCAGGGCCCACAGCAGCAGGCAGGCCTTGCTGAGCGTCTTCAGCTGGTCCGCACGCCGCGGTGTCAACGCCATCATGGACGCGAGGCCGAAGACACCCCAGCCGATGATGGGCGCATTGGGCACCTCGATAACCGTCTGCCTGCCGAACTGATCCGTGAAGAAGTTGCGTGATGCCATAGGGCTCAGGCGCCTTTCCTGGTTTTGGCGGTGCTCTTGGAACTGGCTGTTTTGGACTTGGCCGGAGCCTTTTTGGTGCTCCCGCCCTTGGAACCGGCCGACTTTGAGTCCGCACCGCTCTTTTTGTCCCGGTTTTTCTCCACACTGCGCCGCAGTGCTTCCATCAGGTCCAGGACCTTCCCGCCCTCGTCTTCGGATTCCGCACCGAATGTCTCTTCGGTATCCAGAGATTCGCCCTGTTCAAGCTTGGCGTCGATGAGCGTCTTGAGCTGTTCCTGATAGTTGTCAGTGAACTCAGAGGGATCAAAGTCCGAGCTGAAGGAATCCACGAGTGCCGAGGACATCTCCAGTTCCTTGGCGGAAATCCGTACTTTTTCATCCAGCGACGGGAAGGACGCTTCCCGCACTTCGTCCTCCCAGAGCAGGGTCTGCAGGGTCAGGACGTCCCCGCGCACGCGCAGGGCGCCCAGCCGGCTCTTCTGCCGCAGCGAGAACTGCACAATGGCGGTGCGGTCGGTGTCCTCCAGGGTCCGGCGCAGCAGCACATAGGACTTGGTGGATTTCGAATCAGGTTCCAGATAATACGTACGGTCGAACAGGATCGGGTCCACCTGGTCGCTGGGAACGAATTCCACGACGTCGATCTCCCGGCTTCGTTCAACCGGCAGGGAAGCCAGGTCCTCATCCGTGAGGACCACCGTCTGCTCGCCGTCGTCGTACGCCTTGGCTATGTCCTTGTACTCAACGACTTCGCCGCAGATCTCGCACCGGCGCTGATAGCGGATGCGCCCGCCGTCCTTGCCGTGCACCTGGTGAAGGCTGACGTCGTGGTCCTCGGTGGCGGAATAAACCTTGACCGGTACGTTAACCAGCCCAAAGGCAATAGCGCCTTTCCAGATCGCTCTCATGTAGACCAGTGAACACTAAACTCCGGTGCCGTTGCCAGAGCCCGGTTTCCCTGATTCCGTCTCCTGCAGGTGTTCCCAGAGGAGCCGGTAAACCCTCGGGTCGGAAAAATATGCCTGGTGCGACTCGGGAAACGGCTTACCCGACTGCACCTCGCTGTCGGTGATCCTGCCCATCCGCCCGGCGAAAACACGTTCGGCGCAGAAAGCGAACAGGTCACGCTCGTCCCAGAAGTTCAGCCAGGGTGCTGCGGGAGCGTTGCCCCCGCGTCCCGGCCCAAGGTATGCGAGGGCATCAAGCTGGTAGAACCATGGTGCAGGTGAACCGAGCGTGACCAGCAGGTCCACCCGGCTGCCGGTGAAGTCCGGCGAACTCAGCAGATCAACGGCCGCCACGGACCCCAGACTGTGCGCGAACAGGACCACCGGGGCATCCTGGTCGGTACTGCCCAGGGCATCCGCCAGGACGGTGCGGGCGCCCTCTCCCTGCCGCAGGTAATAGGCGACCTTGCTGAAGAAGTCTCCGGCTGCGTCGGTCAGGCGGATCCGATGCCGGACGGCGGCGTCTGTCACCACACCCAGGACCAGATCCTGCAGCGTCTCGCCCAGCCGCGCGGCCTCCGGCACGGACGGGACGGCCCCGGCCACGGAGGCCTGGCGAACCGGGTCCGCGGTGCTGACATCGGCCCCGAACAGGGCCAGGGCCAAAGATGCGTCCGAAAGGGCAGGCGGGTCCTCCGCCGAGTACCGTTCCGGCAGGGCGGGAACACCGCTCACGTTCTCGGCCGCGGCAGCGGCCCACTCAATGGTTTGGACCGACCAGCCGGAGAGCCCGGGAACTGTGTTCACCTGTTCCCGGACCTGGTCTGAGAGCGCCGGGTTGGGCCGGCCGGTACCCGGCAGGAAGAGTAGTGTTCCGGGTTTCTCCTGCGGGCCGAGCGGTACACCTTCCATCGGGGCCTCCTCTGCGCTCCGGCGCGGCCGGGGAAAATCACTACGGACACTTTCACACGCCCGCACGCTGACCGCCAGTACCTACGACGACGGCGGTTTACGCCCGGGCGTCCGGGGGCCGGGGCGCCCGCGGAATGCGCCCGCGGGATAATGGGGTGCAGCGAGGGAAGGGGCAGGTGTGGATACCAGAGCAGCAGGGACACCGTCCGGCGGCCCGGAGCCTAGGGGAACGTCGCCTGAGCAGAGGGATCACGGCGACCACGGCGAGGCGGCGACTGATGAGCTGACGGCCGGGCGCTCGGAGCTGTCAGTGGGGCAGGTAGCGCAGCGCAGCGGTGTCAGCGTCTCCGCGCTGCATTTCTATGAGCGTCAGGGCCTGCTTTCCAGCCGCCGGACCCAGGGAAACCAGCGCCGGTTTGACCGCTCCGTGCTGCGGCGGGTCGCTGTGATCCGCGCAGCGCAACAGGCAGGCATCCCGCTGGCCGTCATCAGCCGCGCCTTTGGCGAACTGCCGCCGGACGGAGTGCCGGACCAGGCCGACTGGCAGCGCCTCTCCGCAGCATGGCGGCAGGAACTGGATTCCCGTATCCGGCACCTGCAGGCGCTGCGTGACCGTCTGGGCGGCTGTATCGGGTGCGGCTGCCTGTCACTGGCCGAATGCCGGTTTGTGAATCCCGATGACGCCTCGGCGGATTCCGGCACCGGTGCACGTGCCTTTGACGTCTAATCGCGGATTTGACCTCAACAATGGTTGAGGTTTTACCGTTGGAACATACCCTCAACGGGCTGGTCTGCGGAAGGACTCATTAATGGCGCACAATACTGCTCTGTGCGAGCGGGATGTAACGGAAGCATTCAAGGACGCCTTCCGGGCACATCCTGCGGGGGTGGCAATCATCACGGCCAACGGCAGCAGTGGACCGGTGGGCCTGACGGCGTCCTCGGTCTCCTCGGTATCGGCTGAACCGCCCATTCTTTCCTTCTCCCTGGCCTCCATGCACGGAACGGCAGGTGCCATCGCCGGCGCCGGAACCGTAGTAGTGCACCTGCTGGGTGCGGACAATGCCGAGCTGGCCGGGATCTTCGCCCGGCAGGGCGCTGACCGGTTCGGTTCCGCGAGGATCCGGACGCTTCCCGGCGGAGAACCCCTGCTCGAAGACGCGCCCGTGGCGCTGCTCTGCCGGATCGACGGCCGGGTGCCCGTGGGCGGATCCATTCTGATTGCCGCATCCGTCCTGTCGATTCTCCCGGGCAGCACGGGACAGGACCCGCTGGTTTACCACAACCGCACCTTCCACCGGCTGGGCGAGCACTCGGCACTGGGCTAAGGTTCTCCAGCCCGGACCCGCGCCGCCCTCCGGCTGCGAAAACAGGGGATAATCGGGGGAGAACCGGTGGCAGGAAGCCGTCCGGCGACGGACCCGAAAGAGGACGCAGCAATGGCCAAAAAGAAGTTCAAGGACCTGAGCACGGGACAAAAGAGGGGACTCGGAGTCCTGACAGGCCTGCAGTTCCTGCTTGCCGGCGCTGCCCTCCGGGATATCCGGCGGCGGCCCGCCACCCTGATCCGCGGCAGCCGCACGCTGTGGATGCTGGCCTGCGGCATCAACTTTGCCGGTCCCATTGCCTATTTCCTCTTCGGCCGGCGCACGGCCTAGGCATGGCGCGCAGACCCTCAGGAGCCGGAACCAAAACGCCGGTGCTGGATCCGGTACGCCTGCCTGAACTCGCGAGCGGCACCGGTGTTCCTGTGAGCGGCCATCAGGAGGCCGTGGCGTATGCCGATGAATCATTTGCCGGCCTGGAACTGCGCGGTGCGGTTTTTTCCGAATGCAGCCTCACCGGGGTTTCACTGGATGGTGCGGACCTCGCGGCTGCCCGTTTCCTGGAATCCCGGCTGGAAAACCTTTACGCTCCGGTATTCCATGCCTCCCGGACCACCTACCGTGATGTGGAAATCATCAATCCCCGGCTTGGATCTGCCGAGCTTTATGGCGGGACCTGGAACTCCGTCCGGGTGGACGGCGGCAAAATCGACTTCCTGAATCTGCGCGGATGCACGCTTAACAACGTGCTTTTCACCAACACCATCATCGGTGAACTGGACCTGGACGGGGCACGGCTGAACCGGGTGGCCTTCCGCGACTGCCGGATCGATTCCCTGCTGCTGGGCGCAGGAGGCTCGGCGGTGGACGCTGACCTGCGCGGAACTGAATTCCGCAGCATTACCGGCCTTCCCGCGCTCAAGGGCTTCACCATCGACGAGGAGCAGTTGCTGCTCCTTGCCCCCTTATTGGCTGCCCAGCTGGGACTGCGGGTGCAGTCCTAGGGCTGTCCGGCGTACTGGTCCCACGGGACGTTCCAGTCACCGAAGCCGTCATCCACGGAAACCGGTCCGGCTTCGGTGTTCAGCACCTGCACCACGTCGCCCGGCTCGAAGGTGTCATAGAAGTACTTGGCGCCCTCAGCAGACATACCAACGCAACCATGGGACACATTGATCCGGCCCAGGGCGCCCACTGCACCGTCGAGGGCCTGATGGACAAACACGCCGCTGTTGGTCAGCCGGCTGGCCCAGGAAGCATCGAAGGGCTCGTAGTAATCCGGATCACCGGGCTTCAACCCGATGCTTTCGGCCCGGAAAGGCAGCTTCTCATGCTGGCTCACCACTACCTGGTATCCGGAAGGGGAAGGCCAGGTGGGTTCGCCGAGCGTCACGGGGAACGTCCGCACCAGCTGCCCGTCAATGAAAACCTGCATGGTCTTGGTGGCATTATCAACCACGGCCAGACGGGTGTTGTGGGTATTGAACGTCCGGGTCTCGTTGAAGTTGCCGATCATTCCGTTGCCAAAGTCCACCCCGAAAAGCTGCATATCCACCGTGATGGCACTATTCGGTGCCCAGAAGGCCTCCGGACGGTACCGGACCTTGTTGTCGGTGATCCAGTGGAAGGCTCCGGTCTGTCCGGAGGTGCTGGTGATCTTGATAGCCTGCTCCACCGCGTCCTTGTTGGTGACCGGCTCGCTGAAATTGATTTCGATCGGCTGGCCAACGCCTACTACTGAGGCGTTCTGCGGGTACATAAACGCGTTGGCTTCATTGGCAGGTTTCACCGTTTCGAAGGTCTGTGACCGGGTGCTTTCCTTGCCGGCCTGGTCGATCAGCACCACGTCCATGGCGTATTTGGCGTTGAAAACCAGCGGTTCATCGGCGGTCCAGGTGGCCGCATCAGCGGAGAGGACACCGTCCACGGTTTCTCCGCCGGTCTCGGGCTTCAGACTGACCTTCTTGATGGTGGCGTTGGTTGCCGTCACGGTGGGCATGGACGCCGGGTTCACTTCCACGGCTCCGTCTGCGGGCGTGGTGGTGATGGATACCGGGGCCGCGGAAACGGACGGAGTGGCCGAGGCCGTGGCCGTGGCGGGCTGATCGCCGGCTGAGGGCCCGACCATCCCGGTGGCGAACGCCGCACCTATGCCGCCGCCCACCACGAGTACACCCGCAACAACGGCGGCGATGATCCACTTACGGCTCTTTTTGTCCTGGCCTGCGTTGTCCTGCACTGCGACGGTCCCCTCAAAGTACAAGCCGTCAGCACCTTCGAAATCCCTCTTCGAAAACCGGCGGCGTCATCCAGGCTGTACCAGCTGTACCGGCGCCCTCTGTCCTACCCGATGATATTCGATCCCCGGGCAGCGGTGTGCGGCGTTACCGAACTGCGGCCCGGGCCGCAGGCCTTTGTTTACGCGGGCTCCGTCATACGGGCTGCCTGGCGGGTGATGTTCCTCGCCATGGACGGAAAGATGAGGCCGTGGAACGGGGCAATCAGCCACCAGTACAGGCGTCCGGCCAGTCCCTTGGGGAAGTAAATGGCCCGCTGCCGGTACAGGCTGCCGCCCTCACCGTCCGGCTCCACGCGCATTTCCAGCCAGGCTTTGCCCGGCACCCGCATCTCGGCCCGCAGCCGCAGCAGTGTTCCGCGCTCCAGCAGTTCCACCCGCCACCAGTCGACCACATCGCCGGTGAACAGCGTGGTGGGATTGCGCCGGCCGCGGGTCAGCCCGGCACCGCCCACTGTTTTGTCCAGTACCCCGCGGATGGCCCAGGCCATGGGCAGGGAGTACCAGCCGTTGCGGCCGCCCACGCCTTCAATAACCTTCCAGACGGCGGCCGGGTCCACGGCGGAGCGGCGCTGCCGGGAATCCACATATACGGTCTGGCCGGCCCAATCGGGGTCGCTGGGCAACGGGTCCGATGCCAGGTCCGAGGACGCCGAGGCATTTGCCCAGGTGGTTTCCACCTCGCCTCGCTTTTCCTTGCCCAGGGCTCGCCGGACGGCGTCGTGATAATCCGTGAGGCCGCCTTCCGGAAGCGGCACATACCGGTCAATGTCGTGTTCCTTGGCAACGGCGTCGTGCTGCAGGGATTCCACCAGCGGCAGGGACATGGAGCGTGGAATCGGCGTCACCAGGGCCACCCAGTGCCCGGCCAGCCGCGGCGCCGGGAGCGGCAGCGCATAGATCCGCCGCCGGGGCAGCCCGGCCTCCTCGGCATATCCGTTCATCAGCTCGGCGTAGGTAAGCACTTCCCGGGACCCGAGGTCGAAGGTGCGGTTGACCTCGGCGGGGATATCCACGGCACGGACCAGATAGTGCAGCACATCGCGGACGGCAATCGGCTCGATGCGGCGGCGCACCCAGCTCGGTGCCGGCATCACCGGCAGTGTTTCCGTCAGGTGACGGATCATCTCAAAGGACGCGGATCCGGAACCGATGACGACGCCGGCCTGGTAAACCACCGCGGGCACCTCGCCTTCGAGCAGGATCCGCCCCACCTCGGTGCGGGACTTCATATGCGGGGACAGCTCGCCCTCTTCCGGATGCAGTCCGCCGAGATAGACAATCCTTTTCACACCGGCCTGGGCCGCGGCGTCGGCCACAATATGCGCGATGGCGGATTCCTGGTCGCTGAACCCCTTGCCGGAGGCCATGGAATGCACCAGGAAATAGAGGGTGTCGATCCCGGAGAAGGCCTCCACTGCGGATTCCTTCTCGGAAAGATCGCCCTTGACCACCTCCACGTCCGAGGCCCAGGGCACGTCGGAGAGCTTTTCCGGAGAGCGGGCGAGGACGCGCACATCATGCCCGTCTTCGAGCAGCAGGGGAACAAGGCGTCCGCCGATGTAGCCGGTGGCGCCGGTGACCAGGACATGCTGGCGTTCTGTCATTTTCCCAACATACACACGGGGTGTCGCCATTGGTCAGGGAAGCGGAACGCTCTGCGCGAAACTCCCCGAAACGGGGATCAGGGATTATCAGCCCCCTGACGAAATACTGGCGTTTGCCCCGTATCCCGGTAAGACTAGGGGACATGGCGACAGGCGGAGGGAAAACGCAGGAAACCGTCAGCGTGGAGGGACACCGGCTCCGCCTGACCAATCTCGACAAGGTGCTGTACCCCGAAACGGGAACCACCAAAGCCGACGTCATTTCCTATTACGCCGCCGTGGCGGATTACATGCTTCCGCATTCACGCAACCGTGCGGCCACCCGCAAACGGTGGGTGCACGGCGTCGGTACACCGGAGGAGCCGGGACAGGTGTTCTTTCAGAAGAACATCGAGGACTCCGCGCCGTCGTGGGTGAAACGGTTCCCCATTGAGCACAAAACCTCGACCAACTATTACCCGGTGGTCAATGACCTGGCCACCCTCACCTGGCTGGCCCAGTCAGCGGCCCTGGAGATCCACGTGCCGCAGTGGCAGTTCGGCCCGCGGGGCAAAATCGGCGCTGCGGACCGGATGGTGCTGGACCTGGATCCCGGAGATGGCGTCGGGCTGGCTGAGTGCGCCGAAGTAGCCCGGCTGGCCCGGTCCATCCTCTCGGATATGGGCCTGGATGCCCGGCCGGTCACCAGCGGGTCCAAGGGAATCCACCTGTACGCAGCGCTGGACGGCAGCCAGACCTCGGATGAGGTCAATGCGGTGGCCCACGAGCTGGCCCGGGCGCTGGAGGCGGATAACCCTGACCTGGTGGTCAGTGATATGAAGAAGTCACTGCGCCGGGGCAAGGTACTGGTGGACTGGAGCCAGAACAACGGCAACAAAACCACCATCTGCCCCTATTCGCTGCGTGGGCGCTTCCAGCCGACCGTGGCTGCTCCCCGGACCTGGGCGGAGCTCGAGGATCCCGGCCTGGCTCAACTGGATTACGAGCAGGTGCTGGAACGCCTCGATGATCCGGACCCGCTGGCCGGGATGGCGGACGGAACCTTTGCGGAGAAAGCATTGGAAGAGGCGGTTGAAGAGGAAGCGGGCGGCAGCCGGTCCGCGGACCGGCTGGGGAAATACCGGAGCATGCGTGACGCGGCCAAAACCCCGGAGCCGGTCCCGGAAGAGCCGTCCACCCCCACGGAGGGGAACAGCTTCGTTATCCAGGAGCACCACGCCCGCCGCCTGCACTGGGATTTCCGGCTGGAACACGACGGCGTGCTGGTTTCCTGGGCGCTGCCCAAAGGACCGCCGTCCACCACCGGCAAAAACAATCTGGCGGTGCAGACCGAGGATCATCCGCTGGATTACGGAACCTTCGAAGGACATATTCCCAAGGGGGAATATGGCGGAGGAGACGTCAAAATCTGGGATCACGGCACCTACGAGCGGGAAAAATGGCGGGACGGCAAGGAAGTCATTGCCGTTCTGCACGGCCAGCCCGACGGCGGCCTGGCGGGACAGGGTGCGGCGGACCGGCGTTTTGCCCTGATCCACACCGGCTCGGGCGGTGATAAGGCAAACAACAACTGGCTCATTCACCTCATGAAGGATCAGCCAAAGCCCGGTGAAAAAGGCAGGGATGACGAGTCCGACGGCGGCGTGAAGGTAAAGCCGGAGGCGGGGAGGCCCCGGCCCGCGACGCCTCAGGCCGCCGTCGCAGCGGCGGCGGAGGCTGATACCGGTCCTGCACCGACCGTGCCGGAGGAAGGAACGGATGACTCCGTCCCGGTGATCGAACCGATGCTGGCGACGGCGGGCAGCCGTGCCGAAATCAACAACGATGACGAATGGGCCTTCGAGATGAAATGGGACGGCGTGCGCGCCGTCGTGACCGTAACCCCGGAAGGGACCCGCCTGATCAGCCGCAACGGCAAGGATATGACCGCCGCCTATCCGGAACTGGCAGATCTCAGCGGGCACCTGAACGGGGAGCGGGCCGTACTGGATGCGGAAATAGTGACGCTTAACAAGGCCGGCCGCCCGGACTTCGGGTTGCTGCAGCCGCGGATGCATCTGAGTAAGCCGCGGGAAATAGCCGCCGCGGCGCAGCGGACGCCGGCGCACCTGATGGTCTTCGACCTGCTGTGGCTGGACGGCAAGTCCCTGGAGGAGCTGGGCTACGAACAGCGCCGGGAAATCCTCGAATCCGCGGTGGAAGCCACCCCGGACGGACACCTGCAGGTGCCCCCGGCGCTGGACATGGGCATGGATGAAGCCGTCGCCGCCAGCAAGGAACTCGGGCTGGAAGGAGTGATGGCCAAACGGCGCACCAGCACCTACAGCCCGGGCCGGCGCTCGAAAAACTGGCTGAAGCTGAAGAACCAGTTCACCCAGGAAGTGGTGGTGGTGGGCTGGCGGCCGGGCCAGGGCAACCGGCAGAACAAGGTGGGCTCCCTGCTGGTGGCCATTCCCGACGGTGTGGACCTGAAATACATCGGCCGGGTCGGCTCAGGACTGAGTGAAAAGGACCTGGCACTGATCGGTCCAAGGCTGAAGAAAATGTCCCGCAAAACCCCGCCGCTGGACGATGTGCCCGGAGCCGACGCTTCGGATGCCCAATGGGTACGTCCGGCACTGGTGGGGGAAGTGACGTTCTCCGAGCGCACCGGCAGCGGAAAACTGCGCCACCCCGTTTGGCGCGGCCTGCGCCCGGATAAAAAACCCTCCGACGTCGTGGTGGAGCCGGCCTAGCCGCGCGTCCGCCGGATCCCGTGAAAGGACCCCGAACATGACCGAGAGCAGCACCGCAGGAACCGGACACCTTCCCGCCGACGAACGCATCCCCGGCACCGAGCCGCACCACGACGGCGAGCTCGCCGGCGTGGACGCGTGGTGGCGGGCGGCCAACTATCTGTCTGCGGGCCAGATCTACCTGCGGGACAATCCGTTGCTGCGCCGGCCGTTGGAGGCCTCCGACGTCAAGGCGCGGCTGCTGGGCCACTGGGGCACCACGCCGGGACTGAACTTCATCTATGCCCACCTAAACCGGCTGATCCGCGAACAGCAGCGGAAGGTCCTGTTCATCACCGGGCCCGGGCACGGCGGACCGGCCAACGTGGCCAACGCGTGGCTGGAGGGCACCTACTCGGAGATCTACAGCCACGTTGGCCGCGATGAGGACGGGCTGCGCACCCTGTTCCGGCAGTTCTCCTACCCCGGCGGGGTGCCCAGCCACGCCGCCCCGGAAACCCCGGGATCCATCCACGAAGGCGGCGAACTGGGCTATTCCCTCGCCCATGCCTACGGTGCCGTCTTCGACAATCCGGATCTGATTGCGGCCACCGTCATTGGCGACGGCGAAGCGGAAACCGGCCCCCTGGCTGCCAGCTGGCATTCCAACAGTTTCCTGGACCCGGCCGTGGACGGCGCGGTACTGCCCATCCTGCACCTGAACGGCTACAAGATTGCCAACCCCACCATCCTGTCCCGGATGCCCGAGGAACAGCTGCTCAAACTGCTGGAGGGCTACGGATACCGGCCCTACGTGGTGACCGTGGAGGACCCGGCGGCGGTTGGGCAGGCGCACGAGGACTTCTCCGCCGTGCTGGAAACCTGCCTTGCCGAAATCACCGCCATCCAGGCGCCCTACCGCACGGGGGAGCGCACCGCGGTGCCGGCGGACGTGCCCGCCGCGGAAACCGACGAGGTGCATGCCCCGCGCTGGCCGATGATTGTGTTCCGCTCACCCAAGGGCTGGACCGGCCCCGGAATGGTGGACGGACTTCCGGTGGAGGGGACCTGGCGGGCGCACCAGGTGCCGCTGTCCGAAATCCATGACAACCCCGAGCACCTGGCCCAACTGCAGGAATGGATGCTCTCCTACCGGCCGGCGGAACTGTTCGACGCCGAGGGCAGGCTGGTGGCGGAGATCGCCGCGCTGGCCCCGCCCGGGGAGCTGCGGATGAGCGCCACCCCCTACGCCAACGGCGGACGGCTGCTGCAGGACCTGCGCCTGCCCGGGTACGCGGACCATGCGGTGAAGATCGATCATCCCGGATCGGAACGGGTGAGCCCGATGTTTAACCTGGGCGGCTACCTCCGCGAGGTGATTCGGCAAAACCCGTCTAACTTCCGGATCTTCGGTCCGGACGAGACGGCATCCAACCGCCTGCAGTCCGTCTACGACGTCACTCACAAGGCCTGGCAGCAGCGCATCGATGAACTGGATGAGCATCTGGCCCGCAGCGGGCGGGTGGCCGAGGTGCTCTCCGAACACCTCTGCGAGGGCTGGCTGGAAGGCTATCTGCTGACCGGCCGGCACGGGGTCTTCAACTGCTACGAAGCCTTTGTGCACATTGTCGATTCCATGTTCAACCAGCACGCCAAGTGGCTGAAGGTCAGCCGCTCCCTGTCCTGGCGCCAGCCCATCGCCTCGCTGAACTACCTGCTCTCCAGCCATGTGTGGCAGCAGGACCACAACGGGTTCTCGCATCAGGACCCCGGCTTCATTGACCACGTGGTGAACAAAAAGGCGGAGGTCATCCGGGTGTACCTGCCGCCGGATGCCAACACGCTGCTGGCCGTGGCCGGACACATCCTGGCCAGCCGGGACCGGGTGAACGTAGTGGTCTCCGGCAAGCAGCCGGCGCCGGTCTGGCTTAATCCGGAACAGGCGCTGCTGCATGTGGAGCGCGGCGTGGGCATCTGGGACTTCGCCGGCAGCGAAGACACCGGCCCTGGCGGGAAGACCGAGCCCGACGTCGTGATGGCCTGCGCCGGTGACGTGCCCACCCTGGAAACCGTGGCCGCCGCGGCACTGTTGAAGGAGCAGCTGCCCGAGCTGAAAATCCGGGTGGTCAATGTGGTGGACCTGATGGCGCTGCAGGATCCGCGCGAGCATCCCAGCGGCCTGCCGGACCGGGATTTCGACACCCTTTTCACTACGGGCAAGCCGGTGATTTTCGCCTATCACGGCTACCCGTGGCTGATTCACCGGCTGACCTACCGGCGCACCAACCATGAAAACCTGCACGTGCGCGGCTACAAGGAGGAAGGCACCACCACCACGCCGTTCGACATGGCCATGCTGAACCAGATTGACCGCTTCCAATTGGCCATCGACGTGCTGGACCGGGTAGCGTCGCTGAGATCGACGCAGGCGTCCTTCCGGCAGTATCTGCAGGACGAACGGGCACGTGCCCGGCAGTACACCCGCGACGAGGGGCAGGATCCGCCGTACATCACCGGCTGGAACCTGCAGGAAGCAGAGCAGGACACGCCCGGCTGAGGTTTGGCCAGGCGCGGTACGCACAGGCTTCGGCGCCGGCCCACCGGCCGGCCGCCGTGGAAAAAGTACTATCCATCCATCGAAGGAGAGTTCATTGACCACTGATCAGACGAGCGTTGTAGTTTCCCGGGTCATCGATGCCTCGGCCGCAGACATCTTCAACCTGTTGTCCAACCCCGAGCGCCACCACGAGCTGGACGGTTCCGGCATGGTGGTCTCGGATGAGAAGACCGACCGCATTACGGCTTCCGGCCAGGTTTTCACCATGAACATGCACAACGAAAAAATGGGCGACTACCAGACGGATAACCACGTCACGGGGTACGACCACAACAAGATCCTGGCCTGGCAGACCGCCCCGGCCGGCACCGAACCCAAGGGCTGGCAGTGGGTCTGGGAACTCCAGCCCGACGGCGCGGACTCCACCGAGGTCACGCTGACCTATGACTGGTCCCACGTCACCGACAAGGACACGCTGAAGCAGGTCTCCTTCCCGATGGTGTCCAAGGACGACCTGGAGGAATCGCTGAACAAGCTCGCGGCAGCGGTTTCCGGAGCGTAGCGGCTTTCCACAACATACGACGGCGGCCGGTTCCCTTTCATAAGGGGACCGGCCGCCGTCGTTATGCCGGGACAGCCGAACTCCGTCGAACCGAACTCCGTCGAACCGAACTCAGTCGAACCGAACTACAACCTTGTCCGCAGCGCCAGGCGTCTTCGCCAGCTCAAGCGCTTCCAGGGACCGGTCGAACGGCAGGACATCGCTGATGATCAGGGCGTATTTCTGCCAGTTCTCGATGATGTCGTCGGTGACCTCGAAGATCTCGGTGGGGTAGCCCATCGCGAAGACAATGGTCAGTTCCGTGGTGAGGATGGAACCGAAGTCCAGCTCCACGGGGTTCTTGTGCACGGCAACCACACCCAGCACTGCACCGGATTTCGCCACGTCACCGACCGTCTTGGGAATCACGGGCGCACCAGCGGCGTCGAGGAAGATATCCGTGCCGGAGCGGGTGCCGCGGACAAGCATTGTGGCGCCGTCTCCGTGCAGCTCGACCAGCCGGGCTGCTACGTCCTCCTCCGCGGAGTTGATGACCGCGTCTGCACCGATCTGCAGGGCTTTCTCCAGACGGGACTCAATGATGTCCACAACAACGATGTGTGAGGCGCCACGGCGGCGGTAGCCCAATACGGCACCCAAACCGATGGGACCCGCGCCGAAAACCACTACCTTGTCGCCGGGCTTGGGGTTGGTGCGGTTCACGGCGTGGTAGGCCACGGCCATGGGTTCGTTGAGCGCAGCGACCTCCCACGGTATTTCAGTGGGAATTACGCGGAGTTGGCGGCCGGGAACGGCGTCCTTGACCAGTACATATTCGGACAGTCCGCCTTGCGCACCGCCGCTGCCCAGCAGCCCGTCGGTAAAGGCCATGGTGTCGATAACCACGTGGTCCCCTACAGAGAATCCCTCGACCTCGGCGCCGACTTCCGCCACTTCGGCAGCCGGTTCATGCCCCAGCGGGGTAGCCCCCTGGCGCGGCGGAATCCCGCCGACGTGGCTGTAGAACGCATCGGAACCACAGATTCCGCAGGCTTTCATTTTCAGGAGGACGTCGCGGGGGCCGGGGGCCGGCCGGTCCACCTCCACCCATTCATTGGTGTCCGGACCGGTGACGTGGACGGATTTCATGGTGTTCTCCCTGATGGTGATGGTGATGGTGGTCGTGATGGTGGGTGCGGGATAGAGCGACGGCGGCCGGTCCCTTCCCTCGGGAAAGTGCCGGCCGCCGTCGTTTTGGGTGCGGTTGTTAGACCGCGGACCAGCCGCCGTCGGAAGGCAGGATGGCGCCGTTGATGTTGACGCCGTCGTCGCTGAGCAGGAACGTGATGGACGCCGCCAGGTCCTCGGCCGAGGCGAGGCCCGGGATGTTGACCCGGGCGGGGGAAAGGCGGGCCTCACCGTACTCGCTGGTCTTGCCGCCCATCGGAATGCCGGTGGCGACGCCGCCCGGAGCAACCGCATTTACACGTATGCCTTCACGGGCATACATAAACGCGGTGCTGCGGGTAATGCCCACCACGGCGTGCTTGGAAGCGGTGTAGGCCACACCGGAGGCGGAGCCGCGCAGGCCCGCTTCGGAGGTGATGTTCACAATGGAGCCCTTGCCGGCTTCGAGCATGGTCGGCAGTACGGCGCGGGTGAGGCGCATCAGGCCGTCCACGTTCACGGCGAAGATCTTCTGCCACATGGCGTCGGAGACCTCGTGCAGCGGGGAGAAGTCGTCATTGATGCCTGCCACGTTGGCCAGACCGTCGATCTGTCCGCCGGCAGCGGCAATGATGCGCTCCACGGCGGCGGCGTCGGTGAGGTCCGCAGCGACCGGGACAATGGCTTCGCCGGTCTGCTCCGCGAGCTCGGTGATCTTTGCCTCTGCCATGTCTACGGCGATCACGCGGCCGCCTTCACGGGCAATTCGGGAGGCGGTGGCGCGGCCGATGCCGGAGCCGGCGCCGGTAACGATCACGGTCTTGCCATCGAAGCGGCCGGCGACCGTGGGCAGCACTGCTGCTTCGGTTTCGGGCATAACGCCGCCGTTGGCCGCCTTCACGAGTTCATCCACGGCGGCCTGCGGGAACTGGCCCTGGCTCAGGTCCACCAGCTGCTGCAGCTTCAGGGTCAGCGCCGGGCCCAGGCTGGACTCGTCGCTGCCTGCCTGGGCAAGCATGCCGCGGATGGCGGGGCCGCCTGCCGGGTGGTCGAGCCACTGCTGGACGGTGTTCTGGGCGGTGATGGGCTGGTTAGCCATGGACCGGTCCTTTCCAATCGGGGGCGGCCGTGGTTTGGTGCGACCGCAGGTTGCGAGGCAGTCTACCCGTGCCGGTGGATTCGTCACTTACACGTGTAAGTTGCCTGTAATGTCAGACTACCGGAGAAATCCGACGGGCATAAGACGGAAAGGACGGCCGTGGAACGCAGGGCCACCTCGAGCGATGTAGCGAAGACGGCGGGCGTGTCCCGCGCCACAGTCAGCTATGTGCTGAACGGCCGGACAGGCCAAAGTATCTCCGCTGCCACCCGGAACCGGGTTCTCGCAGCAGCCCGGGAACTCGGCTACACGCCCTCCACTGCTGCACGCACGTTGCGCCGCGGACGCAGCGACTTGGTATTGATGCTGCTCCCGCCCGAACCCCTGGGCCGTGCCCTGGCCATGATTATCGACGCCGCGTCCGAACAAGTGGAACGGAACGGGCTGCGCCTGGTGGCCCACCGGGTACCGTCCCGGGGCGGGGCGGTACCCCTGGTGCAGTCCCTGGCACCCGCAGCGCTGATTTTGATTGCCCCGCTTCCGGACGCTGAGATCGCCGCCGTCCAGGCTGCCGGGATTACGGTTGTTTCGCTGCCGCAGACGGCGGGGGACCCGCTGGCTCCTGATCTGGGCATTGGCGCGATGCAGGTGAAGCACCTGGTGGAATCCGGGCACGAGCGGATCGGTGTGGCCGTGCCGCCGGAATCCGGGTACGCCTGGCGGGTGAAGGTCAGGCTGGCCGCGATCCGGGATGCCTGTGCCAGGTACGGCCTGCCCGCACCCGCCGTCGAGCGTCTCGGGCTGGAAGCAGCAGAGGCGGCGGCCGCCGTCGAGCGCTGGCTGGAGGGGGAACAGCGCGTCAGCGCGGTCTGCGCGTTCGATGACGACCACGCCTTCGCAGTGCTCTCCGGGCTGTCGGTCCACGGGCTGCAGGCACCCCGGGACCTGGCGGTGATCGGTGCCGAAGACATTCCGCTGGCCGGGCTGGCCGTGCCGCCGCTGACCACCGTCAGCGTGGATGCCCGCCGGCTGGGGGAGCATTTTGCCCAGGCCGCGCTGGCGTCCGCCTCCGGAGCAGGCGAGGACGGTGCGGCGCTGGCAGTGGCGGGACCGCCCGCCGTCAGCCTGATACTGCGCGCCTCGGCCTGAAACCGGGCACGCTCAGCCGGCGAGCTGCCGGAGGATGTACCGGTGCTATCCGTGCTACCCGTGCGGCCATGCCGCCACGGCCTTCTCCACAGCCCGCCGGGCGTTGGCTTTCAGCTGTTCCACGAGGTTGATCACCGGTTCGGCCGCCCGTTTGCCCCGGGGCGGCCGCCAGGTGCCCACCACCGTGCCGTCGAAAAGGACGGCCGGCCGGAAGATGCCGTTTTTGCCGGGCACCACCGCCTGCAGGGCGGCCGGCCCGGCCACCAGGGAGCGGTCCGCATACCCGAGGATCCACTCGTCGAAGCCCGGTACCAGTGTTGCGCCGGAGGGCTCCGGCTCCGATGCCTCCCCGATCAGCCACGCCGGGCGTCCCTGCACCAGCACTTCCTGAAGATCCGCCACCCCCGCAGCGGCGCGGCGCACCACGGTTTTGGGCAGCTTGGTCCACCAGGCCAGATCGGCCTCGGAGACGGGACCGCGGGCCAGCACGAAGCCTCGGACAAGTGCGCTGAGGTCCCCGCCGCCTGCGCCGTCGTGCTCCGTGAGGGTGGCAAGCTGTTCGGTGCCGGAAGGCGTAAACCGGCCCCAATGGAACAACCCGTCCACG
Organism: Arthrobacter zhangbolii; assembly: GCF_022869865.1. Classification (NCBI taxonomy): domain Bacteria; kingdom Bacillati; phylum Actinomycetota; class Actinomycetes; order Micrococcales; family Micrococcaceae; genus Arthrobacter; species Arthrobacter zhangbolii. The sequence goes on from NZ_CP094984.1 coordinate 54,599, forward strand.
GCCAAATGCATCAGCAGGTGGTATCCGCGTCCGTCGCCCGTCCGGATCCCGGCGGCGGCCCAGAGATCCATGACCTCGGCCCGCCGCAGCGGACGCTCCTGCAGCGCCTCCCGCAGGGAGTCCCGGCCACGGCGAAGCACCGACTCCTCCAGGCCCAGTTCCGTCCGTCGCCGGGCCGTCGCGGTGTGGGTGCGCTCCGCCGTGAAATGAAGCAAAGCAGCCAGATGCCCCGGCGTGGTGGCGAACAGGGTGCCGCGCATGGGCCATCCCCGCACCAGATCGCCGCTGTCAAAGGCATCCCGGACATCCTGCACGGTGGTGCCGGGCCGTGACCGGATGGCGATGGCGCGTAGGACGGCGGGCAAATCCTGTCCCTGCAGGCCCACGGCCCGCCGCACCGCTTCGGCGGGTGCAAGGTCTGATCCGGTCAGCAGGTGGGACCGCAGGCGGAGTCTCCGCGCCTGCGCATCCGTGAGGTTCTGGGCCACGGTGCCCAGCCTGACCTACCCTGGCGGTACTGGCAAGGAGTCAAAGCCCGCCCCGCTGCCGGGACCGGAGCGGAAAACGCCCGGAACGCGTGCGCAGCAGTGGTCAGGGCTGCTGGTCCTCTTCCCTGGCGCGGAAAATCTGCATCTGCCGGTAACGGCGGCCCAGGGACTCGCGCCGTGGCTTCGCCGGGGCGTCTTCCGGCTCTGCAGTGAGGTCAATGTGCTTTTTGCCGAAGCGCCACAGGAGCAGGTCATCGAGCAGGCGGTCCGGGCCCGGGGAATACCGGTGGTCCAGTGCGGCACGTACCTTGGTGATGGCATCGGCTTGCAGCAGCCCGGCCAGGTCCATGGTGGTCTTCATGCCGTGGGCGGCCAGCAGTTCCGCCGCCCAGCCCCAGTCATCCCCGGATTTGCGGTTCACATGCGGCAGCAGGGTCAGCCAGACGTCGCGGATCCGGTTCGGGGTCAGCGGCGCGCTGCCCTCACCGTCTTCATCCCAGAAACCGGTCACCGTCTCATACCGTTCATGCAGCTCGGCAAAAGCGGTCTCCACGGTTTCCAGCATGGCGGCCGTGGCGGTGAACTGGCGGTCAAAGTACGGGCTCCAGGCCCGCGGGTCGCCGGCCTTGAAGCGGATGTCATGCTCAATCTCGGACCAGGCATGTGCCAGCACGGTGCGGATCTGCACTTCGAACAGGTAGCTGCCGTTGGGGCGCTGGTCCGGTTCCAGCAGTTTGTGGAACTGCCGTACGGTCTCGTTCTGGATGGTCCGCAGGATCAGGTGGCGGCTGGAGTAGCCGTAGGTCCCGGATTCGATGGACCCGATGTCCTTCTCCCGGTCGCCGCGGCAGTCGAATTCCGCCCGCTGGCGCTTGATCAGGTTGGCCGCTTCATCCACTTCGTGCGGCAGGGTCATAATGACGCGCAGACCCACCAGGTCCGTGAGGTTGCGCATCGGATCGGGAAACAGGAGCGAGGGCAGCTCACCGGGGTTTTCCGGCGGCAGCATCCGCGAGGCCTTGTCCCGGAAGGACTCCACGGACTTGGTGCGGGAGGCGACGAAGAGCGGCTTCACCGGGCTGTCCGCGAAAACGCTGCGCAGATTCGCTTCCATCTCAGCGGTCACTGCCTCCAGCCCGGGGCGTACCCGGGCATATTCGTCAGTACTTGCCTGGACCACCGGCCGCAGCCGCTCATCCAATGTGTCCCACGCGCTCAAAACGAAATCCCTTTCCCCTGCCTGCCACCAGCCTATGGCACGGCCCTGACCAAACCGCCGGGGATACCTGGCGGTAGGCTCCCTATCAGATTAAGCCCCCGCCGGAAGGATCCCCATGTCAGCACCGCCCCGACGGATTGCCTACGGCCCCGGCCCGGAGCAGTACGCCGAGCTGACGCTGCCGTCCGGCGGCTCACCCTCCCGGGGCACCGTGGTCATCATCCACGGCGGATACTGGCGTGCGCCGTACACCGCCGAGCTGGGCAGTCCGCTGGCCCGGGACCTGGCTGACCGCGGTTTTGCCTGCTGGAACCTGGAATACCGGCGGGCGGGAAACGGCGGCGGATGGCCGGTTACCTTCTCCGATATCCGTGCAGGCATCGACGCGCTGGCTGACGCGGCCGGCAGCTTCGACATTGACCTGTCCACGATCACCCTCCTGGGCCATTCCGCCGGCGGCCATCTGGCCGTCCTCGCCGCGGCACAGGCGGGCTCCCGCGTTGCCGTCAGCGGCGTCGTCAGCCAGTCCGGTGTGCTGAACCTGGCCGAAGCACATGAGCTGGGCCTGAGCGACGGTGCCGTGCAGAACTTCCTTGGCTGCAGCCCGGAGGAGGATCCGCAGCGCTACCGCGAGGCCGACCCGATGTTTGCGCTGCCCCTGCACGTACCGGCATGGGTGCTGCACGGGGAGGATGACACCACGGTGCCGTTCACCCAGTCCGCCGGCTGGGCCGAGGCCGCCGCGGCGGCCGGCGGCCGGGTCCACCTGCGCCGCATTCCCGGCGACCATTTCGCCATGATCACACCCGGCACACCGGCCTGGGACGCCGTCGTCCGCGCGGTCGGCGAGGCTGCCGGAATCACCGGCACATAAGGCAACCCGGGAGCTGCTCTGTTAGGTTGAAAGTGTGCTTACAGTCATAGGTGAAGCCCTTGTTGATGAGGTGGTCAGCGATACCGCGCCGCGCCGCTCCCACCCCGGCGGCAGTCCGCTGAACGTTGCCGTGGGCGTGGCCCGGCTGGGGCGCCCGGTGCAGTTTGTGGGCCGCTTCGGTTCCGACGCCAACGGCGCCCTGATTGCCGAACACCTGCGGGCAAATTCGGTCCTGACCGCATTCGCTGCAGATGATCTGCCCACCAGCGTGGCCACCGCCGTCCTGGACCCGGCCGGCGGTGCCCGCTACACCTTTGACCTTGAGTGGCAGCTGCCGGACCTGGCCGCGAACCTGCCGGCCCTGCTGGACGGGACCACCATGCTGCATACCGGGTCCATCGCCGCCATGCTCGCGCCCGGAGCCGGGCACGTCTTCCGTGCCGTGGAACGTGCCCGCGCCTCGGCAACCATCAGCTACGACCCGAACTGCCGGCCGTCCATCATCACTGACGTGTCCTATGCCCGGGAACAGGCCGAGAAGTTCGTGGCGCTGGCCGACGTCGTCAAAGCCTCCGACGAAGACCTGCAGTGGCTCTACCCGGACGAATCCCCGGAAAGCTCGGCTCGGCGCTGGCTTGCGGCGGGACCGTCCCTGGTGGTGGTAACCCGGGGGTCGCGCGGCCCGTGGGCGGTAGCCGCTGCGGGTGACTGCGCCGTCGCGGCACCGACCGTAACAGTCACGGACACCGTGGGGGCAGGCGACTCCTTTATGTCCGCCCTGCTGGTGGGGCTGATGGACCGCGAACTGGACGGCGGCGCCCGGCGCAGCAACCTGGCCCGCATCGGCCTCCGTGACCTGGAAGAGCTGCTTTTCTTCGCTGCGCGTGCCGCCGCCATCACAGTCTCCCGCGCCGGAGCCAACCCGCCGTACCGCAGCGAACTTTCCTAGACCGCGCCGACGCGCCATCGCGCCGAGGCGTCCCCAGGCCCTGCCCTGCAGCGGCCGTCCGTATCCGCCCCGAAGAACCAGGAGAAACAGTGGAAAACAGAGACCCATACGCGAACCTGCCACAGGTGCCGGAGTTCACCGTCGACAGTGAGGAAGTGACCGACGGCGGCACACTTGCGCCGGCACAGTACAGCGGCAGGATGGGGGTTCCCGGGGGCAAGGACGCCTCACCGCAGCTCACCTGGTCCGGGTTCCCGGAGGGGACCCGCAGCTTCGCGGTGACCATGTACGATCCGGATGCGCCGACAGCCAGCGGTTTCTGGCACTGGGCCGCCTTTAACATTCCCGCCTCGGTCACGGGACTTGCAGCGGACGCGGCCAACTCGGCACTGATGCCCGAAGGCACCGTGCAACTGGTCAACGACGCCGGTTTTGCCGGCTTTGTCGGTGCCGCCCCGCCACCCGGCCACGGCCGGCACCGCTACTTTGTAGTGGTCCACGCCGTGGACACCGAAAAGCTGGACGTTGCCCCTGATGCCAGTCCGGCCGCCCTGGGCTTTGCCCTGTTCACGCACACCCTGGGCCGCGGCAGGATTGTTGCCGGGGCCGAAATCCCGGCGGCCGAAATCCCGGCGGCCGAGGCCCCGGAGGCCTGAGCCCCGGAAAGCCGTCGCGGCACGGCAGCACCCGGCCCGGGCCGTGCCCGGGCCGGGTCCGCCAGTAAGCTGGATGGCATGCAGGAACGGACGGGGCCGGTACGGCTGGTAGCGAGCGACATGGACGGCACCATTGTGGGTGCGGACAACAGCATCAGCGACCGCACCGTGCGGGCCTTTCGCGCCTGCCTGGCTGCGGGCATCGACGTGGTGTTCGTGACCGGACGCCCGCCGCGCTGGCTGGATCCGCTCCGTGAACGGATAGGCCATGAGGGAACCGTGATCTGCTCCAACGGAGCCATTACCTATGACCTGGCACAGGACCGGGTGCTCTCCACCTCGCTGCTGCCCCTTGAGCAGATGTTCTCCGCAGCGGAAGTGATCCGCGGGCTTTTCCCGGCGGTGCGTTTCGCCGCTGAAACAGTGGACGGAATCCACCTGGAACCCGGATTCGCCGACACCGGCTCGGCCGAGATCCTCGGTTCCATAGTGCCCCGCCCGCTGCAGGATTCCCTGGCCGGCCAGACCGGAGTGGCAAAGTTCCTGGCCCGTACCCATGACATTTCCCCCGACGAGTTTCTGCACCGGGTAGCTCCCGCAGTGGCGGACCTGGTCACCACCACCCACTCCGCGCCCTCGGCGCCGCTGCTGGAAATGTCCCGGCCCGGGCTGAACAAGGCCGTCACCCTGGCCGGGTATGCGGCCGCCAGGGGTATTGCGGCGGCGGAGTCCGTGGCATTCGGGGATATGCCCAATGACATCCAGATGCTCAACTGGGCCGGCCGCGGCTACGCCATGGCCTCCGGACATCCGGCCGCCCGTGCAGCCGCCGACTACACCGCCCCCGCGTTCAGGGACGACGGGGTTGCGGTGGTTCTTGAACGGCTGCTCGACGCCCGGCCAGCAGCCTCAGAAGCTGGTGCGCGGTAATCACCACTGCCAGCCACGCAGCACCCAGGGTCCAGGCCACCAGGACATCCGTCAGCCAGTGATGGCCCAGATAGACGCGGCTCAGGCCGACGGCGAGGGTGAAGGCAGCGGCTGCCGTGACGGCCGCAACCTTGGCCGCTCGGTTCCGCGCATACAGGATCACCAGATAGGCAAGAATCCCGGCAATAACTATTGAGTTCAGGGTATGCCCGCTCGGAAATGACGCTGAGGACTCATACGGCGGCACCGCGTCGGCCAGGTCCGGGCGGCTCCGCCCGATCAGTGCCTTGCCGGCAACGGTCATCAGCAGGGACCCCGCTGCAGCTGCGGCGGTAAGGACCAGCGGCGTCCAGGACCGCCAGAGCCGGCACATCACCAGGACGGCGAGTCCTGCCAGGATCGGCATCCCCACGGTGCCGGCCAGGTTGGTGAAGCCGGTGACGGCCGCATCCACCCCGGGGGAACGCAGCTGCAAAGCCAGTTCCAGCGCCGGTTTATCCAGCCCCGCCACGCCGTCCGCATCGGTCACCGATTCGTAGACCTCGGCCGAGGCGAGGGTCAGTGCCAGGGCGGGGAGCAAACCCACGGCCAGCACCAGCAGAAGTGCCACATGGGGAGAGGAGGCACTGCTGATCCAATGCAGCAGCCGGCCCACCCGGTCCAGGACCCCGGTACCGTCGGAACGCTGTGCAGGCTCGGGTGTCATGGCTCCAGTATGCCAAGCCGGGTACACACCCAGTCCAGATTCTGCTGCAATCCGGCCTTCCACACCTGCCACGAATGCCCGCCCGGCAGCTGCTGGAGCTGGACGTCGGCACCGGCGGCCCTGGCGGCGTCGTACACCGTCCGGCCCTCGGGCGCGTAGACCTTATCGTCCCGGCCGACGACGATGATCCCCGCGGTATCCGGGTACCGGGCGGCCTTAAACCGGTCCACTGCGTTCTGTTCCCGGAACGAGTCTTCATTCCCGTCGAAATAGATCTCCAGCAGGTCCTCATGCCCGCTCGCGACGGTGGGCTCATTCTCTCCGGCGATATCCAGGAACGTGGGGTAAACCTGCGGATAGTTGGCCGCGAGCTGGGCGGCGCAGGTTCCACCGAAGGAATATCCGCCCACTGCCCACTGCTGCGGCCCTGCCGTGCCGGCCCCCAGCTCCTGCTGCACCCAGGCTGGCAGGTCCTTGGCGAGATAGGTGGCCGAGTTGCTGACTGTGGTGTCCATGCACAGCGGCCAGTTGCTGTTCCCGGCGTTGCTGAGGTCCGGCATCACCACCACGGGTGCCAGTCCCTGGTGCCGGGCGGCAAACGAGTTCATCATCTCCGTCAGCCCGCCGCTGATCAGCCAGTCCGCCGGGGCGCCGGGCTGTCCGTGGATCAGCACCAGGACCGGCAGGTTCACCGCCCCGGGATCCGCGAGGTACGCGGGCGGCAGGTAGACCAGGGCCGGGTTGGAGGCATACCCGGACACCGGTCCGGGGATCTGCTGGCGGTAGACCTTGCCCTGCGACGGCATGTCCGGCGGGGGCGTCCAGTTCTGCTCCGATGCTGCCGGCAGGTCGCTCCGGGGAGCGGATGGAAGGGGCAGCGGGTCATCTTCCGGGGACGGCGGACTGAACAACGAGGCGAGCGTTGGGTATTGGGCGTAGGCAATGTTCACTGTGCAGGCCAGTGCGAGCACCACCACCAGTGCCGCGACCACGCCGGCTGCCCGCCGGTGCACCCGGGTGCCGGAGGTGGTCACCTGGGGCAGGGCGAGCTGCACTCCGAGGATCGCCAGGGCGCAGAAAAGGTAGAGCAACCGGGGCAGGGACGCGTTCCACCAGTGGAACACCATTTCAGCCAGCAGGTAGAGCAGCCCGGTCAGCAGGCATGAGACCACAACAGAGACCAGGAACCGGCTCCAGCCCAGTTTCCGGCTGGCGAAGCCGAGCCAGGCCAGTGCCAGCACCCCGGCAATCAGGACAGCCGCGGGCAGCACTCCGGCGATCAGGGACATGGTCAGGTCCGGTCCACAATCCGCCGGGCGAGGACCAGCCCCTGACCGAGGGAAAGGTCCGGGACGTAGGCCCTGGTCACGGCGTTGGCGATGGCAGGCAGCGCGGCCGGATCGGGGTAGGTCATGTATAGCGGCACATACTCCGGGGCGAACTTGGCTTTGAACGCCAGCAGGGAGCGGAACCCGTAGACCGGTTCCAGGGTGGCGCCCAACCGGTCCAGCAGCCGGTCCATCACCGGCGAGCCTGCATCGTCTCCGCCGTTCCCGCCGTCGTCGCCGTGTCTGGCGTCGGAGCGGGCCAGCGGTGCGCCCGAAAGGCTCAGGAAAGCGCACCCTTCCTCCTGCAGGGACAGGGCAGCGGAGGCGATAAGGAAGTCCATGCCCAGCCGGAAGCCGGTGCCCCGCCTGCGCATAAAGTCCAGGGTCCAGCCGATCACCCGTCCGTCCCGGTACACCGGCAGCCAGGAGGTCACCGCGTGCACAGTGCCGTCGGCGTCAACGGCCAGCAGGCAGCGCACTTCCGGGTCTTCGAGCTGCTCCAGCCCGCCCAGGGTGAATCCCATTTCCGGCATCCGCTTATCCGCCACCCACTCCTCGGAGATGGCGCGGATCTGGTCCGTGAGTGCCAGCGGCGCGGTGGGGAAACTGATCCAGCGGGCCTGGATGCCCTGTTTGCGGGCAGCGTTGAATGCGGTGCGGATGTCCTGGAATTTTTTGCCCTTGAAAGCCAGCGACCCCAGCGGCAGCACGGTCTCCTCGGCCACCTGAAGAGAGAAAAAACCCAGCTCAGCACAAATGCTGCGCACCCGTTCATCCACGGAGTAAAAACAGGCGGTGGTCCCGTTGGCGGTGCAGAAGGCGGCAAATCCCGCCACGGTCCGGGGCATTTCGGCAGCCGGTCCCACGGGTTCGCCCACCGTAAGGGCAACCCCGCTGTCCGCCCGGTAGGCAACATATGAGTTGCCGCTGGGGGAAAACCAATAGGTGTTCCCGGCCCAGAGCGTCATCCATGCCATGGTGCTTCCGCCGTGGGCCTTCAACAGTTCCCGTGCCCGTTCCTCATCGGCGATGGCCGGAGTGCGGGGCGGGATCAGGAAGGAGCGGAGCAGCAGGACACAGGCCAAAAGCCAGAACACCAGGCCCACCCCTTCATAGGCGAGGACCGCGGGCAGGCTCACCGGAACCAGGACGGGGCCACGGCTGGTCACCTCCAAAATGGGCAGGAACCTGTCCGGCAGGTCAGCCACAGCCAGCGCCGGAGTTGCCTGCGGGGAGAACCCGTCGCGGTCCAGCAGGGCCACGCCCAGATAGACCGCTGCCAGGATGAGCGCGGCCGCAGCAACCGTGAGGGCCAGCCGCCGGTAGGTTCCAACGGGTGCGCGCACGGGGAACAGCCCGCGTGTCATGAGCAGCAGGGCAAACACCGCCAGGGGAACCACCATGGGCAGAACCAGTTTGACGGAGCTGCCCGCCCCGGGAGGCAGCAGCCGGGCCTGGTCACCGGTGAGTACCACTCCAATCCGGACGGCGGCGAGCAGGGTCATGGTCCCCTGCAGCAGCACGGCGGCCAGCCAGGCGAAACGCCTTCCGCGGCGCAGGCCGTCGGAGAACGTTGCCAGCAGGACCTGGGGCAGGACGGCGAGGAAGAATGCGGCCGGCCCGGCACGGAGCTGGAGGCGGGCCACGGCGCATTCACGGGCGGAGGCGCCGCCGTTGCACAGTTCGGCCAGCTCTGCGGGAGTGGTCACGTCAGCGCTGGTGAAGAGGTAGCGCAGCACAGCAAGGGGGCCCACGGCGGCGTCGCTGAGTGCGGCAATAACCGGTCCCGCAGCTGAGGCCAGCACCACCAGCGCCACCAGGACACGCGCCTCGCGGCGGCTGGTCACCAGGCGGTGGGGGAGGCTCGGCCGCCGACCGTCCAGGAGGGGCCCGGCAAAGGCGCCCGCCGTGGCGGCGCCCAGCAGCATCAGGTCGGATAAGCTCCCGGCGTACAGGGCAAGCAGGACCAGGAGGGTGAACAGGGTAAGCCGCAGCCGCCGGCGCCACAGGGTGGACATCCGGGCGCTGGCCGCCGCTGCCACCGCAGCAAGGAACGCCATCGGACCCACATAGGATTCGCTGACCAGGGCACGTGACCAGTCGCCGATCGAGGCACTGGTGAGGAAGGCGAAACCTATGGCCAGCAATGCCCCGGCCACCTGGCCGGTAAAGCCCGCCAGCAGGAACCTGCCGGAACCCAGCAGCCGCTCACAGGGGAGACCGAGAAGGAGCACCGCCAGCGTCCCGCCCACATATCCACCGGGGCCGCTGGCCCAGAAGCTGCAGAGGAGGAGGGCTGCGGGGTTGGTGCCCAGGCTGTCTGCGGAGACGGCCACCCGGTTCAGCAGCTCCCCTTCCGGCCCGGTGGCGAGAGAGGAGGTGAGCGCGCCCAGCAGCCAGAAAACGGCAATATAGGTCAGTGTGGCAGGCGATTTCCGGGCGCTGCCCCGCAGGAACGCGACCGGCCGGGAAAGGGAGCGTCCAAAGCGGTACAGCGCATTGGGGGGTGGGTCAGGCACGGTTACCTCCACGATCCTGCGGGATGCTGCCGGTCGGGGTCCTGCCATTCTAGGCGCGCAGTATCGTGAACCGCCCGCTCCGGAACGCAGACCGGCGCGATGGTTGGGTAAAGTACGAGCGTGACGCCAACATATCCGTACTTCCTGGCTCCCGGGGACGCCCCTTCCCGTTCGCCGCTGCCCATCGCATTGGCGCACCGGGGGTTCTCGCCCGACGGATACGAAAACACGCTCTCCGCCTTTCGTGCCGCCGTGGACCTTGGGATGACCCACCTGGAAACGGATGTACGCACCAGCAGCGACGGCGTGCTGATGGCCTTCCATGATGAAACCGTGGACCGGATCTCCGGGGGAACAGCAGGGAAGATCGGCGGGCTCACCCGCGCCCAGTTGAAGGACGTGCTGGTGGGAGGAAAGGAGCAGATCCCCACCTTCGAGGAGCTGCTCACCCAATGGCCCGAAATCCGCCTCAATGTGGATGTGAAGGACGCAGCCGGCGCTGCCCTCCTGGCTCAGCTGGTCAATAAGCACCAGGCCCATGACCGGGTGCTGGTGGCGTCCTTCTCCGATATCCGGCGGCTGCGCACACTCCGGCGCCTGGACCGGCCCGCCGCGAGTTCAGCCGGCAGCACCCTGACGGCGGCACTGCGCCTGCTGGCACCCCTGGGGGTGGCGCGGATACTTTCCCGCCTGGGCAGGTTCCAGTGCGTCCAGGTGCCGGTAAGTTTCGGCCGATTCCCGGTGGTCACGCCGGCCTTTGTCCGCAGCTGCCACCGTGCCGGGCTGCAGGTGCACGTCTGGACAGTCAATGACGCAGACACCATGAACCGGCTGCTGGACCTGGGCGTGGACGGTATTGTCTCGGACCGCGCCGACATCCTTAAGGATGTCCTCAAGGGTCGGGGGCAGTGGCGCTGAAGCGTTACGCTGCCGGATGTCGGCGGCAGCTGACAGGATGAAGGCATGCGTGTAGTTATTGCTCCGGACAAATTCAAGGGATCACTTTCCGCGGCGGAGGCCGCAGCTGCCATGGCGGAGGGGGTTCTGGCCGTGTACCCGGATGCCGATGTGGTTTCCGTTCCGGTAGCTGACGGAGGCGAAGGCACCCTCGATGCCGCCCTCGCGGCCGGCGCCGAAGCCCGCACAGCCCGCGTCCGCGGACCGTTGGGCCGGGACGTCACGGCAGTTTGGGCCCTGAACGGGGACACCGCCCTGATAGAAACTGCCCGGGCTTCGGGACTGACCCTGCTGGAACCTTCCCCCGCCACGGCCCTGGCGGCCACCAGCTACGGCAGCGGCCAGCTGATCGCCGAGGCACTGGACGCCGGAGCCAAAACCATCATCCTGGGCATAGGCGGTTCAGCCATGACGGACGGCGGGTCAGGCGCACTGGCTGCCCTGGGCCTGCGGATCCTGGACGACGGCGGCGCCCCCGTGCCGCCCGGCGGTGCCGGCCTGCTGCAGGCCGCGGCTGTGGACGCAGCAGAACTGGATCCCCGGTTGGCCGGGGTCCGGCTGCGGATTGCCGCCGATGTCCGCAACCCGCTGCTGGGATACGAAGGCACGGCAGCGATCTTCAGCGAACAAAAAGGCGCTGATCCGGCGGCCCGGGACCGGCTCGAAGAAGCCATGGGCATCTGGACGCGCCTGCTGAAGGAAGCCACCGGCGTCGACGTCGATGTTCCCGGGGCGGGCGCGGCAGGCGGTTTCCCGTCCGGTTTCCTGGCATACACCGGCGCCACCCTGCACCCGGGCTTTGAACTGCTGTCCTCATTCACCGGACTGCAGGCGGCACTGACCCGCTGCGATTTGGTGCTCACCGGGGAAGGGTCGCTGGACGAGCAGTCCCGCTACGGAAAGGCCCCGCTGGAAGTGGCGCTGCTTGCCCGGGACGCCGGCATCCCGGTAGTTGCCGTGGCAGGGCAAATCACCCTCACCCCGGACCAGCTCGAGGCCTACGGGATTGTTGCCGCCGTCAGCCTGCTGGACGTGGTGCAGCGGCCGCAGGATGCCATGGCCCAGGCGGAGAAGTACGTTGCCTGGGCCACCCGTCAGGTCCTCGAAGGAGCCTGACGACGGCGGGGACGGCCCAGCCGCCAGCCGGCCGAGTCAGCCCAGCCGGCTCGGAGTGGCCCCGGCGTCCTCACTCGGCTCGTCCGGGTCGGTGCCCCGCCAGCGCGCGATGGCCTGCATGCCGTGGTAGGCGATCAGGGCTGCTCCGGTGCCCAGGGCAATACCGCCGAAGGTCAGGTCGCCGATCACCCAGGTGAAGTCGGCGATTGCAACAATCAGGCCCAGCCCGGCGGCGGAAAGGTTGATCGGGTTGGAGAAGTTCACCCGGTTATCCACCCAGATCCGCACGCCCAGAATGCCGATCATGCCGTAGAGGACGACGCCGGCACCGCCCAGAACACCGGGCGGAACGGTGGCGATCAGCGCACCGAACTTCGGGAACAGGCTGAGCAGGACCGCCACAATGCCGGCCACCCAGTACGCCGCGGTGGAGTACACCCGGGACGCGGCCATAACGCCGATATTCTCCGCGTAGGTGGTGGTGGCCGAACCGCCGCCGGAACCGGCCAGCATGGTGGCCAGCCCGTCCGCCATCAGGGCGCGGCCGGCGTACGGGTCCAGGTCACGGCCGGTCATGGCCGCCACGGACTTCACATGGCCGATATTCTCCGCCACGAGTACCAGCACCACCGGTACGAAAAGCCCGATCACATTGAAGTGGAAGGTGGGGGAATGGAATTCGGGCAGGCCGAACCAGGGCGCGGCGCTGATGGCGGCGAAATCCACTTCGCCGCGCAGCATTGCCACCCCGTAACCCGCCAGCACGCCGATGAGGATGGAAAGCCTGCCGATGAAGCCGCGGAACAGGACGGTTGCCAGAAGGATCACCGCTACGGTCACCGCTGCCGTGACGGCGCCCTGCTCAAAGTTTGTCCGGGCGGAACCGGCCAGGTTCAGGCCGATCAGCGCCACAATGGTGCCGGTGACCACGGGCGGCATCAGGACCTGGATCCAGCGGGTGCCGGCCAGCTGCGCGGCGAGGCCGATCAGGAACAGGGCAAAGCCGGCCATGATGATGCCGCCCAGCGCGCCGCCCGGTCCGTGCTGGTTGGTCGCGGCCGTGATCGGGGCGATGAAGGCGAAGGAGGAACCCAGGTAGCTGGGAACTTTGCCGGCGGTGATGATCAGGAACAGGATGGTGCCGATACCGGAGAACAGCAGCGTGGTGGCCGGCGGGAAACCGGTCAGCAGGGGCACCAGGAACGTGGCGCCGAACATGGCAACCACATGCTGGGAGCCGATGCCAATGGTCCGTGGCCAGCTTAGGCGTTCCTCGGGAGCTACATAGGAACCCGGTTTGATGGTTTTGCCGTCTCCGTGGAGTGTCCAGGCTGTACCGAATCTGGTCATGGTGGTGCCTTCCGAAGACAGGGGGTTTTAATCAAGATTCTAACTCTCCCCGATTGCGGGGATGTTACGTTGCATAAGCGTGCAGTGCGCGCAGCGGTACAGGCCTTTCACATTAGACCGATCGGACAATGGAGCAGCATGAGCATTTCAGTTTCAGGACGCGTAGTTCTCATTACTGGCGCAGCAATGGGCATGGGCCGGCTGTACGCCGAACGTGCCGTCCGCGAAGGCGCCGGGGCAGTGGTGCTGTGGGACCTCAATGCCGACGCCTTGGAGAAGACCGCCGCAGAGCTGCGGGAAATGGGCGCGTCCGCCATCTACCCCTACGCGGTGGATGTGAGCTCGCTGCCGGACATTGAAACCACGGCGGAACAGGTGATCCATGAGGCAGGAGTGCCGGACATCCTGATCAACAACGCGGGAATCGTGCGCGGAAAGTACTTCTGGGAGCACGCCCCGGAAGCGGACATTGACGCCGTGATGCAGGTGAACACCCTGGCTCCCATGCAGGTCACCCGCGCTTTCCTGCCGGGCATGATCGAACGCCGCACCCCGGCACGCATCCTCAACGTGGCCTCTGCCTCGGGGACCCTCTCCGTCCCGAAAATGAGTGTGTACACCGCGTCCAAGTGGGCCGTGATCGGCTGGAGCGACTCAATGCGCCTGGAACTGAACGAATCCGGCAACGGGCACGTGGCAGTCACCACGCTGATTCCGAGTTACATCAAGACCGGAATGTTCGAAGGTGCACGGGGTCCCCTGATGACGCCGTTGATGGAACCGCAGTACGTGGTGGACAAGGCCTGGGCAGCACTGCTGGCGGGCAAGGCGCGGATCCAGCTGCCCTGGACCGTTGCGCTGGGCAGTGCCCTGCGCAATGTGCTGCCGCAGCCGGCCTGGGACGTAGTGGCCGGACGTGTTTTCAAGGTCTACCAGTCCATGGACCACTTCACCGGGCGGAAACCGGCAGCCGGTAGCGCCGGCGAACGGAAGGAAACGAGCAGGGCATGAGTGAACTCGTATCTGCTTTTACTGACGCAGCCGCCGCGGGGTCCCCGGCGGACGGTACACCTGCCGCCGTGCCGCCGGTCCTGGACCGGCTGCGGAAAACCCACGCCTCCGGGCGCACCCGGCCGCTCGAGTGGCGGCGGGAGCAGCTCGAGGGGCTCGTGCGCCTGTTGCGCGAACGTGAGCAGGAGTTCGCTGCCGCCCTGTCCTCGGACCTGGGCAAGAACCCGCTGGAAAGCTACGTGACGGAACTGTCACTGGTCCGCGCCGAGGCAGAGCACGCGCTGAAGCACCTTGAGCAATGGACCCGCAGCCGCCGGGTTCCGGTGCCGCTCGGCCTGGCCCCCGCGTCGGCACGGACCCAGCCGCAGCCGCTGGGCGTGGTACTGATCATCGGGCCGTGGAACTATCCCGTGCAGCTGGTGCTGGCACCCCTGGTGGGCGCACTGGCTGCCGGCAACGCTGCCGTGCTCAAGCCCAGCGAACTGGCCCCGGCAACGTCCGCCATGCTGGCTGACCTGGTGCCGCACTACCTGGATTCCGACGCCGTCGCGGTGGTCCAGGGCGGCCCCGATGTGAGCACCGCTCTGCTGAAGGAACGCTTTGACTCCATCTTCTTCACCGGCGGGGAACGTGTGGGGCGCATTGTCCTGCAGGCCGCGGCCGAGCACCTGACACCGGTCACCCTGGAGCTGGGCGGCAAATCCCCTGCCGTGGTGCTGGACGGGAACTGGGCCGCCGTCGCCCGCAGGCTGGTCTTCGGCAAGCTCCTCAATGCCGGACAGACCTGCGTGGCGCCGGACTATGTGCTGGTTACGGAAGAGGCCGCGCCGGTGCTGCAGAAACACCTGGTGAAGGCCGTGGCCGAACTGTTCGGCAAGGATCCCGCCAAGAGCCGCGACTACGGCCGGATAGTCAATGAACAGCACTGGGAACGGCTGGTCGGGCTCCTGGACAGCGGTACGGTGCTGACCGGCGGGCGGAGCGATCGGGACACCCGGTACCTGGAACCGACCATCCTTACGGACGTGGATCCGGAGTCACCGGTGATGCAGGAGGAAATCTTCGGGCCGATCCTGCCGGTGCTGACGGTGAAAAACCTGGCCGAAGCCATGGAATTCATCAATGCCCGTCCGGTGCCGCTCTCGGCCTACCTGTACACCGAATCGGCGGCCGCCCGCACCGAATTCGAGGAAGGCGTGCGGGCAGGCAGCATCAACCACAACGCCAGCACCGTGCAGCTGGCCGTACCCGGACTGCCCTTCGGCGGCGCCGGGGCCAGCGGTACCGGCGCGTACCACGGCAAGTACTCCTTCGACACGTTCAGCCAGCTGCGCCCGGTCTTCACCAAGGGCACCCTCCTGGACACGCTGCGCTTCGCGTACCCGCCCTACACGGGGCTGAAGAAACGGATCCTGCGCCGACTGCTCTAAGCCCGGGGCGTTAAACAGGGAAGGGGTGCACCCGCAGGTGAACTGGTCCCCGAAAGTTGGACTGGCCAAATAAAAGTCTAGGCCGCGAGGGCCTGAGCACGGTATTGCACCGGGCTCAGGCCCTCGAGCTTTGTCGAGATACGTTCAGTGTTGTACCAGCGGATGTACTCATCCAGCTGGGCCCTCAGGGCATCGGTGTTCAGGAACCGGACCCGGTGGAAGAGTTCCTCCTTGAGGTGTCCGAAGAAGTTCTCCATCACCGCGTTGTCGTAGCAGTTGCCCTTGCGGGACATCGATTGGACCGCTCCGGCGTTCTTCAGCAGCGTCCGCCACGAGACGTGCTGATACTGGAATCCCTGATCCGAATGCACGAGCGGCTGCGCCCCGGGCTCGAGACCGGTGAGGGCTTCACGCAGCGAGGAGTTAGTGAGCTCCAGATTCGGGGATAACCCGATCGAGTACGAGATGATCTGCCGGTTGAAGAGGTCCATCACCGGGGAGAGGTAGAGCTTGCGGTCACCGACGCTGAACTCGGTCACGTCGGTCACCCACTTCTGGTTCGGTGCAGCAGCTTCGAACTCCCGGTTCAGCAGATTCGGTGCCACCACGCCCTGTTCACCGCGGTAGGAGACGTAACGCTTCCTTCGCCGTACTTTGCAGACCAGCCGCAGCGAACGCATCAGCTTCAACACGGTCTTTTTCGCCACCGTCCACCCGTGCTTGAGCAGCTCAGTATGAATGCGGCGGTGCCCGTACCGGCCGTGGTTCTTCTCGAAGATCTCCCTCACGGCAGCCTTAATCTCAGCTTGCGGGTCTGGGCGCTGGAAGCGGGCCTGATGATAGAAAAACGTCGAACGGGCCAGGCCCGCGACGTCCAGGAGCACGTCCAGCCGGTGTTCGGCCTTGAGAGCGATGACAGCGCGGACCTTTACGGCCGTTCCTCGTCCCTCAAGGCCTGCACTTTTCCCAGGAACGCGACCTCTGCCCGCAGACGCTCGTTCTCGCGGCGCAATCGTTGTATCTCTGACTCTGGCTGCGTCGATGCCTCAGGATTTGTCTTCGGGCGGCCCTTGGGCTTCGCGCGCAGTCCGTCTTCGCCTTCCGCCCGGTACTGACGTGCCCACTTCTCGATCAGCTGCGGAGAGGACAGCTGGAGCTCTTTAGCCAGGGCGACTTTGCTCTCTCCAGCTTGAAATCGGCGCACGGCATCGAGTTTGAACTCGAAGGAGAACAAGCGTTTGGTTGGCTTGGCCACTAGCGTCGAACCTCCGCGAACTCTCCACCGGTCGTATAGCCGGCGGATTGCTTTCACGCGCACCCCGAGCCTTGTTGCTACGGAGTTGGGACCCCAACCGGTCTCGAACAACGCTACCGCGGCCTTGCGTTGTTCCTCGGATAACGAACTGCTCTTCTGCAAAAACTGCTCCCCGAAAGTCAGAACTGATTTCTCAGTCCAACTTTCGGGGAGCAGTTCACAGGTGCACCCCTTCCCTGTTTACGCACGCACGGCGCGGGAACAGCTAGGAAATCACGCCGTCCACAATGGCCTTGGCCTCGGCCTGCACCTGGTGCAGGTGTTCCTCGCCCTTAAAGGATTCGGCGTAGATCTTGTAGACATCTTCGGTACCGGAGGGACGCGCGGCAAACCAGGCGTTCTCAGTGGTCACCTTCAACCCGCCGATGGGCGCACCGTTGCCGGGGGCCTCGGTCAGCCGGGCAGTGATGTCCTCGCCCGCCAGGGCGGTGGCGGTGACGTCCGACGGCGAGAGTTTGGCCAGCGCCGCCTTCTGTTCCCGTGTGGCGGGGGCATCGACGCGTGCGTACTCCGGATCCCCGAACCTGCTCGTCAGCTCGCGGTAGCGCTGGGTCGGGGTCTTGCCGGTGACGGCCGTCATTTCCGAGGCCAGCAGGGCCAAAAGGATGCCGTCCTTGTCCGTGCTCCAGGGGCTGCCGTCCAGGCGGAGGAAGGACGCGCCGGCGGATTCCTCGCCGCCGAAGGCCGTCTCACCGGAGAGCAGGCCGGGCACAAACCACTTGAAGCCCACCGGTACCTCCATCAGGACCCGGCCCAGGTCAGCCGTGACGCGGTCGATCATGGAGGAGGACACCAGGGTTTTACCCACCACGGCATCGCTGCTCCAGCCGGAGCGGTTGCGGTACAGGTAATCAATGGCCGTGGCGAGGTAGTGGTTGGGGTTCATCAGCCCGCCGTCGGGGGTCACAATCCCGTGCCTGTCGGCGTCGGCGTCGTTGCCGGTGGCAATGTCGTACTGGTCCGCACGGGCAATCAGGGACGCCATGGCGTAGGGGGAGGAGCAGTCCATGCGGATCTTCTCGTCCCAGTCCAGGGTCATAAACGCCCACTGCGGATCCACATTGGGATTAACCACGCTCAGGTTCAGCTGGTGCGCTTCGGCAATGGCGCCCCAGTAATCCACTGACGCACCGCCCAGGGGGTCGGCACCGATATGCAGCCCGGCACTGCGGATGGCATCCAGGTTCAGCACCGAGGGGAGGTCCTGGACGTAGTTCTGCAGGAAGTCGTAGGTCCCCACGGAGTCGGCCAGACGGGCCTCGCCCAGCGGAATGCGCTTCACGCCCTCCAGACCGGCTTCAAGCAGCTGGTTGGCACGGTCCGCCACCCAGTTGGTGATGTCCGATCCGGCCGGACCGCCCGTGGGCGGGTTGTACTTGAAACCGCCGTCTGCGGGCGGATTGTGGGACGGAGTGACCACAATGCCGTCCGCCTGGTCGGTCCGCGAAGCGTTGTACTTCAGGATGGCGTGGCTGACGGCCGGGGTGGGAGTGAAGCCGTTCCGTGCATCAATAAGCACGTTCACGCCGTTGGCGGCGAGGACTTCCAGGGCGGTGTTCTGTGCCGGCTCGGAGAGGGCATGGGTGTCCTTGCCCATAAACAGCGGCCCGGTGATGCCTGCCGAGGTGCGGTACTCCACAATCGCCTGCGTGATGGCAGCAATGTGCCGTTCATTAAAAGCGCCGTTCAGGGAGGAACCCCGGTGGCCGGAGGTACCAAACGCCACCCGCTGGGCGATGTTCGATGGGTCCGGCGCGACGTCGTAATAGGCGTCCAACAGCGCGGTGAGGTCTACAAGGTCGGAAGGTTCGGCACGGTTGCCTGCACGATTAGACATACCCCTAAGCATGCCAAAGAAACACCGGGGGCGGCAGACGGGCTGCTACGCGTGTATCGCCCGCCGCCGCCGTATGCTCTTATCCACACAGCGGCGGGACCGGTGGGGAAGGCGGACAGGCATGAGCATGCAGGGCAGTGCAGCCCCCGGACGCGTCCGCGCCCGTGCCGTGCGCCCCGGCACCGTCGCGGCCGCGGTTTTCCTCAACGCGGCCTACGTCTGTGCAACGCCGGTGTTCTGGTTCTCCTGGACCCAGCGGAGTGCATTTGCCCTGCCACGCTGGGCCTCGGATACCGCCGGGTTTGCCGGCGGCATCCTGCCGGTCCTGGCTTTCGCAGCATCCTGGGCGGCCGCCGCCGTCCTGGCTGCCCGGGGCCGTCGGCAGGAGGGCTGGACGGTGTTTAACACCGTCTGCGCGCTGGGTCTCCTGTCCGCAGCCGCCGGGATGCTGGCCCTGACCAGCGCCGGCCTGGGCAGTTAGCGCGCATTTCCACAGGCCTTTAAGCAAAGGACTGCGGCACGCGGAGTACTCTCCCGCGTGCCGCAGTCGGATGAACCGGGCTAGCGGTCCTTGTGTTTCGCCGTGAAATTCGAGTTATCGGCGTTCAGGCCCTGGGCCAGGTTCGAATGGACCTCGGTGCGCGGATCGGACCGGTCCTGGCTGCCGCTGCCGTCCGGCACCTCTTCGCCCAGGTTCTGCATGAGGTTGTCGGCGGCGTTCTCGATTGGATTGGTCGGTTCGGGTCCGGGATCCTTCGCATTGGTGTCAGCCATGATGCCCTCCTCTGCCTTCGACTATCAGCAACCTTACGATCGCAACTTTAGCTACCAGAGGCGGCTGCTGGCCAGCCGTGCGCCTTCCCCCAGCGCCTCAAGCTTGGCCTGGGCAATCTGCGGATGCACCCGACCGCCCAGACCGCAGTCCGTGGAAGCGATGACGTTCTCCCGGCCCACCAGCCGGGCAAAGCGTTCAATCCGGTCCGCCACCAGCTCCGGATGTTCCACCACGTTGGTGGCATGGGAGACGACGGCCGGGATAATCACCTTGCCCGCCGGCAGCTTGGTGTCCTCCCAGACCCGCCATTCATGTTCGTGGCGCACATTGCCCGCCTCGAAGCTGTAGCCCCCGGCATTGATCGTCAGCAGCGTGTCCACCAGATGCCGGAACTCGATGTCGGTGGTGTGCGGCCCGTGCCAGGACCCCCAGCACAGGTGGAAGCGAATCCGATCCTCCGGCAGGCCCCGCAGCGCATAGTTCAGTGCTTCCACGCGGATCTGAGTGAAGCGCAGGTAGTCCTGAACCGAAGGCTCCGGGTTGATCTGGTCCCAGTTCTCCGCAATCGACGGATCATCAATCTGCACGATCAGCCCGGCGTCGATAATCGCCTTGTACTCTTCCCGCATGGCATCCGCACACGCGTAGATGAACTCCTCCTCCGTGGCGTAGTACTCGTTGGCAATCCGGGAACAGGAACCGGGGGAAAGCGAGGCCAGGAATCCTTCCGTCAGATCTGCCGCGGCCAGGCCGGCCTTCAGGTTCGCGATATCCCCCGCCACGGCGTCGTGCCCGGTGTACTTCACCGGACCCGTGACCTTCGGGAAGATCTTCTGCGCCCCGGTGGTGATCCCCGAGGACGGGTCGGTGTAGGCCGCAGCGAAGCGCTGCCGGTCGCGGCGGTCCCCGAAGCTCGTCAGGACAACGTTGCCCGGCGAGGAACGGACGGGTTCCATCTCCCAGATGCCCGTCTCGGCCACGCTGAGACCGCTGAGCCTGGCGAAGGAATAGGACCACCAGGCGCCGTAATCCACGGCCGATGACATGGCGTGCCCGTACTCGCCGTCGTTGGGGATGTCGATGCCTGCCTGCTGCTGGCGGCGCACCAGGTCCGTCACGGCGGCCTGCAGGAGCTCCGCGTAGCCCCCGGTATCCGCAGGGTTCGCCTCCCGGGCGGCATTGGCAGCCAGCAGCTCGGGCGTGCGCGGAAGGGAACCGGCATGGGTGGTCAGAATACGGTCAGTGCTTTTACGCATGGGAATCCTCTGGGATTTCGTGCTCTTGCCCGCACCGGATGCCTGTAAAAGGCGGAGCGGGCCGCTTCGTCATCCGAACCACCCGTGAAGCATGGGGTTGGTGCACGGCCAAGTCGGAGCTTGGCGGCCGTGTCTCCTGAAGCTGGTGCCATCCTAACCATGCCGTGCCGCCCGCACCAAGCACATGACGGAACGCAAAAAGGACGGCGGCCCCGGGAAATCCCGGTGCCGCCGTCCATAAGGAGGCGCTGGTGCCGCCGTGCTTGCTAGCGCACGCCGCTCATCAGCTTCTTGATGGCCGGTGTGCCCGCTGCCAGGGCGATGCCCAGGACAATGGCGGTTCCGCCGCTGAACAGGAAGTAGCTGACCTCGGTCTCGGGGTTGTAGAACTGTGCCAGCCAGCCCGCGAGGGTGGTGCCCAGGGAAACCGAGAGGAAGAACAGTGCAACCATCTGGGTCCGGAAGACCTCCGGTGCCAGTTTGGTGGCCACGGACAGGCCGATCGGGGAGATGAAGAGTTCCGCGAAGGTGAACAGCAGCAGGATCCCGACCAGTGCCATCAGCGGGGTGCTGTTGGGTCCGCCGCCGGAGAACGGAATGAAGGCGAGGAACGCCAGGCCCATGACGGCAAGCCCCAGTGCGAACTTCAGCGGCGAGGACGGCTGCCGGTCGCCCAGCTTGGTCCAGACCGCAGCGAAAACGGCCGCGAAGATGATGATGAAGATCGGGTTGATCGACTGCACCCAGCTCGGCGGCATGGTCCAGCCGAAGATGGTCCGGTTCAGGGAGGTGTCGGCGTACAGCGCCACCACGGTGAACTGCTGCTGGAACAGGGCCCAGAAGGCGGCGCTGGCAATGAACAGCGGCATAAAGGAGTACACCCGGCGCCGTTCCAGCTTGTTGACCTTCTTGCTGCCAAGGATGATGACGAAGTAGGCAACCGCGGCCAGGATGGCCACTGCGGCCATCACCACGGCCAGGTTGCCGGCGCTCAGGATGCCGAACACTACGGCCAGGACAATCGCGACGACGGCGGCCGCCGCGTAGATCCCTACCTTGAGGTACTGCTGCTTAGGCAGCGGATTGGCCACTTCGTGGGCGGTCTCGGGCAGGTACTTGCGGGTCATGCCGTACTGGACCAGGCCGATGGCCATGCCGACGGCGGCGAGGCCGAAGCCGTAGTGGAAGCCGAGTTCCACCTGGGCAAGGCCGGTCAGGAGGGGGCCCACCAGGGCGCCAAGGTTGATGCCCATGTAGAAGATGGAGAACCCGGCGTCACGCCGTTCATCCTTCTCCGCGTACAGGGTGCCCACCAGGGAGGTGGCGTTGGCTTTGACGCCGCCGGAACCGAGGGCAATCATGATCAGGCCCGCTGCCAGCCCGGGAGTGCCCGGCAGGACGGCCAGGGCAATGTGGCCGAGCATAACGACGGCGGCAGAGTAGAAGAGCACGCGCTCGGACCCGAGGACGCGGTCCGCCAGCCAGGCAGCAAGAATGGTGGAGAGGTAGACACCGCCGCCGTAGGCGCCGACCAGAGAGGTTGCAACAGCAATATCGATGCCGAGGCCGCCGTCAGTGACCGAGTAGTACATGTAGTACAGCAGGATGCCCTGCATGCCGTAGAACGAGAATCGTTCCCACAGCTCGACACTGAAGAGATTGGCCAACATCCGGGGATGGCCGAAGAAGGTTTTACGCGCTTCTTGGACGCCTGGGTTACTGGGGGTATGGCTCACCCGTTAATGGTCCCACTCCCGAAGCGGGTGAGCGCCCCCCAATCCCGGGGAATCCGCCCGGGGCCGGGGAGGTTCTTTGTGAAGGTGTGCGTAAGCTCACCCGTTTTCGGCTCGATTTTGGCGAGATTACGTGCTTACCTCCCCCCGTTACGCCCGGATTTGGTGTCCGGACACTGATTTGCCTACAAGTGTGCCGGAATTCCCCGGCCGGGCCCGGGGTTGGCACCGGTATGGCTTCCCTGAATATCCCCGTCTCCATCCTTGACCGGGCCAACTCCCGGGAGGGAGACACCGAGGCCGAAGCACTGCAGGCGGTGGCAGAACGGGCCGAGTCGGCCGAAAAACTGGGGTTCCGCCGCTTCTGGGTGGCTGAACACCATGCCGTGGCCGGTATTGCCGGCTCGGCGCCTGCCGTCCTGATGGCAGCCCTGGCTGCCCGCACCCGAAGCATCCGCATCGGATCCGGCGGCATGATGCTGCCCAACCACCAACCGCTGGTGGTGGCGGAACAGGCCGCAACCCTCAATGCCCTCTATCCGGGCCGCATTGACCTGGGTGTGGGACGCTCGGTCGGTTTCACGTCGGCCGTTCGCCGGGCGCTGCATGCGGGGAAAGCCGAAGCCGAACAGTTCGAGGAACATCTGGCCGAATTGCTGGCCTACCTGGACGGGACAGCCGCAATTACCGCCAGGCCGCAGGACCATGGCCAGACGCCCGTATTTGTGCTGGCCACCGGTACCGGCGCCGATATAGCGGCACGGGCCGGGCTCGGGCTGGTTTTGGGCGGGCCGGCACTTTTCCGCAGCTCCCCGGAATCCGCGCTGGAACGGTACCGGAATGGGTTCCGGCCTTCCCGCCGGTTCCCGCGGCCCTACGTGCTGGCAGCGGTGAACGTTGCCGTTGCCGCCACCGAAAGTGCCGCAACCCGCCTGCTGCTGCCCGAAGCCAATGCCCTGGCGGATTCCCGGACCCGGGGTGTGTTTCCAGCGCTGGCCGCAACCGACGGGACCGTGACGGGCCCGGAACGCCGGCAGGAACTGGTCCGCGGTTTCCTGGCGGATGCAATCTGCGGCACCCCGCCCGAGGTGCGCCGCCGCCTGGCGGAACTGCTGGACGCAACCGGCGCCGACGAGGTGCTGGCCACCGGCGGGGCCTACGACATCGCCGGTCAGCGCGAATCCGACCGGCTGCTCGCGGAGCTGGCCGCATCCTGAGCCGGCAGCACGCCGTGCCGGGAAGCCGGTGGCGTCGCCGGATGCCTTTCAGACCGGTCTGTCG
Organism: Arthrobacter zhangbolii; assembly: GCF_022869865.1. Lineage (NCBI taxonomy): Bacteria > Bacillati > Actinomycetota > Actinomycetes > Micrococcales > Micrococcaceae > Arthrobacter > Arthrobacter zhangbolii. The sequence continues at coordinate 78,329 of NZ_CP094984.1, forward strand.
TCTGCGGGCCTAATGCCCGAGCTGGGCGGCGACGGCCAGCAGATCGGCTTCCGCCCCCGGCCGGCCGATCAGCTGGATGCCCATCGGCAGCCCGTCCTGCGTGTCCAGGACTGGAATGGAGATGGCGGGAAGCCCGCAGACATTAACCATCGAGGTGAAGGGCGAGTACCTGCACTGACGCGCGTAGTCCTCGTCTGCACCGGCGTCGGTGTACCAGCCGACCGGCCTCGGCGTCATGCCCAGGGCAGGGGTCAGGATCATGTCATAGGCGCTGTACTGGCGGATGGTGTCGGTTTCGAAGGTGCGCAGGACATCGATGGCGGACACCAGGTCCGCGGCACTGCGGGAAAGCGCCCGTCGGCGCATGGTGGCTGCCAGCTCCGTCAGTTCAGCCTCGCGGCCGGGAGCCAGCCCGGCCGTGGCCAGTGACGCCGTCCAGACCACTTCGAACGCATCCGGATACCGCTCGTCGTAATGCAGGTCCGTTTCCACCAGATCGTGACCGGCCGCAGTCAGTGCCGCCACACCGGCGTCGAGCGCCTGCAGCGCTTCGTCATCCAGGCTGATGTCCAGCCGGGATTCGAACGGTGAACGGGTGCTAACGCCAATCCGGAAGCTGCCCTCGGCACGCAGGGCTGCGGTGAGGAAGGGGTTCGCGGACGGGGCGGCGCTCGTGGCGCGGTGGTTGGGTTCGCCGACCATGGCATCCAGGAGCAGGCCTGCGTCCGCAGCCGTACGGGCGATTGGGCCGGCCACGACAAACTGGCCCAGGTCCTGCTGGCCCGAACCCGACGGGATCCTTCCGCGGTTCGGCTTCAGGCCCACGAGGCCGGTGGCGGCTGCCGGAATACGCACCGATCCGCCGCCGTCGGTTCCGGGCGCGAAGGGAATCAGCCCGGCGGCCACCGCTGCGGCACTGCCGCCCGATGAGCCGCCGGGGCTGAGCCGGAGGTCCCGCGGGTTGCGGGCAGGGGGCCCCACCCGGTTCTCGCTGTAGCTGCTCAACCCGAACTCGGGAACCTGGGTTTTGCCCAGGCTGATGGCGCCTGCACGACGCAGGACCGCGGGCAGCGGCGCGTCTGCCTCGGCGACCCACGGGGTAAGGGCGGCGCTGCCCATGGTGGTGCGCACCCCCGCGACGTCGGTCAGGTCCTTATGCGCCAGCGGCATGCCGTGCAGCATCGGCAGTGTGCCGCCGCGGGCGCGCAACGTGTCAGCGGCCCGGGCCTCGGTGAGGGCAAGCTCCGGGGTTGGGGTCAGGAAGGCGCCCAGCGCCGGATTCAGCTCCTCAATGCGCCTCAGGAAGTGCGAAGTTACCTCCTCGGCACCGAGCTCCCCGGAGGCCAGGGCGTTCCGCAGGTCGACGGCGGTCAGGTCGTGGGGAGCGGGCATTGCAAACCTCCGGTGCGTGCTGATCTGGTCTTTGTTCTCTCGGACCGCGTCCCACTATAGGCTGGAGAAAACCGCCCGCTGCGGGCAGCCGTGGTTTATCCGGCTTTCACAGCGGCGACGGCCGGTACCGGTCCGGGAGAATCGAGAGTTAGGACAGCAATGAGCGAAATGCAGAGCGTATCCGTAGACAGCATCCCCGAGGGCGCGAAGATCCTTGACGTCCGCGAAGACTACGAATGGGAAGCCGGGCACGTTGACGGTGCCCTCCACATTCCGCTGGACCGGCTGCCCGACAGCCTCGAGGACCTTGATCCGGACCAGGACCTGGCCGTCATCTGCCGCACCGGCGGCCGCAGCGCCCGCGCGACCGCGTGGCTGGACGCGCACGGCTACTCGGCCGTCAACGTCAACGGCGGCATGGGGGCCTGGCTCGAAGCCGGCAAGCCCATGGTTTCGGACAACGGGCAGGAACCGACCGTTAAATGACGCACGCTGCTGACACTGCGGCCGCCCCGCACCATTCGGGTCCGCAGGGGGAAACGGTGGTCTACACCTACCTGGGACCGGAGGGGACGTTCACCGAAGCGGCGCTGCTGCGGATTCCCGGTGCATCGGATGCGGTGCGGATCCCCGCACCCAGCGTGAACTCCGCGCTGGAAATGGTGCGCTCCGGCCAGGCCAATGCGGCCGTGGTGCCCATCGAGAATTCCGTGGAAGGCGGCGTCAGCGCCACCCTCGACGCCCTGTCCGCCGGAACCTCGCTGCGGATCCTGCATGAGATCCTCGTGCCGATCACCTTTGTGCTGGCCGTGCGTCCCGGTATCGGCCTGGCGGATATCCGCACCGTGTCCACGCATACCCATGCCTGGGCACAGTGCAGGGAATGGGCGGCAGCGAATATTCCCTCTGCGGAATATCTTCCTGCTTCCTCCACGGCGGCTGCAGCGGTGGAGCTGGCCCGGCAGGAGCCGGCTTTTGACGCGGCCATCTGCGCCCCGCTGGTGGCCGAGCGGCTTGGGTTGGAGGTGCTGCGTGAGGATATCGGTGATGTCCGCGATGCGGTGACGCGGTTCGTGATGATCAGCCTGCCCGGCCTGCTTCCGGAACCGACGGGGGCGGATAAAACCACCCTGGTAATACCGCTGCCTGAAGACCATCCGGGTGCGCTGATGGACATCCTGGAACAGTTCTCCACCCGCGGGGTCAACCTGAGCCGGATTGAGTCCCGGCCCACGGGGATGTTCCTGGGTGACTACTTCTTCAGCATCGATGCCGACGGCCACGTGGCGGACGCCCGAATGGCCGATGCCCTGAAGGGCCTGCACCGGATCAGCCCCGGCCTGCGGTTCCTGGGCTCCTACCCCCGGGCGGACCGGCGCGAGCCTGAAGTGTCACGGCACACCAGTGACGAAGCGTTCCGGGACGCCGACATTTGGCTCCAATCCCTGCTGAACGGATACTAAAGCCAAACAAACGCGGCACTCCAGCCGCCTCAGGGAGGGGGATGCGCCATGGCCAGGCTGCGTCGAAGCAACTGCGAACATCCCGGGTACTCCCGCAGGCGGTGGGGCAAGGGGTTCAGCTACCGGGATCTCCGCGGCGAGACCATCACGGACCGGCAGGTTCTTGCTCGGATCCGGAACCTCGCCATTCCGCCGGCCTGGACGGAGGTCTGGATCAGTCCCTATCCCAACGGGCACATTCAGGCCACCGGGACGGATGGTGCCGGCCGCAAGCAGTACATTTACCACCCGCACTGGCGCGAGATGAAGGACCGGGAAAAGTTTGACCGTGCCCTGGCCTTTGCCCAGTCACTGCCTCCCGCCCGCCGGCTGATCACCAAGCATCTGAGGGCCGGAGGCAGCGGGGCGGAGCGGGCCCTGGCAGCAGCGCTGCGCATTGTCGACGCGGGAGCGCTGCGCGTGGGCGGCGCCAGGTACGCCGAGACCAACGGCTCCTATGGCACCACCACCCTGCGTATTGAACACGTCCGCCTGGACGGGGATGAAGTGCGGTTCGATTTCCCGGGCAAGAGCGGCCAGGAATGGCATACCTCCATCAGGGACGCCGACCTGGCGGCAGCGCTGGAACCGATGCTGCGGCGCCCGGACGCGGACACGGCGCTGGCCTATATCGGAGCGGACGGTGCATGGCACAGCGTGGATGCCGCCCAGCTGAACGCGTTCCTCAAGGAAGTGACCGGCGGGGATTTCACTGCCAAGGATTTCCGCACCTGGCAGGCTACAGTCGTGGCTGCCATGTCCCTGGCCCGGCTGGCACCGGACGCCGGCACCAAGCGCGCCCGGCAGCAGGCGGTGGCCGCCACTGCCCGCGACGTTGCCGACCATCTGGGCAATACCCCGGCCATCGCCCGGAAGTCGTATATCGACCCACGCGTGGTGGACCGGTTTTTCGACGGTGAGGTGATCCCGGTTGCCGGGTTCTCAGCGTCGGAGACAGCCGTCCGCCTGATGCTCGAGGAGTAGCCGGGTTTCCGTCTCCGGTGGCAGTAAGTATGCTGATGGAAGGCGCGCGCAGTATTGGCGCACTGGACAACCACCCCAAGAAGGAAGGTGCCGGCATGAGCGAGTACCCCAAAGAAGAAGAACAGCTCAAGGACCCGAAGCCCAGCGGTGTATCCACGAATGACGACAACTACCGCGGCGACGTGGGAGACCAGGGGAACGACATCCGGTTCGCCGAGGAGGAAGCGTTGATCCGCGAGCAGTCCTCCAAGTCCTCCCTGTCCGATGACGAGGGCAAGTACACCGACGCTGACGGTGCCCGGACGGACAGGGACCGCGAAGGCGGCTACACCGACTCCGAGGGCACCCAGGACGGCAAGTAGGTCCTTCCCTCAAACGGCGCTGCACCCGAGGGTGCAGCGCCGTTTTGTATTTTCCTACCGTCTCGCGGGTTGTACCGGCGACGGCGGTACCCGCACCGGCAGGGCACCTGGATCCACCTGGAACGTGACCGAGGTGGCGGTGCCGGTAAGGTCGCCGTCCAGCTGTGTCTGTGTGGGTTCACCCACCGTGACCGTCACCTTGCGGGCCCGGTGATGACGGATGACCGGCAGGTCCTTGGGATAACGGGTCATCACCTTCCCTGCCACCCAGGCCCAGCCCAGCACGCTTCGCGGACTCATGATGATGATGTCCAGCAGCCCGTCATCCACCACTGCGTCCGGAATGAAATCAATCCCGGCGGGGAGCCTGCCGGTGTTCGCCACCAGGACGCTGTGTACCTTCAGGGATTCGGCCGGAGCGTCATCAATGCTGACGGCCATCCGGGTCCGCCGCCCGGGCAGCAGCCGGACGCCGGCCTCGCTGTACGCCAGCCAGCCCACGCGTTTTTTCAACTCGTCCCGGGTGGCGGCAATGACCTCGGCGTCCAGGCCGATTCCACCCATGACCAGGAAGGCATTACGGGAGGATTCGCCGGTGGTTACATCTGCCAGCCGGATGGTGGCCATGTCGATCCGGCGCACGTCCCCGTGCAGGGCATTGCGGATATTCCCGCTGAGGTCCGCCACGGAGATGTCCAGGTTCCGGGCGAGGAGGTTGCCGGTGCCCAGGGGGATCAGGCCCAGCGACGCCCCCGAGTGCGCCACGGCCCGGGCAACTTCCCGCACCGTCCCGTCGCCGCCGGCAGCCAGCACCACATCGGCGCCGGACTGCAGCGCCTGTACGGCCTGCAGGTAACCGGGCGAGTCAACGGTGGTTTCCAGAATGAGGGGCGGGTCCCAGCCGGCCAGGTCGCACGCTGACTCCAGCAGGGACCGGGCCTCGGGAGCCAGCGTCTTTACCGGATTAATGACCATGGCAACTCGCTGGTGCGCAGGACCCCGCGGGGCAAAGATCGCCGTGTCCCTTGCTGTCCGGCGCCTGATCCTGACGCCCACAATTATCCAGGTTGCCGCCGAGGCCAGCAGGGCGGCGGCAAGGACCAGGAGCAGGGTAATTTCTATGGGCATGGTGCTTCCCAGAATAGCCGCCGCCCGCGGAACCAATGCCCGGACGTGTTTTCGGTACTCTTGAGACGTGATCGATGTAAATGAGCTCCGCGAAAACCCTGAAAAATTCCGAGCCTCGCAGCGCGCCCGGCTGGCCGACGAGAGCATTGTGGACGCGATCATCTCCGCTGACGCCGCCCGCCGCGATGCCCGGACCCGTTACGAGACCCTCCGTGCCGAGCAGAATGCCTTCGGCAAGCGGGTGGCACAGGCCAAGGGCGAGGAAAAGCAGGCCCTGCTGGCCGAGGTCAAGGAACTGGCCGCCGCGGTCAAGGCCGCCGGCGCCGAAGCCGACGCCATCCAGGCTGAATCCGACGCACTGCTGCGCCGGATCCCCAACCTGGTCTCCGACGGCGTCCCCGTGGGCGGTGAGGATGACTTTGAGGTCGTGAAGACCGTCGGAACCCCCCGCGACTTCGAAGCCGAGGGATTCACCCCCCGCGATCACCTGGAACTGGGTGAGATGCTCGGCGCCATTGACATGGAGCGTGGTGCCAAGGTTTCCGGTTCGCGCTTCTACTTCCTGCGCGGCGTCGGCGCCCGGCTGGAACTGGCCCTGCTGAACATGGCCATGGACCAGGCCGTGAAGGCCGGCTTTGTTCCCATGATCACCCCCACCCTGGTCCGTCCGGAGACGATGCAGGGCACCGGCTTCGATGTGGCCCACGACGCCGAGATCTACCGCCTGGCCGAGGACGACCTCTACCTGGTGGGCACCTCCGAGGTACCGCTGGCCGGTTACCACGCCGATGAGATCCTCGAGCTCGACGGCGGCCCGGTCCGCTACGCCGGCTGGTCCTCCTGCTACCGCCGCGAAGCCGGATCCCACGGCAAGGACACCCGAGGCATCATCCGCGTCCACCAGTTCAACAAAGTGGAAATGTTCGTCTACACCCGCCCCGAGGACGCCGCTGAGGAACACCGGCGCCTGCTGGCATGGGAAGAGGAAATGCTGGCCAAGGTTGAACTGCCCTACCGGGTCATTGATACCGCTGCGGGTGACCTGGGCATGTCCGCGGCACGGAAGTTCGACTGTGAAGCCTGGGTTCCCACCCAGAACGCCTACCGCGAACTGACGTCCACTTCCAACTGCACCACCTTCCAGGCCCGCCGGCTGAACATCCGCGAACGCCAGGGCGAAGGCAAGGGCACCCGTGCCGTGGCCACCCTGAACGGCACCCTCGCCACCACCCGCTGGATTGTCGCCATCCTGGAACACCACCAGAACCCCGACGGCTCCGTCAACGTGCCGGCTGCCCTGCAGCCGTACCTGGGCGGCCTGGAAGTGCTTCCGGTTCTCTAGTCCGGCCGCACCCGCAGCAGGGGGATCCCGGGACGCCCGGGGTCCCTCTCCTGCGTTGTGTCGTCCGCGCCTTTGTGCGTGACGGTGCTCCTACCCCGTTGCCAACCGATCTGTTTAGATAAAACGATGACAACTTTGAGTACAGCTGGCATCGAAGACCAGCAGACGACGGATAAAAGACACTTAGTAGCCCTGGACGTGGACGGAACCCTGGTGGACCACGACGGGCACATGTCCCCGGGGGTCCGCGAAGCTGCCCGGGCGGCAGCCGATGCCGGACATCATCTGGTTATCGCCACCGGCCGTTCCTATGGGGCGGCGCTGCCCATTCTCCAGCTGCTGGGCCTGACCGAGGGGTACTGTGTGTGCTCCAACGGCGCGGTCACGCTCCGGCTGGACCCGTCACTGGCTGACGGTTACGAAGTGATGGACCGGGTGGTTTTCGATCCCAAGCCGGCACTGGCAGCCCTGCGGCAGAGGCTGCCCACCGCCAAGTTTGCCCTTGAGGACAGCTCCGGCCGGTTCCTTTCCACTGAACGTTTCCAGGATGCCAGCTTCGGTGCCGAGGCCCATGCGGTGGGATTCGATGAACTGCTCGACGCCGAGGCGGTGCGGGTGGTGGTTTTCAGCACCGACAGCACGGCAGAGGAGTTCGGCTCAGCAGTAAAGTCCATCGGCCTGCACGGGGTCACCTACTCCGTGGGCTGGACGGCGTGGCTGGACATCGCAGCCGCCGGAGTGACCAAGGCCAGCGCGCTGGAGCAGGTCCGGGGACACCTGAATGTTGATCCCGCGCTCACCGTGGCGCTGGGAGACGGCCGGAATGACATTGAAATGCTGTCCTGGGCAGGACGCGGCGTGGCCATGGGCCAGGCACCTGATGAAGTGCTGGCCGTGGTCTCCGAGGTGACCGGAACGGTGTACGAGGACGGCGCTGCGAGCGTACTGGGCAGCCTGCTCCACTAACCGCACGGGCGGCCGGCCCAAGGCAACGCGTCGGCGCCCCGAGCCTGTGCCCGAAGACGGTGCCCGAAGACGGTGACCGAGACGGCTCAGACGCCGTAGGGCAGGGCTGCCGGAGGCAGGGACGCCGGGCCGTACACCAGACCCAGCAGTCTGGCGGCGGCCGGCCGGGTGGCCCATTCCTCGGTCCAATGCGAGCGGACTACCGCCTTACTGACCGCCTGGGCAGTGATTCCCAGTTCCTGGGCAACGAATTTCTGCTGCCCGCGGGCACCGGGAGTCATCAGGTCCAGCACCTTCCATTCGGCACCGGTGCGCGCGGCCACAATCAGTCCGAGCAGCCGCAGGACCGCCTCCGCCTCGCTCGCCAGCTCTGCGTCCGGGCCCTCGACCGCCAGCGGAATCCGGTCACCGCTGCGCTGGGCTCGTTCCACGGCCCTGCGCGAATAGACCAGCCCGAAGCCCCTCGCGTCACGGATATCAGCGGGCAACGGCACCGCCAGCTCGCCTACTCCGATACCCACGTGCCAGCGGCGTTCCCGCACGGCAGTGAGGGCAGCGTCAACAGCCGTGGCCGCGTCGGTCAGCACCCCCTGGGCTTCATCGCCCACGGTGCGTTGGAACGGAACCGCTGCCGGCAAGTGCCGCAGCGTGCGGATCAGGTCCGGGACCAGGTCCCCGACGTCGCGCGAGTCCCGCTGGTTGATGGTGAGCACAAAATGCATGGCATCAGCATGTCAGACCACGCCGCCAAACAACCGAATCCGGTTGCGGCGCGCCTGCCGGCGGGGTCCTGCGGCCAAGCGAACCACCGGCACCATCTGTTCCCGGGCGGGACATCCTGCCCGGGGTAGTAGGGTCGGCGCATGACAACCACACCGCCGTCCGAACCCAGGCGAACCTCGCGGGTACCCCTGCTCTTTGCCGGCGGGGTGATCCTGCTTGGCCTCTGGGCGGCATGGCTCACCTCCAGCTGGGTGGTCCTGGCCGCCGCAGTGGCAGTGGCGCTTGTACCCTCGCGGACCTACGCCTCCGATGTACGTGCCTGGGCACGCCGGCAGGACCGGCGGCGCGGATAACGGGTGAAGGCGTTAAACGCCGACGGCGGCCGCCCCCGGGAAGGGGACAGCCGCCGTCGTACCGGCAGGGCCGGTGCGCCGAAACGCTAGTTGTTGATCGGGTCAGCGTCGACGTCGCGGCCCTGGGCCTCGTCTTCTTCGCTGGCTTCGCCAAGCGCCTCGAAACGGGCGAGGGAGGCGGTGACCTCGGCTTCGGCGGCTTCACGGCCGGCCCAGTCGGCAGCTTCCACCCACTTGCCCGGCTCCAGGTCCTTGTACTTGGTGAAGAAGTGCTTGATCTCATCGAGCAGGAAGTCGGAAACGTCCGAGATGTCCTGGATGTGGTCAAAGCGCGGGTCCACCGGAACGCAGAGGACCTTGGCATCTCCGCCGCCGTCATCCACCATGTTGAACACGCCGATGGGGCGGGATTCCACCAGCACGCCGGGCATCAGGTCGAAGTCCTGCAGCATCACCAGGGCGTCCAGCGGATCGCCGTCCTCGCCCAGGGTGTTCTCGAAGAACCCGTAGTGGGTGGGGTAGGCCATGGACGTGAACAGAACCCGGTCCAGGCGCAGACGGTGGGTTTCGTGGTCAATTTCGTACTTGACCCGGGATCCCTTGGGGATCTCGATGGTTACGTCGAGCTTCATTGCGACTCCTCACTGGCGTGGCCCGCGGAGGAACCACTGGAAAGACTTTGATAACTGATCATGCACCGGCGCGCCCCGCGGAAGCTTCCGCGCTGACGGAAGGTCGGGACGGGCGCCGGCGTCGGTCTAGTCTTAAAGATATATGTCCCGCGCACGGAACTGTGCACGGATGAGGAAAGGCCGGGATAACCGGCGGAGCGAAGGAGTCGGTGAGGGCATGTCTCGGATGTTCTCCGGCACGCTGCTGGCGCTTGCCTTCGCGGTGCTGCTGGTCCCGCTGGCCTTCTACGCGCTCCCGCCAATCACCCAGTCGCTGGCCGGCGGAGGTGCGCAGCGCGCCGAAGTGGTGCCCGGGCACCTGCAGCCCCCTGAGGTCCTGACCGGCAGCGGACCGGTCACCGCCCCTCAGGCGGCGGATCCGCTCCCCAACCCGGAACAGCTGGGCCGGCTCCTCGATGCCGAACTTGCGATTGAGGGCAGCGGATCATTCCACGCGGTGGTTGAGGACGCGCTGACCGGCACCGTGCTGTATGACCGCGGCGGGGCAGCCGGCCTGGCTCCCGCATCCACCCTGAAAATCCTTACAGCCGCCGCCGCCGTGTCTGCCATGGGAGCAGGGACCACCTTCCCGACCTCTGCCCTGGAAGGGGACGAGCCCGGAACCGTCATCCTGCGCGGCGGCGGTGACGTGCTGCTCACGGCAGGCCCTTCGGACCCTGATTCCGTTGCCGGCCGCGCCGGCCTGACCACCCTGGCGGAGCAGACAGCGGCCGCACTTCGGGACACCGGGACGGCCGGCCCGGTCACCGTGCAGGTGGATGATTCCCTGTTCACCGGCGCCGCTCTCTCCGATGCCTGGGGGGAGGCGGATATCGAGGCCGGGGAAATCGCCCCGGTCCATGCCCTCGCCGTCAGCTCGGCGTGGCAGGTGGAGGGCAGCGGCCCCGGACCGCGGGTCGAGGACCCGGCACTGTCCGCAGGCGAGGCCTACCGCGCGGCACTGGAGGAAGCCCTGGACGGCGTCGAGGTCCGGACCACGGTGGAACGCGGCACCGCGCCCGGGGATGCCCGCACCCTGGCCGAGGTCCGCTCCGCCCCGCTGGCCGACCAGGTCGATTACATGCTGCTGACCTCGGACAACTACCTGGCCGAGGTTTTGGGCCGGCTCACGGCAGAGGCAACGGACCGCGAACCCTCCTTCTCGGGAGGCATCGAGGCGGTCCGGGCCGAGGTAGGTGCCCTCGGCGTGGATACCGGTTCCCTGGTGCTGGGGGACACCAGCGGCCTCTCTGCGGAAACTTCCGTTTCCGCCCAGCAGCTGACCGAGCTGATGCGGATCCTGCTCACCTCGCCGGACCCGGACCTGCGCTCGGTCACCGGCGGACTGCCGGTGGCGGCGCTGAGCGGAACGCTTGCCGGTCGCTTTGATGAGGCTGCAGATGCAGGCGCAGCCGGAATTGTGCGTGCCAAGACCGGCACGCTGTTCGCCGTCACTGCACTGACCGGCTACGCCACGGACGCGGACGGGCGGGTACTCGCCTTCACCTTCGTAGCGGACGGCCTGGACGGAAACACCGCAGCCGCCAGGGAGGCCGTGGATTCCGCCGCGGCGGTCCTCGCCGGCTGCGGCTGCCGCTGAGCCTGGCTGCCGCTGAGCCCGCCTGCCGTCCGGGATCGGGGCCGGGTGGTGTCCCTCATTGGGCAATGTGGTCGAATGGAGCAATGGAGCGCAACGAACGAAACCGTCTGAGCCATGACCGCAAGCCGTCTACCGAAAAGTCTCCCTCCCCGGACGCACCGGCACTGGTGAACTGGGATCTGGCCGCCTCCACTGCGGCGGCCATGGTGGCGCCGGGACCGAAGATGTCCGCCCGGGAGATCCGCGAAGCCGTGGCGGACCTGCGTGCCGCAGCGGATACCTCCGTGGCCCACGTGCACCGCATCACCGGCCTCGAAGCTGCGCGTGACCTGCGGGACTCCGACGTACTCGTGGTGGACCGTGCCTCCTGGGCCCGCGCCAACTCGCAGAGCTTCTCCGTGCTGATGGGCCCGGCGCTGCAGCACCTGGCGGAAACCCGTCCCGAGCAGCTCGAAGCAGCCAACACCGCCCTTGGCGGAACCATGACCGGCGCACAGCTGGGCGCCGTGCTGGCCTTCCTCTCCAGCAAGGTCCTGGGCCAGTATGATCCCTTTGCCGCCCTGGGCGGGGTGGGAAAACCCGGTGGGCGGCTGCTGCTGGTGGCGCCGAACATCATCACCCTTGAACGCGAGCTCAACGTGGAACCGGCCGACTTCCGGCTCTGGGTCTGCCTGCATGAGCAGACCCACCGTGTGCAGTTTGCAGCGGCACCGTGGCTGCGGGAGCACATGCTGGAACAGATCAGCCAGCTCTCCAACGGCATGATGGACAAGGCGCAGACCCTTTCCGAGCGCCTGGGTTCCGCCGTGAAGGCGTTGACTGCCAACTCCGCAGGGACGGGCGAGAAGGACAACGACGGCGTGCCGCGCAAGCCGGCAGACCTCCTGTCGCTGCTGCAGGACCCCCAGGACAAGGAACGCCTCTCCCACCTGACGGCCGTGATGTCCCTGCTGGAAGGCCACGCCAACGTGGTGATGGACGCTGTGGACGCAAGCATTGTGCCCAGCGTGAAGACCATCCGGCAGCGGTTCAACAACCGGGGTGCCAAACGCGGCTGGATTGACCGTTTCTTCCGGCAGATCATGGGCCTGGACGCCAAGATGCGCCAGTACAGTGACGGTGCCCGTTTTGTCCGTGCCGTGACCGGCCGCGTGGGGATGGAAGGTTTCAACCGGGTCTGGGAAAAGGCCGAAAACCTTCCCACCGAAGCGGAAATCCACTCAGCTGACCTCTGGATCGCCAGGATGGGACTGTAACCGAACGTGATGCACGAAAACCCCGGTATTTCCGGCACCGCTGCCGTCCGCCCCGCACCACGGGTCCGCAAACGGCTCCTGCCCACCCTTGGGGATGCCCGCAACAGCATCCGGGACGCCCTCCGGGACGCCGGCCTGGCACCGGGCGGGGACCAGCCGCCGCTGATCCTGGTCGCGTGCAGCGGCGGACCGGATTCCCTGGCCCTGGCCGAGGCCGCCTCCTTCTTTTCCCGCCGCGGGGACTACCGGGTGGGTGCGGTGGTAGTGGACCACGGACTGCAGGAAGGCAGCGCCGCGGTGGCGGAACGGACCCGGCAGAAACTGGAGGCCATGGGGCTGGCGCCCGTCCTTGTCCGGCAGGTCACCGTGCCCACGTCCGGTATGGGGCCCGAAGCCGCGGCACGGACCGTCCGCTACGCCGCCCTGGATGCCGCGGTGGAGGAACTCCATGCCGACGCCGTACTGCTAGGCCACACGCTGGATGACCAGGCCGAACAGGTGCTGCTGGGACTGATGCGCGGCTCCGGCACCCGGTCGCTGGCCGGGATGCCGGCGGTACGCGGGAAGTATCTGCGCCCGTTCCTGGGGCTGCGCCGCGAGGCCACCCTGGAAATCTGCGAGCATGCCGGCCTGGATCCCTGGCACGATCCCAGCAACCGGGATTCCGCCTATGCCCGCTCCCGCGTCCGCACCGAGGTGCTGCCGTTCCTCGAGGAGAAACTCGGTCCGGGAATAGCCGAGGCACTGTTCCGTTCCTCACGTATCCTCTCTGCAGACGCCGACTATCTGGATGAAAAGGCCGCCCGCACCTTCGAGAAGCTGCGCCTGGATCCTCCCGCGGGGTCCGGTGCCGAAGGAGCGGAACTGCTGCTGCCCGAAGCGCCGCTAAGGGACCTCCCTGCGGCCCTCCGCCAGCGTGTGCTGGCCCTCGCGGCGCTGGCCCTGGGTGGGGCCCAGCCGAGCTACGAACGCCTGGCAGCGGTTGAATCGCTGCTGCGCCGCACCGGCTCCGCCGGACCCGTCCAGCTGGTCGGCAAAGTCAGCGTGTACCGGCAGCCGCGCGGCAAAGCGGTTCACCACGGCGGCTCAAGCTATGGCAATCTTGTTTTTAGGAAAAAGAGCAGCACCTAACATCCAATAGCATCCAAAGCTGCAACACTTCGCACCCGGGAGTCATTCGTGGATTCACACGACGTCCAGTCAGATCTCAAGCACGTTCTCTACACCAAGGAACAGATCCAAAACCGGGTCAATGAACTGGCGGCCGAAATTGACCGCGACTACGCCGGCCGCGACGTCCTCCTCGTCGGCGTCCTCAAGGGTGCCGTCATGGTGATGGCTGACCTGTCCCGCGCCCTGCACAGCCACGTCACCATGGACTGGATGGCAGTGTCCTCCTACGGGTCCGGCACCCAGTCCTCCGGCGTCGTCCGGATCCTGAAGGATCTGGAAACCGACCTGCTCGGCAAGCACGTGCTGATTGTCGAAGACATTATCGATTCCGGACTGACCCTGTCCTGGCTTCGCACCAACCTGGAGTCCCGCGGCCCGGCCAGCGTGGAAATCTGCACCCTGCTGCGCAAGCCGGATGCCGCCAAGGTGGAAATCGACGTGAAGTATGTCGGCTACGAGATCCCCAACGAATTCGTTGTCGGCTACGGTCTCGACTTTGCCGAGAGGTACCGCAACCTGGACTTCATCGGCACCCTCGCCCCGCACGTATACGAATAAGCCCTGCGGCCTTCGCCCCGTTCCGCGCGATCACCATCACGCCAGAGCGCTACGCCCTGAGGGAACTAAACCCCAACGCCGGCCGTGTTCTTTTGGGGACGGTGTATAGCTAGTAGGTAAATTCCGCGCACACCAGCGTTGTTGATCAGGAGGGACGGGGCTTAGCCCTGACGACGAATGAAATCCAAGAACTTCTTCAAGGGGCCGGTCATATGGATCGCGCTGGCATTGGCCGCTCTTTTGATCATCCTGCCCAGCCTTTCCGGCACCGGCGCTTCCCAAGTGGACACCAAAGAAGGCCTTGAACTTCTTAATGGCGACAAAGTGTCGCAGGCAAAGATTTACGACGGCGACCAGCGCGTTGACCTGACACTGAAGGACCCGCTCGGTGACAAGGGCACCAATGTGCAGTTCTTCTTCAGCTCCGCGCGAGGCGAGGAAGTTGTCGACGCGGTGAATGATTCCGGAGCGAACTTCACCGACCAGCCGGTGCAGACCAACTGGTTCACCAGCTTCCTCGGACTGCTGCTGCCCTTCATCATCATTGGTGTGATCTTCTGGTTCCTGATGAGCCGGATGCAGGGTGGCGGGTCCCAGGTTATGAAGTTCGGCAAGTCCCGGGCCAAGCTGACCAACAAGGACATGCCGCAGGTCACCTTTGACGACGTCGCCGGGGCAGACGAAGCAGTGGAGGAACTGCACGAGATCAAGGAGTTCCTCCAGGATCCGGCCAAGTTCCAGGCCGTGGGCGCCAAGATCCCCAAGGGTGTGCTGCTGTACGGCCCTCCGGGTACCGGTAAGACCCTGCTTGCCCGCGCGGTTGCCGGCGAGGCCGGTGTCCCGTTCTACTCGATTTCCGGTTCCGACTTCGTGGAAATGTTCGTCGGCGTGGGCGCCTCCCGTGTCCGCGACCTGTTCGAGCAGGCGAAGACCAACGCTCCGGCCATCATTTTCGTGGACGAGATTGACGCCGTCGGCCGCCACCGTGGTGCCGGCGTGGGCGGTGGCAATGACGAACGTGAGCAGACCCTGAACCAGCTGCTGGTTGAGATGGACGGCTTTGATGCCAACGCCAACGTCATTCTGATCGCGGCCACCAACCGCCCCGATGTCCTGGACCCCGCGTTGCTGCGTCCGGGCCGCTTCGACCGCCAGATTGGCGTGGAAGCCCCCGATATGCAGGGCCGGCTGCGGATCCTGCAGGTCCATTCCAAGGGCAAGCCGATGGCTGACGGCGTGGATCTTGAGACCGTGGCCCGCAAGACTCCGGGCTTCACCGGCGCCGATCTGGCCAACGTCCTCAACGAGGCGGCACTGCTGACCGCCCGCTCCAACGCGGACCTGATTGATGACCGCGCCCTGGACGAGGCCATTGACCGCGTGATCGCCGGCCCGCAGAAGCGCAGCCGCGTGATGAAGGAACTTGAGCGCAAGATCACCGCCTACCACGAGGGCGGACACGCGCTGGTGGCAGCGGCGCTGCGCAATACCGATCCGGTTACCAAGGTGACCATCCTGCCGCGTGGCCGGGCACTGGGTTACACCATGGTCCTGCCCCAGGATGACAAGTACTCGGTAACCCGCAACGAACTGCTGGACCAGCTCGCCTACGCCATGGGCGGCCGGGTGGCTGAGGAAATCGTCTTCCACGATCCGTCCACCGGCGCATCCAACGACATCGAGAAGGCCACGTCCACGGCCCGCAAGATGGTCACCCAGTACGGCATGAGCGAGCGGATCGGCTCCGTGAAGCTTGGCTCCGGCGGCGGGGAACCCTTCCTGGGCCGGGATATGAGCCAGGAGCGCAACTACTCCGACCAGGTTGCCTACGTGGTGGATGAAGAAGTGCGGCGGCTGCTCGACAACGCGCATGACGAGGCATACCAGATCCTGACGGAGAACCGCGATGTGCTGGACCGGCTGGCCCTGGAGCTGCTGGAACGCGAGACGCTGAACCAGAAGGAAATCGCGGAGATCTTCTCCGATGTCCGCCAGCGTGATGTCCGGGAGGTCTGGCTTTCCAAGCCCACCCGCCCGGTGCACAGCATTCCGCCCGTGGTCTCGCCGCGCGAAC
This sequence comes from Arthrobacter zhangbolii, assembly GCF_022869865.1. Classification (NCBI taxonomy): domain Bacteria; kingdom Bacillati; phylum Actinomycetota; class Actinomycetes; order Micrococcales; family Micrococcaceae; genus Arthrobacter; species Arthrobacter zhangbolii. The sequence continues at coordinate 94,413 of NZ_CP094984.1, forward strand.
GCCGGGAGGCAAAGGAAATCGGTGCGCCGGACCCCGCTTCGGTGGCCCCGCAGGACCAGATTGCCGACGCCGATCTGCCGCAGGACTTTGATGTGTCCTCCAACGGCCTGCCCCAGCCGGAAAACAGCGGGCAGGGCGGGCACTCCGGGCACGGCGGCAGCTCCGGGAGCGGCCAGGCCGGCCAGGGGGCCTAAGGCCCGGGGTCAGTCGGGGGACGTCAGCGGGGGATGAACAGCGTCGGGCCTAAACGCCCGGCACGGTAAGATCGACCAGTGACGGATTTCGATGATGACCTGCTGGCCGCTGACGACACTGCAGCTGCGGCGTCCCCGGTGGACCGGCCAAGGATTGAACGTGCGGTCCGGGAAATCCTCCTCGCCATCGGGGAGGACCCGGACCGTGACGGTTTAAAGGACACTCCCCAAAGGGTGGCCAAGTCCTATACGGAGATCTTTTCCGGACTGCATCAGAATCCCACTGATCTGTTGGCCACAACCTTCGATCTGGACCACGAGGAGATGGTGCTGGTCAAGGACATCGCGTTCTATTCCACCTGCGAACACCACCTCGTGCCCTTCCACGGCACGGCGCACGTGGGGTACATCCCCTCGCACGACGGCAAGGTCACGGGACTGTCCAAACTGGCCAGGCTCGTTGAGGTCTACGCCCGGCGCCCGCAGGTGCAGGAGCGCCTGACCACGCAGATCGTGGATGCCCTGATGACCAATCTTGAACCCCGCGGTGCCATAGTGGTTATTGAATGTGAGCACCTGTGCATGTCCATGCGCGGGGTACGCAAGCCGGGCGCGAAGACAGTAACGTCCGCGGTCCGCGGACAGCTGCGCGAAACCGCGACCCGCGCTGAAGCAATGAGCCTGATACTCGGACGATAAGGACCACCATGGATTCACTCGCCGCCGCACCCGGTACCGGACCGGCAACGACGCCGCTGCCGGTGGTGCGCCCCGCACGCGCTGCCCGCACATTCGACGACCTCCCCGCTGACCGCACCCTGGTGATGGGCATCCTGAATGTCACCCCGGATTCCTTCAGCGACGGCGGCCGCTTCGCGGATACCGACGCCGCCATCCGCGCCGGCCTGAAGATGCACTACGACGGTGCGGACATCATCGACGTCGGCGGTGAGTCCACCCGCCCCGATTCCGTCCGCATTTCCGCTGAGGAAGAGCAGGAACGTGTCCTGCCGGTGATCGAGGCCCTGGTCCGGGCCGGTGCCCTGGTCAGTGTGGACACCATGAATGCCTCCACCGCGGAGAAGGCCATCGGCGCCGGTGCGCTGATCATCAACGATGTTTCCGGGACGGAAACCGATCCGGCCATGGCATCCCTGGTGGCGCGGACGGGCGTTTCCTACATCCTGATGCACAGCCGCGGCAGCGTACGCAGCAATGATCCCAACGCGACCTACGACGACGTCGTCGAAGACGTCGTGGAAGAACTCACCAAGGTCCGGGACCGTTTTTATGCCGCAGGCGTGACGCCGGAGCAGATAATTCTTGACCCCGGACTGGGGTTCACCAAGACAGCCGAGCATGACTGGGCGCTGCTGCGCGGCATCGACCGGATAGGTGCACTGGGCCACCGGGTACTGATTGGCGCCTCCCGCAAGCGGTTCCTCGGCTCCCTGCTCACCAGCTTCGGCAAGGCGGCTCCTCCGCTTGAACGCGACAACGCCACTGCCGCAGTGAGCGCACTGGCCGCCGCTTCGGGCGTCTGGGCAGTGCGGGTACACAACGTGCAGGCCAGCCTCGACGCCGTCAAGGCCGCTGCGGCCTGGAAGGGATAGGCATGCCCGGAACCGCCGGCACCGACCGGCGCGGAACCACGGCACCGGACCGGATCACCCTGACCGGGATATCCGCCACGGGCTACCACGGTGTTTTTCCCGAGGAGCGCCGCGACGGACAGCCCTTCATTGTGGATCTGGTGCTGTTCACCGACCTCGGCCCGGCAGCGGCCACTGATGACCTGACGCTGACGGCACACTACGGTGAGGTGGCCGAGTGCGCAGTGAAGGTCATCACCGGCGAGCCGCTGAACCTGATCGAGGCGCTTGCCGGCCGGATCGCCGACACGGTGCTGGCCGCCTTCCCGGTGCTGGCTGCCGTGGAAGTGACCGTGCACAAACCGAAGGCACCCATCGCCGTTACGTTCGGCGATGTAGCGGTCACAATCCTCCGGGAGCGCGAATGAGCACCGTGCATGCCATCCTTGCCCTGGGCAGCAATCTCGGCGAAAGCCGGGACACCCTGTCAGCGGCGGTGGCAGACCTCGCCGACCACCCGGACATGCGGCTGGCCGCTGTGTCCCCGGTGGTGCGGACCCGGCCCGTGGGCGGCCCGGAGCAGCCCGACTACCTGAACCTGGTGGTGGCGGTGGAAACCGGTTTGGAGCCCCATGCCCTGCTGGCACACTGCCAGGCCGTTGAGGCCCGGCACCACCGCAAACGTGAGGTCCGCTGGGGGCCGCGGACACTCGACGTCGACATCATCACCTACGGTGACCTGCATCTGGATGAACCCGATCTGACCATTCCGCACCCGCGTGCCGCCGGCAGGGCCTTTGTCCTGCAGCCCTGGGCGTGGATGGAACCGGATGCCCGGCTGGACTCGGTACCCGTGGCCGAGCTGGCCGCCCGCGCCGAGGATCTTCCCGGGCTCGAAATCTTCGAAGGAGACTGAGTCCGTGAGTACCATCCGCTACCGCTGGCTGGCCGTGATCGCCGTGGCCGCCGGCGTCGTCGGCTGGGCCGTGAACTCCTTCCTGTCCGAAAACGGCTATCCGGCTCCCGTGCTGAGCCCCGCGGCCCTGCTGGCCATTGTTGTGGTGGTGGCAGTGACTCTGGTGCTCGGACTGCGGGTGCGCCGCTGGCGCAACGGAAGCCGGGACCGGACGCTGAACCCCATTGCCGCCGCACGGACGGTGGTCCTGGCCCAGGCCATTACCTACGCCGGGTCCCTGCTGCTGGGCTGGCATGCTGCCGTGTTTCTGGCGCTGCTGCCGCTGTTGTCCCTGCGGCCCGGTCATGCACCTACGTGGACTGCGCTGGCGGTAGGTATCGGGGGAATGGTTATGATCGCTGCGGGACTGACCGTGGAGCGGTTCTGCAAGCTGCCGCCGGATGACAAGGACGGAACCGGGTCCGCGCCCGGGACCGAAGACGGGGAAGAATATGCCTAGCCAAGCGATTGACCCGCCCGCCGTGGACTGGCAGCACGTCTCGCCCAAGTACCTGCGGGTGCGGCTGCTGGGCTGGGCTGTTGAAACCGTCATCACCATTGCGCTGACCGGTATTCCGCTGGTGCTGCTGCTGACCGGTGTATGGCCCGGCTATCCGGCCTGGCTGGCCTGGGGGCTGCCCGCGTTCTTCGCCGTCACCCTGCTGTGGCGGGGACTTCTGCTTCCCCGCCAGGTCCGCGCCATTGGATACGCCGAACGCAACGAGGACCTGCTGCTGCGCCGCGGCATCTTTTTCCAGCGCACCCTGGTGGTCCCCTACGGGCGGATGCAGTACGTGGACGTGGCAGTGGGACCCCTGGAACGGGCCTTCGGCCTCTGCACCCTGAAGCTCCACACCGCAGCCCCGGGAACCAATGCAGCCATCGCAGGGCTGCCCGCCGAAGAAGGCGCCCGCCTGCGCGAACACCTGTCGGCGCGCGGCGAAGCGCAGCTGGCCGGACTGTGAGCGGCACCGTCCCCGGGCCGGGCCGGGAGCCGGAACCTTCAACGGTGGATGACACCGTTGCCACGGCCAAACAGCAACCGGAGTGGCAGCGGGTGCACCCGGTCTCCCCGATGGTCAGGGGCTGGCTGGCACTGGCGGCACTGGCCTACTTCGTGGGACGTGACCAGCTTGAAGCGGTTTTCGCCGGTGACGGGACACGGCTGCCCGAAGGCCAGGCGCTGTTATGGTCACTGCTCGCAATCGGCGCGGTACTGCTGGTCATTGCCGTTTCCTTCTTCCTTTCCTGGTGGTTCACCCGGTACCAGCTCACCGGCGAACACATCCGCGTGCACTCGGGGGTCCTGTTCCGCCAGCAGCGGCAGGCACGGCTGGACCGGGTCCAGGCCATCGACATTGTCCAGCCTTTGCTGGCCCGCATTTTCGGGCTCGCAGAACTGCGTTTTGAAGTGGCCGACGCCGGGGAGTCCGCCGTGCGGCTGGCCTACCTGCGCCTGGCGGATGCCCAGCAGCTGCGCCAGCGGATCCTGGCCGGCGCGTCGGGTGCAGGCGATGCGCAGCCGGGCAGTACCGACCCCGCCAAGCCGGGCGCCTCCGACACCGTGCCTGGCGAACGGCAGATCCTGGCCCTGTCAGCCGGCCGTGTCATTGCCTCCGCGCTCCTCTCCGGCACCACGGTTTTCCTTGTCCTGGCCATTGCCGGGGTCATTGTGCTGACCGCCGTCACCGGAGAACCGGCGTCCTTCGCGGCCATGGTGCCGATTATTTTCGGGTTCGGCAGTGCGTACTGGCAGATGTTCAGCTCCTCCTTCAACTTCCGCGCCTCGGTTTCACGCGACGGCATCCGGATCCATTCCGGGCTGCTGGACACCCGGGCTCAGTCCGTGCCGCCGGGACGCATCCAGGCACTGGCCGTCCGGCAGTCCCCGCTGTGGCGGATCACCGGGTGGTACTCGGTATCCGTCAACGTGGCCGGCTACGGCGTGGCTGCGGGCGGGGACGGAGCGGCGCGCACCCGTGTGCTGCCCGTGGGTACTGCGCAGGAAGTGTTCCAGATGCTGGCCCTGATCCTGCCGGACCCGGGAACCGGGGATCCGGTCACGGTCTTCACCGCGGGCATGACCGGTAGCGGCACCGATGCAGGGTTCACCGTCTCACCCCGCCGCGCACGCTGGCGCTCACCATTCGCGTGGCGCCGGAACGGCTATCTGGTAACGGAGACGGCCCTGCTGTCCCGGCACGGTTTCTTCTGGCGGGCGCTGGACGTGGTTCCGCACAGCCGGACCCAGTCCCTGGCGCTGGAGCAGGGTCCGGTGCAGCGGTTGCAGCGGCTCGCGGACCTGGTGCTGCACTCCACGCCGGGGCCGGTTTCTCCCAAAGTGGTGGAAATGGATGCCGACGTCGCCGGCCGGCTGCTGGATGACCAGGCACTTCGCGCCCGCTCCGCCCGCCGGCGGGACCTGCCCGAACAATGGCTCCGCCCCGCAGCCTCTCCTCCTGAGCCCGCACCCGTCCCGCAGCCCCAGCCCCAACCCGCCCCGCAGCCGGAACCCGCACCCGCACCGGAACCCGCACCCGCACCGGAACCCGCACCCGCACCGGAGCCCGCCCCGCAGCCGGAACCCGGCCCCGCCCCCGTCCCACAGGAGAACCCGCCCCATGAACACCGCTGATTCCGCCGAAGAACGCCGCCGCCGCGGCCGCCTGGGGGTCGGCGTCATCGGCGCCGGCCGGGTCGGTGCTGTCCTGGGCGCTGCCCTGCGCGCAGCTGAACACGCGATCGTCGGTGTCTCCGCAGTCTCCGAGGCCAGCCGCGAGCGGGCGGAAAACCTCCTTCCCGGGGTCCCCGTCCTTGAGATCCCGGACATTGTTGAACGTTCCGAACTGGTGTTGCTGGCCGTCCCGGACGATGCCCTGGGCCCGCTGGTCTCCGGGCTGGCGAAGACCGGTGCCTGGCAGGCCGGACAGCTTGTGGCACATACCTCCGGCCGGTTCGGGACCGAGATCCTCGCCCCGGCGCGTGCTGCCGGAGCCATTCCACTTGCCCTGCACCCGGCCATGACATTCACCGGCATGAGCCTGGACCTGACCCGTCTGACGGACGCCTCGTTCGGGGTCACCGCCCCTGCCGCGGTTTTGCCCATCGCCCAGGCGCTGGTGGTGGAGATGGGTGCCGAACCCGTGGTCATCAATGAAGCGGACCGGGTGCTCTATCACGCAGCACTGGCCCATGCCTCCAACCACCTGGTCACGCTCGCCTCGCAATCCACCCAGCTGCTGGCCGGCATCGACGTCGAGCACCCGGACCGCCTGCTGGGACCGCTGATGCGCGCCTCCCTGGAAAACGCGCTGGCCTCCGGGGAAGGTGCCCTCACAGGGCCGGTGGCACGCGGCGACGTCGGGACCGTATCCGCCCACACGGACGCGCTGGCCGTCGCCGGCACCGAAGATCTCCGCTCCGCCTACCAGGCGCTCTCCGCCGCCACCGCCGTCAGGGCCGTGGCCCGCGGACTGCTCACCGCCGAACAGGGTGAGGCCATCCTCAAGGCGCTGCAGCCGGACCGGGACACCACTTCCACCAATGACACAGATACAGATACAGAAGGACAGCGTTGAACACCCCCCGCCTCGTCACCACAGCCGCCGAACTGCGTTCGGCCACCGAAGAACTGCTGCAGAAGGCGGCGGCCGCCGATCCCGCCCGGCGGCCTTCCCTCGCCCTGGTCCCCACCATGGGTGCACTGCATGAGGGGCACGCCGCCCTGATGGCCGCCGCCCGGGCGGAGAACGACGTCGTCACCGCCTCGGTGTTCGTGAACCCGCTGCAGTTTGATGACCCCGCCGATCTGGAGCGCTACCCCCGCACCCTGGATGCTGATCTCGAACTGCTCGGACGTGCCGGCGTGGACCTGGTCTTCGCCCCCGCCGAAGAAGAGGTGTACCCCGGCGGCGCTCCGCTGGTGCGTTTGAGCGCCGGCACCATGGGCACCCGGTGGGAAGGGGCCTCCCGGCCCGGGCACTTCGACGGGGTGCTGACGGTGGTCGGCAAGCTCTTCCACTATGCTGCCCCGCCCGTCCCGGCACGTTTCCGTGCCTACTTCGGGCAGAAGGACGCCCAGCAGGTGGCGCTGATCCGCCGGATGGTCGCGGACCTGAACTTCCCGGTGGAAATCACCGCGGTGCCGATAGTGCGCGCGGCGGACGGCCTGGCCGAATCCAGCCGCAACCGCTTCCTCGACGCCGGCCAGCGGCAGGCCGCCCTCATCCTGTCAACGGCGCTGCGGCAGCTCAGGGAACGGGCAGCCGCGGGTCAGCCGCTGGACCTGGCAGCCGCCGTCGAACTGATCAGGTCACAGCCGGGCGTGGACCTGGACTACTTCGAGGTAGTGGATCCCCGGACCCTTGAACCGCTGGAGACCTCCGCACCGCTGGAGGGTGAAGCCCTCGCCCTGCTGGCTGCACGGGTTGGCCCGGTTCGGCTGATCGACAACGAGGTACTGCGCTAGCACTTCCCTTCCCCGGCCCGTGCCCGCCGCCGGGCACACGGCCGGGGACCGGGAGCGCCGCTATGCTCTGTAAACTTAATAACCGTGACCACATCTAACTCCGTTCCCGAAGCCGCAGACACCTCCGAACAGATGCGCATCCGCGCCGAGAAGAGGTCGCGGCTGCTCGACCGCGGAGACGAGGCCTACCCGGTAGGCGTGGAGCGCACCGCCTCCCTGAAGGAAGTACGCGACAAGTTCGGCCACCTCGAGGCAGACCAGGCCAGCGGCGAAATTGTGGGCGTTACCGGACGCGTCGTTTTTATCCGCAACACCGGAAAGCTCTGCTTCGCCACCCTGCAGGAAGGCGATGGCACCCGGCTCCAGGCCATGCTCAGCCTCGGCGTCGTCGGCGAGGAATCCCTGGCGGACTGGAAGTCCCTCGTGGACCTGGGCGACATCGTCTTTATCCGCGGCGAAGTCATCTCTTCGCGCCGCGGCGAACTCTCCGTGATGGCACAGTCCTGGTCCATGGCCTCCAAGGCGCTGCGCCCGCTGCCGGTTCTGCACGCCGGACTGAATGAGGAAACCCGGGTGCGCCAGCGCTACGTGGACCTGATGGTGCGCGAGGAAGCCCGGGACATGGTCTACAAGCGTGCAGCAGTGATCCGCGGCGTCCGCGACACCCTGCACGGCCACGGCTACGTGGAGGTGGAAACACCCATGCTGCAGCTGGTCCACGGCGGTGCAGCCGCCCGGCCGTTCGAAACGCACCTGAATGCCTTCGACCAGAAAATGACCCTGCGCATTGCCACCGAGCTCTACCTCAAGCGCGCCGTCGTCGGCGGAATCGAGCGGGTCTTCGAGATCGGCCGGATCTTCCGCAACGAGGGTGTGGACTCCACCCATTCCCCCGAGTTCACCACGCTGGAATGCTACGAGGCCTACGCCGACCAGTACGTGATGGCGGAGCGGATGAAGGAAATCATCCTGCACTGCGCCGATCTGCTGGGCAGCCGGCAGATTGAAACAGCCGCCGGAACCATTGACCTGGACGGCGAGTGGCGGTGGCTGAGTGTCTACCCGGGCCTCTCCGAAGCCGTCGGCACCGAGATCACCCCGGATACCGACGCGGATACCCTGCGCACCATTGCCGAACGGCACAACGTGAAGGTGGACCCGAAGTGGGATGCGGAAAAGCTGGTGATTGAACTCTTCGGCGAAATTGTGGAGCCGACCCTGCTGCAGCCCACCTTTGTCTACGACTACCCGCCCTCCGCCCAGCCGCTCGCCCGGCCGAACCGGAATGACCCGCGGCTTATCGAAGCATGGGACCTGATTATCGGCGGCATGGAGCGCGGAACCGCGTTCTCCGAGCTGATTGACCCGGTGATCCAGCGCGAACGGCTCACTGCCCAGTCCCGTCTCGCGGCCGACGGCGACGACGAGGCCATGGCCCTCGATGAAGACTTCCTGCGGGCGCTGGAATACGGCGCACCCCCCATGGGCGGCATCGGTCTCGGAATAGACCGCCTTGTGATGCTTTTCACGAATGCAGGAATCAGGGAAACAATTTTGTTTCCGCTCCTAAAGCCGGAATTGGGTTAGACATGGAATATGTAGAAGTACTCTTGCCATCCGTATGTGTTGCGGCTCTCTTTTATTTCGTGATGAAGGCCCTGCTTAACTCGGATCGGTCGGAGCGCCAGGCCCTTGCCGAGGCCGAACGGGAAGCGGAACAGAGTGTACTCGAGAAAGATCGGGAAAAACCGGGAGAAGAACAAAATAAATAGCCGGGTACTTTGACGGGGCTTTACCAATTGCGTCATACTCTAAGTGGTCTCATAAAATCTTCCCGTTTATAGCTGCTTAGGAGCCTGTCATGGCGCAAAAGGTAAAAATTATTCTGGTTGACGACCTGGACGGCGGAAGTGCGGATGAGACCGTGCGGTTCGCCCTGGATGGGTCACAGTACGAGATTGATCTGTCAAAGGACAATGCGAAAAACCTGCGTGATGCCCTTAAGGCATACGTAGACGCCGGCCGGAAGGTTGGCGGCCGCACGGGCCGTCCGCGCAGCTCCGGCTCAAACCGCAGCAACGAAGCAGCGCAGATCCGTGAATGGGCCCGCAAGAACGGCTACACAGTCTCCGAACGGGGCCGCGTCAACAGCGAGATCATCGACGCCTACCGGGCCGCGCAAGGCTAGAACCGTCCGGGCTCTCACGCCGACGGCGAACAAGCCCCAAATGCACCCTTCAGGCACGTAGCATCGAATTACGCGTTAGCTAGGAGTGTGCCTCATGTTTGAAAGATTTACCGACCGTGCCCGTCGCGTTGTCGTGCTTGCCCAAGAAGAGGCCCGCATGCTCAACCACAACTACATCGGCACCGAGCACATTTTGCTTGGGCTCATTCATGAGGGTGAAGGTGTCGCAGCTAAGGCCCTTGAATCCCTGGGCATCTCGCTTGGTGCTGTCCGCGAGCAGGTGCAGGAGATCATCGGTCAGGGCCAGCAGGCCCCGACCGGTCATATCCCCTTCACCCCGCGGGCCAAGAAGGTGCTGGAGCTTTCACTCCGTGAAGCCCTGCAGCTCGGCCATAACTACATCGGCACCGAACACATTCTGCTCGGCCTGATCCGTGAAGGTGAAGGCGTGGCCGCACAGGTCCTGGTCAAGCTTGGTGCTGACCTGAACCGTGTGCGCCAGCAGGTCATCCAGCTGCTTTCGGGCTACCAGGGCAAGGAGCCCGTCTCCACCGGTGGCCAGCAGCAGGAAGGCCAGCCGGCCGGATCCGTGGTGCTGGACCAGTTTGGCCGCAACCTCACGCAGGCCGCGCGCGAAGCCAAGCTCGACCCCGTCATTGGGCGCGAGCATGAAATGGAACGCGTGATGCAGGTGCTGTCGCGGCGGACCAAGAACAACCCCGTCCTCATCGGCGAACCCGGCGTTGGCAAGACCGCAGTTGTCGAGGGCCTGGCCCAGGCGATCGTCCGCGGCGACGTCCCGGAGACGCTGAAGGACAAGCAGCTTTACACCCTTGACCTCGGGTCCCTCGTTGCCGGTTCCCGGTACCGCGGCGACTTCGAGGAGCGGCTGAAGAAGGTCCTCAAGGAAATCCGCACCCGCGGCGACATCATCCTGTTCATCGACGAAATCCACACTCTCGTTGGTGCAGGTGCCGCCGAAGGCGCCATTGATGCTGCCTCGATCCTGAAGCCGATGCTGGCCCGGGGCGAGCTGCAGACCATCGGTGCCACCACGCTGGATGAGTACCGGAAGCACATCGAGAAGGATGCTGCCCTGGAACGCCGCTTCCAGCCGATCCAGGTTGCCGAGCCGTCGGTGGCGCACGCCATTGAGATCCTCAAGGGCCTGCGTGACCGCTACGAAGCACACCACCGGGTGTCCATCACTGATGCCGCACTGGCCTCCGCCGCAACCCTCGCGGAGCGCTACATCAGCGACCGGTTCCTCCCGGACAAGGCTATTGACCTGATCGACGAAGCCGGCGCACGCCTGCGGATCCGCCGGATGACGGCCCCGCCGGAGCTGAAGGAAATCGACGAGCGGATCTCCGCACTGAAGATGGAGAAGGAGTCGGCAATCGACTCCCAGGACTTCGAAGGTGCGGCCTCCCTGCGCGATAAGGAGCAGAAGCTCCAGGATCAGCGTGCGGAGAAGGAACGCCAGTGGAAGTCCGGCGGCCTGGATGACATTGCCGAGGTGGATGAGGAACTCATCGCCGAAGTACTCGCCAACTCCACCGGCATCCCCGTGGTGAAGCTGAACGAGGAAGAATCCACCCGCCTGCTGCGGATGGAAGACGAACTGCACAAGCGCGTGATCGGCCAGGACCAGGCCATCAAGTCCATCTCGCAGGCCATGCGCCGTACGCGTGCCGGACTGAAGGACCCGAAGCGTCCGGGCGGCTCGTTCATCTTCGCCGGCCCCACCGGCGTCGGCAAGACCGAACTGGCCAAGGCCCTCGCCGAGTTCCTGTTCGGCGACGAGGATGCCCTGATCACCCTGGACATGTCCGAGTACGCCGAGAAGCATACGGTCTCGCGCCTGTTCGGTGCTCCCCCCGGATACGTGGGCTACGAAGAGGGCGGCCAGCTGACCGAAAAGGTCCGCCGGAAGCCGTTCTCCGTGGTGCTGTTCGACGAGGTGGAGAAGGCCCACTCGGACCTCTTCAACTCGCTCCTGCAGATCCTCGAAGACGGACGCCTGACGGATGCGCAGGGCCGGATGGTGGACTTCAAGAACACCATCATCATCATGACGACCAACCTTGGTACCAAGGACATCTCCAAGGGTGTTATGACCGGCTTCCAGTCCGGCACGGACACCAAGACCGGCTACGACCGGATGCGGGCCCGGGTCACGGAGGAGCTGCGCCAGCACTTCCGCCCCGAGTTCCTCAACCGTGTTGATGACACCGTGGTCTTCCCGCAGCTGACCCAGGAAGAGATTGTCCAGATTGTGGACCTGTTCCTGGACCGCCTGGGCAAGCGCCTGGCAGACAAGGGCATGACCCTGGAGCTCACGCCGGCTGCCAAGGTGCTGCTGGCGACCCGCGGCTACGATCCCGCCATGGGTGCCCGGCCGCTGCGCCGGACCATCCAGCGCGAAATCGAGGACCAGCTCTCCGAGAAGATCCTCTTTGGAGAGATCAAGCCCGGCGAGCTCATCTCGGTGGATGTGGAAGGGGAGGGTGACGAAGCAAAGTTCACCTTCCACGGCCACGGCGTGCCGAAGGCCATCGAAGAGGCCAATCCGGCCATTGAAGCCGGAGTCGGCGAGTAAGCGCAGGCATCCCGCATAAAAGAAGGAGCCCCGGATTTTCCGGGGCTCCTTTTTGTCTGCCCGTCCGGAAGCCGTGCTGCGGGTCCGGGCCCGCCGTCGGGCTTTCCCCGTGTTACGGACTCCCTGAGCCGGGCAGGCGGGAAGGCCTAGACTGGACCGATGATGTCCGCGTCCCAGATCACCGTCCGCCGTGCCCGAACCGCCGATGTCCATGACATCCGCCGGCTGGTGGCCCCGCTGGCGCGGGAGCGGGTCCTGATTGCCAAGGAAGCGGTGGCCTACTACGAGGGGCTGCAGGAATTCCGGATTGCTGAAGACGGTGACGGCGCCGTGATTGGCTGCGGTGCCTTGCACGTGATGTGGGAAGACCTGGCGGAGGTACGCACGCTGGCCACCGACCCGTCCTGGCGGGGCCGCGGAGTGGGGCATGCCCTGCTGGAAACCCTCCTGGGTGATGCGCTGGACATAGGCGTGGCCCGGGTTTTCTGCCTCACCTTTGAAGTGGACTTCTTCGAACGGCATGGCTTCAAGATCATGGAGAACCAGAATGCAGTGGATCCCGTGGTGTACTCGGAGCTGCTGCGTTCCCATGATGAAGGTGTCGCGGAGTTCCTGGATCTGGCCCGGGTGAAGCCGAATACGCTCGGCAATACCCGGATGATCCGCTGGCTCTAGGGCCTTCAGCGGCTCCTCCGGACTCCTCTGCAAGTCCTCCGGCGGTCCGGCCCCGCCCACCCGGACGGCGCGCGCGTTCCGTCTCAGGTGGCGGGCCCCGTCGCGGCACGATAAGCTAAGGATACTTAGCATCAAACGATGCCGACGGAACGGCCGGGCGGATGTCCGGTAGGCAGCCCGGTGGGTTGCACGGTCCGGAAGCCGATCAGAAAGCGAGTTCAGTAATGGGCGCAGATGACAAGATGCAGAACAAGGCCGAAAACCTTGGCGGCAAGGTGAAGGAAGGCCTCGGCAAGGCCACCGGCAACGAGCAGATGGAAGCCGAAGGTCACGGCGACCAGGCGAAGTCCAGCGTCAAGGACGCCGGCGAGAACATCAAGGACGCTTTCAAGGGCAAGTAACCCTCAAAGAGTGTGACGCGCCGTATCGGCGCCGGAAAGCGGGAGGGGTCACCCTCCCGCTTTTTTGTTGCCCGGATACCGGGCCGCCGCCGGACTGCCGACCCTGTTGCGCGGCGCACCGCGCAGGTAGTGTCGAGACGGGGGGACACGGGATTGTTCTGTGCAACGAAGGAGTTCCAGCGCCATGAAAAAACTCATCAATAATCCCCGATCCGTGGTGGCGGAATCACTGCAGGGATTCGAAATTGCCCACCGCGACCTGGTGAAGGTGCATCTGGATCCGGATTACGTGATCCGCCGCGATGCCCCGGTGCGGGGGAAGGTGGCGCTGGTATCCGGCGGCGGCAGCGGACATGAGCCGCTGCACAGCGGGTATGTCGGCGCGGGCATGCTGACCGCAGCCGTTCCAGGCGCGGTTTTCACCTCGCCCACGCCGGACCAGATCCTTCCGGCGATTGTCGAAAGCGATTCAGGCTCCGGTGTCCTGCTCATCGTCAAGAACTACACGGGCGACATCCTCAACTTTGAGACGGCCGCCGAACTTGCCGGGGTTGAGGGCATCGATATCCGCACGGTGGTGGTCAACGACGACGTCGCCGTGGAGGACTCGACCTACACCGCCGGGCGCCGTGGCGTGGCGGGCACCGTGCTGGTGGAAAAGATCGCCGGAGGCTCCGCGGAACGCGGGGACGACTTGGCCAAGGTGACGGAGGTCGCCGAGCGGGTGAACGCGAATGTGCGGTCCATGGGCGTGGCTCTGGCCCCCTGCACCGTTCCCCATGCCGGTGAGCCGAGCTTTACCCTCGCCGACGATGAGATTGAAATGGGTGTTGGCATCCACGGCGAGCCCGGGCGGCACCGGGTTCCCATGACCAACGCGGACTCCATCACTGACCAGCTGATGGAACCGGTGCTCAGCGATCTGGGGATCACCTCCTCGGACAAGGTGCTGCTGTTCGTCAACGGCATGGGCGGGACCCCGCTGAGTGAGCTCTACATTGTCTACCGGCGTGCAGCACAGATCCTGGCGGAACGTGGTGTGAGCGTGGAGCGGTCCCTGGTGGGGAACTACATCACTGCCCTGGAAATGGAAGGCGCGTCGGTCACTGTGCTGCGCCTCGACGATGAACTGACACAACTGTGGGACTCACCGGTGAAGACACCGGCGCTGCGGTGGGGGGAGTAGGCATGGAACTGGATGCAGCATGGGCTGACCGGTGGATGCACGACAGTGCCAGGGTCATCGCTGAAAACCGGCAGCGCCTGACCACATTGGACCGTGAAATCGGCGATGCCGACCACGGCGAGAACATGGAACGCGGCTTTAGCGCCATCGTGGAGAAACTGGACACGGACGGCACGCCGGACACGCCCGGGGCCGTGTTCAAAACTGCGGCAATGACCCTGATGTCCAAGGTGGGCGGCGCTGCGGGTCCCCTGTACGGGACGGCTTTCCTGCGTGCCGCGACGGCGGCGGGAGATTCGGGGGCCCTGGGACCCGCGGAGCTAGTTGCCGTGCTCACTGCCGCCCGTGACGGGATTGTGGCACGCGGCAAGGCGGAGGTGGGGGATAAAACCATGATTGACGCGTGGACTCCGGCTGTGGACGCCGCGGCCACCGCGCAGGCCGCCGACTCCACCCCTGCCGGGATCCTGATTGCCGCCGCCAACGCTGCCGAGGCCGGTCTGGCGGGAACGGAACCGCTGGTGGCCCGCAAGGGCAGGGCCAGCTATCTGGGTGAGCGGAGCGCCGGCCATCTGGACCCCGGAGCTGCCTCCACCGCGCTGATCCTGCAGTCGGCAGTCCGGGCCGCGGAGGCAGCAGCATGAGCGTGGGGCTGGTGATTGTCTCGCACAGCGCGAAACTCGCTGAGGGAGTTTGTGAGCTGGCGGCGCAAATGGCTGCCGACGTGCGGCTGGCTGCGGCCGGAGGGACCGACGACGGCGGTATCGGTACCAGCCTCGAGAAAATCCAGGCCGGAATAGCCGAAACGGATCAGGGCGACGGCGCGGTGCTCCTCACGGACCTCGGATCCGCGGTGATGACCGCTGAAATGGCCATGGAGTTCCTGGACCCGGAGCAGCAGGAGCGGGTGCGGATGGCTAATGCGCCCCTGGTGGAAGGTGCAGTGGCCGCTGCGGTCTCCGCACAGACGGGCAAAAGCCTGGCGGAGGTGCTCTCAGCTGCAGAATCCGCCGGTGCATCCTACGCCGGCGGAGGCGCCCCCACAGAGGACAGGAGCGCCGCCGCCGGCGGGGCTGACGCCGGGACTGCATCCGGTGCTGCGGCTGCGACGGAGGAAGTCTCGGGCGCCTGGACACTGGTAAATCCGATGGGCCTGCATGCACGTCCCGCCGCCGCCGTCGCCCAGCTCCTGGCGGATCTGGATGCGGAAATCACGGTAAACGGTGTGGACGGCAAGTCCGTGATGATGCTGATGACCCTGGGACTCAAGCCGGGTGAGACGCTCAGCGCCACCGCATCCGGGCCGGACGCTGCGCGTGCCATTGAACTGCTGGGGACCGAGGTCCGGAACGGCTTCGGCGAAATCTAGGGAAGCGAGACCCCGCGGGCGTCCTCGGCCGCCAGCCGGTCTGCGATCAGCCCTGCCAGGGCACGTTCCATCTGCTCCTGCGGAGCAGCCAGGCGGTGCAGGGCGGCCAGCGGGTCGAGTTCGCCGGCCGCGGGGGAGGGGACCAGATTCACCGGAGGGTGCAGCAGCAGGGCCCGCTGCACCGGGGCCTGAGCGTTCCGCAGCACAGCCATCATGGCGCCGCGCACCTGCCGGTCGGTGCCCGCCCACGCCTGGCCTTTGGGAACGTAGTGCGGGTCCGGCCTGCCCGCGGACACCCAGGCACACTGCTCCAGCACGGGGCACTGGCTGCACTTGGGGTTCCGGGCCGTGCAGATCAGGGCGCCCAGCTCCATCACGGCAGCATTCCAGGCCACCGATTCGGACACGCCGTCGGGCATCAGTTCACGCGCCAGGCGCATCTCCGCGGCGGTCAGGGCCGGTGAGGGAAGGGCATTGCCGGTGACTGCCCGGGCGTGGACCCTGCGGATGTTCGTGTCCACCACCGTTTCCCGCCGCCCGAAGGCAAAGGCTGCCACCGCCGCGGCGGTGTAGTCCCCGACGCCGGGCAGGCTGAGCAGGGCGGCGTGGGTGGAGGGGACCTCGCCGCCGAAGTCCTCCGTGATCGCTGCGGCGGCTGCGTGCAGCCGGAGCGCACGGCGGGGATAACCCAGCCTTCCCCAGGCACGGACCGCCTCACCGCTCGATTCGGAGGCCAGTGCCGCCGGTGAAGGCCAGCGGTGCATCCATTCCTGCCAAACGGGCAGGACACGGACTACCGGGGTCTGCTGCAGCATGATTTCGCTGACCAGCACACCCCAGGCTGTACAGTCGGGTTCCCGCCAGGGCAACTTGCGCGCATGCACGGCGAACCAGCCGGTGATGCTGGTGTGCAGCTCCCGCACCTGTTGATTCATGGGCACTCCCTCGCTTATGACCAGCAATACTCTACTGACCGGCGTGGTGCGCCCAGTAATCGTACGGAGAATACCTAGCCTTGAAACATGGATGGCAAGGGAAGACAGCAGCCGGCAGGATCGCGTCCCGGTGGTGCTCCCCGCAGGCCCAGTCCGGCCGTCTACCGGCGCCGGCGGCTAGTTGCCGGCGTCCTGGCGCTCCTGATCCTGGTGGGACTGGGATTCGCCGTGGCAGCCGGAGTCCGGGCTTTCTCCGGCGGGAAACAGGCCGCTTCCGCGGAATCCACGGTCCCGGTACCCATGCTCACCACCCCGGCAGCAGCGCCGGCCGGTGAGGCTCCGGCGCCTGGCAAGGAACAAAAGACCGGCGCAGCCGCGGAGGAAACCCCCGGATCCCTGTGTCCGGCTGAAAGCGTCAGGGTTGCCGCGGCCACCGATGCGGAGGTGTACCCCGCCGGAGCCACGCCTGTCCTGACGCTGACAGTCACCAATGCGGGGGAAACGGCCTGCGAAATCAACGTCGGCACCTCGCAGATGGAGTTCCTGGTGACCAGCGGATCAGACCGCATCTTCTCATCGGTGGACTGCCAGGACGGTGCAAAGGACCTGGTGAAAAAGGTGGAGCCCGGCGCCTCCGAAACAGCGAACTTCCCGTGGAACCGGAACCGGTCCGCCCCGGGGTGCGCCGCAGTGGCCTCCAACCCCAATCCGGGCTACTACATCTTCACCGCCCGGCTGGGGGAGAGTAGCAGCGAAAAGGCCGTTTTCCAGCTCGAGTAGGCGGGCTACATAAACCGGTCGAGCAGGCTGGTTTCCGCGATCCGGGACAGTCCCTCACGCACGGTCCGGGCACGTTGTTCGCCGATGCCGTCAACGGTCATCAGGTCATCGATGTTCGCAGCCATCAGGTTCTGCAGACCGCCGAAGTGGTCCACCAGCCGGTTGGATACCGCCGGCGGAACGGATTTGATGTTGCTGAGCAGCCGGTAACCACGCGGCTGAACCACAGCCTCGAGGGAGTCCTGACCGGGCTGGAAGCCCACAACGGAGGCGATCTTGCCCAGGTCCACCATTTCCGAGGAGCTCATGTTCTGCAGCGTGGCGATCTGCTCCTCGAGGTTCCGCTGCCCGTCATTCAGGTCCGCGTAGTCCCGCAGGATCATTTCGCTGCCCGGGCCGAGCCCGGTGGTCAGTTCCTCAAGCTGCAGGGACAGCAGCCGGCCGTCGACGCCGAGTTCAAGGACGTACTGGGAGATTTCCTCCGAGATGCGGCGGACCATTTCCTGGCGCTGCAGGGTCACGGCAACATCGCGGACCGTCACCATGGCCTCGATTTCCAGGGCGGAGAGGGAGTTGGTGACCTGGTCCAGCCGGGCGCGGTAACGCTCAAGGGTGGCCAGTGCCTGGTTGGCGCGGGCCAGCACGGGTTCGGAACCCTCCAGCACGTGGCGCAGTCCGCCGATATACAGCTGGATGATCTGCATTGACTGGCTGACCGAAATCACCGGGAAGCCGGTCTGGATGGCGACGCGTTCGGCCGTCCGGTGGCGGGTGCCCGACTCATGGGTTTCGATGGTGTGGTCCGGGACCAGCTGCACGGCGGCGCGCAGGATGTTCCTGGCATCGCGGTCGCAGACAATGGCGCCGTCCATCTTCGCCAGCTCCCGCAGCCTGGTCGGGGAGAACTCAATGCCGATATCAAACCCGCCGGAACAGATGGAATCCACCGTCCGGTCGATACCAAGCACAATCAGGGCACCGGTGCGGCCGCGGAGGATGCGTTCGAGACCGTCGCGGAGTTCGGTTCCGGGAGCAACCCGGGCCAGAGTGGCCTTCAATGCGTCTTCCGGGCTGCGGGCCATGGTCACTTCCTTCCGGCCCGTGGGCCCTGAGCTTTCCGGGCAAGACTTGCCCGTCCCTATACTAGTGTGCGATTCCCGTACACTGCCCCCACGCCGGCCGCACCGGCACGTCCCTCCTGGCGGGGCGGGGCGTAAGAAGCAACCGCAGCAGCGCCGGAGGGGGCACGGTTAAAAGAGCAGCTCGAGCGCCTCTGCCAGGGTGGAGACCTCGCGGACCTTGAAACCGGACGGAATGTTCCCGGGCCCGCTGGGAGAGGCAGGCACCACTGCGTGCGTAAACCCGAGGCGTTCGGCCTCGTTGATGCGCCGCCCGATCCCCGGGACCGGGCGTACCTCGCCGGCCAGGCCCACCTCGCCGAAGGCAATCAGCTGTGCCGGAAGAGGTTTGTTCATTTTTGCCGAGGCTACGGCCAGCGCCACCGCCAGGTCCGTCGCCGGCTCACCCAGTTTTACGCCGCCCACCGTGGATACATAGCTGTCATCCTTGGCCAGGCTCATTGACGCCCGCTGTTGCAGGACAGCAAGCAGCATGGCCACCCGGGAGGAATCCACGCCGCTGGTGGCACGCCTTGCCTGGGCGTTGCCGGTTTCAGCGACCAGGGACTGCACCTCGGCGACCAGCGGACGCTTGCCCTCGAGCGTCACAGTGATGCAGGTGCCGGAAACCGGATCCTTGGTCCGGGAAACGAAGAGCCCGCTCGGGTCCGCGAGTCCTTCAATGCCGTCTTCGGTCAGGTCAAAACAGCCAACCTCATCCGTGGGTCCGTAACGGTTCTTGACCGCCCGCAGCAGGCGCAGCCGGGAATGCCGATCGCCGTCGAACTGGCAGACGACGTCCACCAGGTGCTCCAGCAGCCGGGGACCCGCAATGGAACCGTCCTTGGTCACATGCCCTACCAGCAGGGTGGTCATGTTCCGCGTTTTGGCAGCATTGATCAGGGATGCGGCTACCTCCCGGACCTGGCTGACGCCGCCGGCGCTGCCGTCCACTGCGGTGCTGCTCAGAGTCTGGACCGAGTCCACAATCAGCAGTCCCGGAGACACCTGCTCCACCTGGCCCAGCGCCTGCCCAAGGTCGGTTTCGGCACTTAGGTACAGGTGATCGGACACGGCACCGATGCGTTCAGCGCGCAGTTTCACCTGTGCGGTGGATTCCTCGCCGGTCACGTACAGGACATCACGGCCGGCACCAGCCACGCGTGCCGCAACGTCAAGGAGCAGGGTGGACTTACCCACGCCCGGCTCGCCGGCCAGCAGGATCACCGCCCCCGGGACCAGCCCGCCGCCGAGTACCCGGTCCAGTTCGCCCACACCGGTGGCCTGGTAGGCGGCCGTGGTGGCATCCACGTCACCGATCCGCAGGGCGGGCCGGGCAACCACCGTGGCGGCCGTAGTGCGGGCCAGGACCTCCCCGGCTTCCTCCACGGTTCCCCAGGCCTGGCACTCGCCGCAGCGGCCCACCCATTTAGCCGTGGTCCAGCCGCATTCCGAGCAGCGGTAATTGGCGGCCTTCGGCCGTGCAGTCTTTGTTGCCATATCTTCAGGCTATCCCGCGGCACCGACAGTCCCGCGGCGTACGAAGCCGCGCAGTTACGGAAATGGAGGACAGTACCGACGGGAATAGGAACCGGCTGCCGGATGCCCGTTCGGTGCTTCGGCCAGCCGGCGGCTAGATCTCCGAGAGGTACGTGACCGCCTCTTCATGGGTGAGTCCGGTGGATTCGAGCAGATCCACCACGAGGGGGCGGAAGAGCATGATCAGCGCATCACCCTGCAGGTCAGTGATGCCCAGCGCCTTGGGATGCAACCGGCTGCCCACGGCGGCCAGTTCGTTGCGTGCCTGGCGCAGATGGCGCAGCCTGGCGTCATTGCCTTCCCCGCCGCCGAGCGCCCGGGCCAGGATGTCGACGGCGTCGGCCGTGTCGTTGACGACCTCGGCGACGTTTTCGATCGCCTCGTCGTTGAGCGAGGCGTGGTTGATGACCGACGTCGTTCGGCGCGCGAAGACGCGGCTGTTGCGCACCGCCAGGTCCAGGAAGCCGATAGAGCCGCGCAGATCACCGAGCTCTGCCAGATACCGCCGGTAGGCAGGGGAAATGCGGGCAACTTCCCGGGCATCCCGGACGCTGCGGGCCAGGGTGTCCAACTGGGGCTGGGTATTGCGTGCCCGGACCAGTGCGTGCCAGGCGACGGTGGAATCGCTCTTGGCGATCGCCTCGGAGCATTGGCGCAGGACCGCCGAGAGCTCGTGCAGCAGTTCCCGGATGTTGGATTTGGGCTCGCGCCGGGGATCCCGCGGGGCAAGCATGGTGACCACAAGGGCGAAGACGCCACCCACAATGGCATCCACGCTGCGGGTGAAAACGCCGCCGTCGGGGGCCGGCAGCAACACCACCAGCAGCGACTGCAGGGCCAGCTGCGTGGTGAAGATGACGCCGCGGTCCAGGAAGCGCGCGAGCATCACGGAGGTAAACAGCACCACGGCGGCCTGGATCAGCCCCACGCCTAGCAGCGTCAGCAGGATTTCACCGACGGTGATGCCCAGGGTGCAGCCGATTCCCACTTCCAGTACCCGGCGGGTGCGCGGTTCGCGTGAGAAACCGAGCGAGATCAGGGCCGCGGTGGCCGCGAACAGCGGACCTTCGTGGCCAAGTACATACTCGGCAAAGGCATAGGCGCCCACGGCGCAGACGGTCATCTGCAGGGCGGGAAAGACCGAATGCCGGCTTCGCTGCAGGCCCACCCGGACACGGTTCCGCAGGAAACCCCGGCTTTTGGCGAAGGAGCTGCGTTGGGGCATGGACCCAGTCTAGGGCGAGGTACCGGAACCTGTGGGCGCGGTTACTTCCGGCTGTAACCGGGATGGCGGTGACCCTGATGTTCCACGGTTCCCCCGCCCCCGTTAACTTTCCGTTCACCTTGCTTAGCCACGCTTGGGAAGGAACGTGCAGCGACTTTCGCAACAGCGGAAGCGTCCGCGCGGCCAGCCTCCCGGCGCATCCGCGCCCCACCACCCTCGAAAGGGAAAAGCGTGTTGGTTCAGAATCTCGGCCGTACCACCTCTTTGCTGTCAGTATCCGCTGTTGCCGTGCTTGCCCTGGCAGCCTGCGGCACGGACAGTGCAGCGCCCGCCTCCACTCCCGCTGCGGCTTCGGAAAGCACGGTAGCGGGCACCCTCTCGGGCGCCGGCGCCAGTTCCCAGGACTCGGCCATGCAGGCCTGGATCGCCGGTTTCGGCGAAGCCAATCCGCAGGCTGCCGTTCAGTACTCCCCGGACGGCTCCGGTGCCGGACGCGAGGCGCTGCTGGCCGGCGGGGTGCAGTTTGCCGGTTCCGACGCCTACTTGGATGAGGAAGAAGCCGCAGCCGCGGAGGAAGTCTGCGGACCGGAGGGCGCCCTGCACATCCCCGCATATATCTCTCCGATTGCCGTGGCGTTCCAGCTGGAGGGCATCAGTGAACTGAATCTCGACGCCGACACCCTGGCAGCCATCTTCCGGGGTGACATCACGGTCTGGAATGATCCGGCCATCGCCTCGCAGAATGAGGGCGTCAGCCTGCCGGATACTCCCATCACCGCGGTGCACCGCGGTGACGAATCCGGAACCACCAAGAACTTCACCGAATACCTTGCCGCCGCCGCTCCGGAGATCTGGACGGAGAAGCCCTCCGGCGAATGGCCCGCCGGACTGCCAAACGGGGAAAACGCATCCGGCACGGGCGGCGTCATTTCAACCGTGACCGCTACGGAAGGCGGGATTACCTACGCGGATGCCTCCGCCGCCGGGAATCTGGGGACCGTCCGGGTAGAGGTGGGCGGGAACTACGTGCCCGTCAGCGCCGAAGCAGCGGCACTCGCCGTCGAATCCTCCACGCCGGTCACCGGCGGGAACCGTCCGGCTGCCGACATGGCCATGCAGCTGGACCGGGACACCGCAGAATCCGGGGCCTACCCGGTGGTCCTGGTGAGCTATCACATATTCTGCACCGGCTACGAGGACCAGGAGACGGTGGATCTTGTCCGTGCCTTCGGGGACTACGTTGTCAGTGAGGAAGGACAGGCGGCAGCAGCGGAGGCAACCGGAAGCGCGCCGCTCTCCGCGGCTCTGCGTGAACGCGCTGTCGAAGCCTTGGAGACCATCAGCGTCCGGTCCTAAACGCCGCATTTATCTCCGGTTCCCCCGTTCGCGGGCGGGGGAGCCGGTCCGCCCCGCCGGGCAAAGTACCTAAACTGATAGAAAAGCCCGCAACACCGTCGAAGGGTCTGAGCATTGTCGAGCAAGTCAATAACTGGTGAGGGCGGCGCCGGCCGTGCCGGAGACAAGATTTTCTCCGGCATCACGGTGGCAGCCGGGTGCCTGATCCTCTTTGTGCTCTTCTGCGTGGCCGTGTTCCTGATGTGGCAGGCGCTGCCGACCTTCCTGGCCGACCCGTCCGACATCTCCGGAGGCGGCGGCTTCGGCAAGTACATTCTGCCGCTGGTCATCGGCACCGTCATTGCCGCGGCGATAGCACTGCTGATCGCCACCCCGGTGGGGATCGGCGTCGCGCTGTTTATCTCCCATTACGCGCCCCGCCGCCTGGCGCAGGGGCTGGGCTACCTGGTGGACCTGCTCGCGGCCATCCCCTCGGTGGTCTACGGCGCCTGGGGCATGACAGTGCTGGCCCCCGCCCTGGTGGGACCGTACAACTGGCTCGCCGAGAACGCGGGCTGGATCCCGCTGTTCTCCGGGCCCGCAAGCCAGACAGGCAAGACCATGCTCACGGCAGGCATTGTGCTCTCCGTGATGGTGCTGCCCATCATTACGTCGCTGACCCGCGAGATCTTCCTGCAGACTCCCAAACTGCATGAAGAGGCAGCCCTGGCCATGGGCGCCACCCGCTGGGAAATGATCCGGATGGCCGTGTTCCCCTTCGCCCGCCCCGGCGTGATCAGCGCAGTGATGCTGGGCCTGGGCCGTGCCCTCGGTGAGACCATGGCAGTGGCACTGGTGCTTTCCTCCGGCGGCCTGATTGCCAGCCTGATCCGCCCCGGCAACCAGACCATTGCCGCGGAGATTGCCCTGAACTTCCCTGAGGCGTTCGGGCTGCGTCTCTCCGAACTGATCGCCGCCGGACTCGTGCTGTTCCTGATCACCCTGGCAGTGAACGTCATTGCCCGCTGGATTATCAGCCGCCACAAAGAATTCTCGGGAGCCAACTGATGCTCGAATCACCCTCCGTACTGAACCGGCCCGGAGCAATGCTGACCAAGAACCGGCTGCCGCGCTACATGCCATGGGTCATCCTGGCCGTAGCGGTGGTCCTGGGTGCGGCAATCTCCGCCCTTATCGGTTTTTCCGTGGCTGCCTTCACCATTTTCACGGCGCTCATTTTCGTAATCGGCGGCACCGCCGTGACCTGGATGGTGGAGGGCCGCCGGCACGCCGTGGACCGGCTCGCCACGAACCTGGTCTACGGGGCATTCCTGCTGGCGCTGCTGCCGCTGGTCTCGGTCATCTTCACCGTCCTGGTCCGGGGCCTGCCCGGCCTCAACCCGGATTTCCTCCTCACGTCCATGGGCGGAATGACCGGCGCAGTGGACAACGCCACGGTCCAGGACGGTTCCCCGGTCCTGGGCGGTGTCTACCACGGCATTGTGGGCACCCTGCTGATCACCTTCTGGGCCACCGTGATTTCCGTACCGGTGGGATTGCTGGCCGCCGTGTACCTCGTGGAATACAGCCGCGGCGGTGCCCTCTCGCGGGCCATCACCTTCTTCGTTGACGTGATGACCGGCATCCCCTCGATCGTGGCCGGCCTGTTCGCCGCTGCCTTCTTCGGACTCGTGTTTGGTCCGGGCACCCGCACCGGCTTCGTGGCCGCCGTCGCCCTGTCGGTACTGATGATCCCGGTGGTGGTCCGCTCCACCGAGGAAATGCTGAAGATTGTTCCGAATGAACTGCGCGAGGCCTCCTATGCCCTGGGTGTGCGGAAATGGCGGACCATCCTGAAAGTGGTGGTGCCAACGGCCATTTCAGGCATTGCCTCCGGCGTAACCCTGGCTATTGCCCGCGTCATCGGCGAAACCGCCCCGCTGCTGGTGACGGCCGGTTTTGTGAACACCATCAACTTCAATGCCTTTGCCGGCTGGATGAGCACCCTGCCCACGTTCATCTACCGGCAGCTGATGAGCCCCACCTCGCCCACGAACACGGATCCCAGCACCCAGCGGGCATGGGCTGCGGCGCTGATCCTGATCCTGATGGTGATGCTGCTGAACCTGGCCGCACGCCTGATCGCCCGGATCTTCGCCCCCCGGACCTCCCGCTAAGCCCTGCCGCGACTTACCCCAAAGGAACACATGTCCAAGCGCATCGACGTCAAAGACCTGAATGTCTACTACGGCAACTTCCTTGCCGTCCAGGACGTCAATATCAACATTGAACCCCGCTCCGTCACCGCGTTCATCGGCCCGTCCGGCTGCGGCAAGTCCACCTTCCTGCGCACCCTGAACCGGATGCATGAGGTCCTGCCGGGCGCCCGGGTTGAAGGCGAAGTGCTGCTCGACGGCGAAAACCTGTACGGCCCGGGAGTGGATCCCGTGACCGTGCGCAGCCACGTCGGAATGGTTTTCCAGCGGCCCAACCCGTTCCCCACCATGTCCATCCGGGACAACGTGCTGGCAGGCGTGAAGCTGAACAACAAGCGCATTTCCAAGGCGGACGCTGATGATCTGGTGGAACGTTCCCTGACCGGCGCCAACCTGTGGAAAGAGGTCCGCGACCGGCTGGATAAGCCCGGGTCGGGGCTATCGGGTGGCCAGCAGCAGCGCCTGTGCATTGCACGCGCGATTGCCGTCTCACCCGAGGTCATCCTGATGGATGAGCCTTGCTCGGCACTGGACCCCATCTCCACCCTCGCCATCGAGGACCTCATCGAGGAGCTCAAGAGCGATTACACGGTGGTGATCGTGACGCACAATATGCAGCAGGCTGCGCGGGTTTCGGACAAGACGGCGTTCTTCAACATTGCGGGCACCGGCCAGCCCGGCCGGCTGATTGAGTACGCCGACACCCCGGTTATCTTCAGCAACCCGGCAGAGAAGGCCACCGAGGACTACGTCTCCGGCCGCTTCGGATAACCCCTACAGCAGGGGGCTCAGCGCCAGGAACAGAATCCCGCCCAGGACCGCGGTCACCGGTGCAGTGGTCAGCCAGGTGACCAGGATTTCCCGCAGCGGAATGAACCGCACGGTGGCGAACCGCTGGTTGGCTCCGGCGCCCACAATGGCGGAGGCCATGGTCTGGGTGCTGGACAGCGGGATATGCAGCCAGAAGGCGCCCAGGAACAGCATGGAGGAACTCACCGCCTGGGCGCTCATGCCGCGCAGCGGATCCATTCGCACCAGGCGGTGGCCCAGGGTGTGGGTAATCCGCCAGCCGCCGCAGAGTGTGCCGGCCGCCAACGCCAGGGCAGCGGAAACCTGGACCCATGTCGGTATGCCCGCATCGGTGGTTTCACCCGCCGCCAGCAGGGCGAGCACCACCACGGCCATGGTCCGCTGACCGTCCTGGATCCCGTGGCCCAGGGAGAAGACGGAGGTGAAGACGGACTGCGCAATCCGGTTCCCGGCGTCACCGCGGCGGGGCGAGCTGTACCGCATCAGCCACGTGGCGGGGAAAACCAGCAGGTAGGCCAGGGCGAAGGCGATCACCGGGGACAGCAGCAGAGGCAGCGCAAGCTGTTCCCAGATCACGCGGGAAGATCCGGCAATGTTCTGCCCGCCCACCAGGGTTGAGGCCGCCCCTGAGCCCACCACTCCGCCCACGAGCGCGTGGGTGGAGGAGGAAGGCATTCGCCGCCACCAGGTCCAGATACCCCAGCCGCAGGCGGCCGTAAGCCCCGCGATCAGGATGCCCAGCCCCTGCGGGCCCTCGGGCAGTTCCACAAAACGGACCGTCAGGGCCACGGCCAGGGCGGTACTGACCAGCGCCCCCAGGAAGTTGAAGGCGGACGCCAGGGCGATGGCCACCGTGGGGGTCAGGGCGCGGGTGCGCACTGACGTCGCCACGGAATTGGAGGCATCATGAAAGCCGTTGAGGAAGGCGTAGGCGCCGGCCAGCAGTACAACGGCGCACAGGAGGAAGAACGCCACCCTAGGATTCCCGCACGAGGACGCCGCCTACGAACGTGGCAGCACGGCGAAGCTGGGTGGCGGTGCCGGAAAGACGGTCGGCGAGGTCCCGGTGCCGGGCATAGGGCATGGGTTTATGCTCACGCATCAGTTCCGCAACCCAGATCCGGCGGGTGCGTTCGGCCCGCCGGGCAAGCCGCAGCATCTCGATCCAGTACTCTTCCAGGTCCTCGAGCGAAGCCAGCCTGCGCATGGCTGAGGCCGTCAGCTCCGCCTGCCGGCCGATCACTTCCAACTGTTCGGAGGCGCGGCCGGAAACCCCGGTGAGTTTATAGAGGGAGACCGTCTCGGCTGATGCGTCCAGGCATTCCATGGCCGACATCAGAATCAGGGAAAGCTCGTAGAGGTCTTCCCGGGGGAGGGGGTTGATGAAGCTGGTCCGCATCTGGGTGAGCAAAGCGAAGTGCAGGTCCGTGGTCTCAGCATCGATCTGGTGCAGCTGCTCGGTGAGGCGGTCGAAGTCTTCCGGATCAGCGCCCAGGATTTCGGCCATTATGCCCGTGCCGCGCAGCAGCTGGGAGGCCATGCGCGAAAGCAGCTCCAGGCCCGCGTTTTCCTGCGGGAAAAGTCGAAGTTTCACGCCGGACGCAATTCGTCCGCGGAAGGAGGATCCTGCACGAAGGTTCTCACTGCCTCAGAATATCCGATGGGAGGCCGTGGATCGGGCTAAAGGTGCGGCACAGCCGCGCTGATACCCGATGAGGAAATGTAACGGTGCCGGACCGGGAGCGCCTCTCGGCGGAAGGCCGCTCGAAGCGGCTCAGAGTTGAAGCCCGGGGGTTCCGCAGTCCGACACCAATTTCAGTTTTCTACGCCTGCCCGGCGATGTCAACACGGGCCCTGGTGCAGCCGCAGAGGTGTGACGAGCGCCATGGCAAGGGGCTCCTGCAGCCGGCTCAGTCCAGTTCGCCCCGCCGCCAGGCAGCGGCTGAGTGCTCCAGATCCTCTGCGGTGCGCACCAGCTGCCGGGCATTACGGGTGAGCATGGTGGCGCGGTTGCCGTTGGAGGCCTCGGAGGAGTCGGCGTGGTTCGTCTGCCCCAGGGCAACCACCCGGCAGAAGGCAGCGAAACGCTCCAGTGCGACGTCGAATTCGCCTTCGAAGGCGCCGGAGAGGATGGTGTCTGCCATGGCCCGCACCTCGTCTGCGCCGAGAGGTTCGGCGACGCCGGCAACCACCTTGGATACCTGGGCAACGTCTTTGCCGGCGGAGTAGAACGCAGCCACCCGTTCCGGGTTCTGCTGGATGGCGGCCCGCAGGGCGTAGAGCCGCCAGAGCGCGCCGGGCAGCGAACGGGCCGGACTTTCGGCCCACATCTCGGCGACGGCTTCGACGCCCTGCTGGTCTGCGAGTTCAACCAATCGGCGGGTGACTTCCGGATCGGTGCTCTCGCGGCCGTGGTGGACCAGTGCCTGGGCGGCCAGATGGGCGGCCTCGGAGACGCGGGCCGGATCGGCTCCGCCGGGGAAGTTGGCGAAGTCCACGGGTGCAAGGGGCTTTGGCTTGTGATGGCGCGGCATTGAATTGGACTCACTCATAATTTGAGAATACTCCCGCCAATCCGCAGAATCGAGGCGTCTTCCGGTGCACCCGGCGGCCGGGCTGCGGGACTGTTTCCGACGTCCGCCGGGCCCGGGTCCAGCAACGGCAATCCATCCGGTGCCAGGTTTTCCGCGATCTGTGCCGTGTGCGATAAAGTGGGACAGTCGGTCCGCGGCATTCGCCTCCGGACCGGTGGGAGCGCCTATAGCTCAGTTGGTAGAGCAACGTCCTTTTAAGTCGTGGGTCGCAGGTTCGAGCCCTGCTGGGCGCACTCCCGATACGAAAAAGAACGGCCCGTGTAAACGGGCCGTTCTTTTTTATGCTCCCGTTTATAGGCTCTCGCGCGGCAACGGGGAGCCCGGGTACGTCCGGTCTCAGTCTTCCGCCGGTGCAGCTTCCCGGGCCGGTGCAGCGGCGTCCTCTGCAGCCTGCCGGGCCGGTTTGGGCACGGGCCGGCGGCGGGTGGTGTCGAACTTCATCAGTTTGTGCGTACCGTCGCAGTACGGCTTGATGGCTGACCCGCCGCAGCGGCACAGGGCCACGGTTTCGCGGTCCCGCGGCAGTGGAACGCCGTCGGGAGTGACAATTTCAAAGTCGCCCCGGACCAGCAGCGGTCCGTTCGGATAGGCAACTATGGACGCCGGGGCGGCAGGTCCCTTGGAAGCGGGGAGGTCCTGAGGTGCGGGAAGGTCCTGGTCCCCGCGGACCGGCTCCCGGGGTTCAGCAGCGGTCACGGGGTCACACCGCCGGCCATGGCCGCCATGGCCGCCGCGGCCAGCGCGGCGGAGGCGGCGGTGTCCGGAGCATTGTCCTGCGTGCCCTGCAGCGGCCGCAGCAGAGCTGATTCCCCGGCCTTCCACGCAGTGAGCTGCTCCTCACCCAGCAGGGCATCGATGGCCAGGACGCTGGCGGCACCGAAGATGATGTCACCCAGCAGTTCGGGTTCCGCTTCGGCGAGTCCGCCCGCCAGGTCCCGGGCGGCTATCTGCTCGTGGACGGCGTCGGCCTCCACATGCTCGTCAAAGTAGTAGGTGACGTTGTCGTCGAATCCGTGCCGGCGGAAACCGCGGGCATAAAACGAGTTGGGAATCGAGGAAGTCATTTCAAACGCCGCGAGGTGTCCGGCGATGGCGCCGCGCAGCCGCCGGTTCAGGCCAAAGAGGGACATGGCATTGGAGGAAGCCAGCGTGAGCGCGGGCACCTCGTCAATGTAGTAGCCGTACCCGGCGTTGAGCCCAAGGCCCTCCATGGTGGTGGCGAAAAGCTTCGAATGCATCCGTTCGGGGCGGCCGCCGCCGTACTCGTCGGCCTGGATTTCAATTAGCGCGGCCTTTGCCCGGCCGGCCGGCAGGCGGGGGATGACCCAGCTGTGCGGGTCCGCTTCCTTGAGCTGGTAGATGGAGCGCAGGATCAGGAACTCCCTCAGCTGCTCCACGCTTGCCTTGCCGGCAACGTAGCGGGACACGTCGGGTCCGCTGTCCTCTGCGGCAAGGCTGAAGAGCGTAGCCGCCACGTCCTCGCTCCTGGGAGCCGGGAGCACGGGAACCGGCACAATATCCCGCAGTACTGCTTCAAACGCGGCTTCCAGCCGGGACCGGATGGCGATCAGCTGCGGATCCCACTCAGCCGCATCCTCCACGCCCTCCAGTCCGCTGTAGTGCAGTTCGTACAGGCAGAAGAGGGTCAGCTGCAGGTCCTCGTCGCGCAGGAGGTCCGTGCCGGCGGCCAGTGACTCCTCAACGGCAGCAACCAGGGACGGATACCCCTCGTTCCGGGTGGTACTGGTGAGCAGGTCGAGCAGGGTGGCGCTGACGCGCCCTCGGGGGGCGGGAATCTTCATTGCTTTCCTTACGTCTCCGGCACTTTTGGCGCGGGTGGTGGTCCTTGGACATGGAAAAGAATCCAGCTGTCAGCATACTTGGTATCCCGGTTCCGGCGCTTCGGGACGGACGGGTCCGCCATTGACCTTTGCCTCCGGGTTAGGTGCAATGGAGGCAGGAAACGCAAGGAAAGGAGCCGACATGCCCGAGGCTGGCCCGACCCTCGTCCTGCCGCTGCTGCTGCTCGCCGGTGTGCTGGCAGCCGGCGCTGCCGGTCTGGACCGGGCGCTGCGCAAACGGGACGGTGAGAGCCTGTTCTGGACCGGCTTTATTGCCTTTCTTGGCGTTCTCCTGACTGCTGCCTGGGGTGTCAGCACCGGGCCCGGCGGCACCGCAGCCATCGGTATGCTGCTGGTGGCCGGCAGTACCGCGGCCGCCGCGTGGCTGGCCGGCCGGCACCGGGCACGCGTCCGCCGCCTGGAAAGGAAACAGCGGCAGGCCGCCCTGGCTGCGGTCTCCGGCCGGCACCGCGAGATCCTGACCCGCTGGAGCGCCTATGAACTCGATCCATGGCTCGCGGCCGAGCATCCGCAGCTGCAGGATGTCCGCTCGCCGGAAACCCGGGACTTCATCCGGGCGCTGAAGGAAGCTGAACGCCTGCGCCCGGAGGTTGCTGCCGGGGCGGATGCGGATGATTCCGCCGCCTATGCCGAAGCGGTTGACCGCCTGGAGGAGTCACTGAGCCGGGCCGAACAGGCCGCCCGCGGCGGAAGGGCAGCCTGAGGGCGCCCGTGCGTGTGCTGCCGGGGTAAACCCCGGGGTAAACCACGGCGCGGCAGGGCAGCCCTGTGCGGGGTGGACCGAGGCGTGATTGCATGGCAGTCTCGGCCTATGACATCCAAAGACATCAGTGTCTCGCGCAATGACGGGCTGGACCGGTACGAACTGCGGCTGGACGGGGAGCTTGTTGGTGTTGCCGACTATGAAAGGCAACCCGACGCCGTCGCCCTCACCCATACGGAAATGGAGCCCGCCTACCGGCACCAGGGGTACTCCTCGAAGCTGGCCAGATATGCCGTGGAGGACATTGTCAGCGAAGGGAAACGGGTAAAGCCGTACTGCTCCTACATGGCCACCTACCTCGGCAAGCACCCGGAGTACAGCCACCACGTATCCTGGCCGCAGGAGTGACAGGGGCTCCGCTGCCGCCGGCCTCCCGGTTCCACGGGCTGCCCCGTCCTTAAGTGGAGCTGGCTTCCCGCTCTGCATATGGGGGGAACGCAGAAGGGGAAGCCAGTTCGAACAGTATAATTCGATCTATCCGGGGAAATCCAATCGAGGGGGCGAAAAATGGCTGTGCCTGCCAAGTCTTTCCAGAGTTGGCGGGCGGCGATCGCACCGGGTGAATCCAACGCCGACCTCTGCCGCCGGACGGGGATTAAAAGGTCCACGCTGGCCCAGCAGATTGTCCGGGGGAAAGTCGCTGAGATCACGGTGGTCCGCGTGGCCAGGGCCTATGGGCGAAACCCGGTTGAAGCGCTCTCGGATTTTGAGGAGTACTCGGACCTTTTGAGCGGTCCGTGGCGGCCGACAACCGCTGAACTGGTCAGCCAGGTTTCCTATGTCTGCATTCTGAAGATGATCCTGGCCCGGGCTACCCAGGGTGGCGTGGAAAGCGCATCCGGCGGGGAAATCGCTGAGTTCGGTCACCGTAATGCCATCCGGTCCTGGTTTGAAGCGGTGGATCCGGGGGACCTGCGCCAGCAGCTCAGCGCAAAGACGGGGGTAGCTCCCCAGAACATCTCCGCACAGCTGTCGGCCGGGCGGCTGGCACCGGAACTGGCGGTGGAAGCCGCACGTCTGGCGGACGTCTCGCTTCCGGGCGGGCTGGTAGCCATCGGTTTAGTCACCCCGGGTGAAGCGGGCTGGCCCGAAGGCGGGCAGGAAAGTGCCCTTGCCTCGCTCAGCGACTCCGAGCTTGTCCTGCTTGCCCGGGATCGCTTGGATGCATTGGGGAAAGCGATGAGGAAACTCGAACACGACGATGAAAACGAACTAACGCTTCTGGAGCACTTGGGATGAGTCTCGCTACCACCGTCCACCTCTCGGCTCTCGCCGTTTCGGGCCTGATTACCCTGACCCGACTTCCGCAGGCCATCAAGGGCCGGAATCCGCTGCTTTTCTGGGCGCTGCTTATGCTGACGGTGGCAATTGCCCTGGCCAATTCCGCCATCTATCTTGCGGTGGACAATGTGCTGGGTGGCATCAACATTGCCAACCTCATAATCCGTTTCGCAATGTACGGATTCGTCCTTATTCTCGGACTCAAGGCTTCTGTGGCTTTCCGCTCCCCCCTCGCAGGAAAGTGCATTGGCGGGTCTATTGGCCTTGCCGTGCTGGGGGTCCTTGCCGTGCTGATGGTTGTGCTTTTCGTCCTCGCCGACATGCCTTCGTCCTCACCGGGCCTGCGGGACTACGCCCAGCAATTGCCGGTCATCCTTTACACAGCGCTGGGCCGCGCCTATCCCGCCTACGTGTCCGCCTGTTTGATAGGCCCGGCCTTTGCGACGGCGGCTCACCGGCGCCGTCCTGCCCTTATCCGCACAGCCTCCGCCCTGATCGCTCTGGGCCTGAGCGGTGCGGTTCTCTACGCGCTCCAGGACCACACACCGTGGGATGTGAGTCCGTGGGACCATCTGGTGCCTTATTCCGCACTGATTTCCTGCACCTTGGGGCTGGCGCTGCTCGGCGGCCGGCGGATGGCCTTGAATCGGGAGGAAAAGCAAACCCGCCTGACGCAAACCTATGTCAGATGACAATTAGGTAACCTTGTTCACATTTTCATGCGCATGTGCCAGAATAATGAATATGTAACATCCGCTGCCTGTGGGGGGTCAGCGTGAGGTTGCAACGAAGCCAGCGGCATTGCCGCTGGCTTCGTTATTTAAACCGGGTACTGGATGCCGCCTATTGTGCATCCAAATCGGTTTCCAGAATTTGCACCAGTGCGTCAAGCGCCTCTTCTGCGCCCGTATCGTCCGAGCGGAGCACCACCACGTCGCCGTGCGAGGCGCCCAGACTCATCAGCGAAAGCATGCTGGATGCATCCATCGCTTCCTCCGCCGGCGCACCGTCCATCGCTATGGTCACATCGACGGGCTGGGCCGCCGCAGCTTCAGCGAAAATCGAAGCCGGCCGGGCATGGAGCCCTACTCTGCTGGCCACCGTGGCTTTGCGTTCTGCCATTTTGTTGTTCCTTCCGTGGTTGCTTCCGAACTCAGGCCCTTACAGGCCAAGCTGCTCAAGGATCGGCAGCCGGCTGCGCACTATGGTGCGTGCCTCGGCTGCCGTGTGGGCTGCAAGGGCCCGTGCGGCAAGCTCCTGTGCCTGCTCCAGGGAGACCGATGCCAGGACCGCCCCGACACTGGAGAGCGCCCGCGGTGTCATTGAAAGCGTGTTTACTCCGATGCCGGTGAGGACGACGGCGAGGGCAGGGTCAGCGGCCGCCTCACCGCACACCCCCACGGTTTTGGATTGGGCGGCCGCCGTGGCGGACCCCGTCTCTGCGGGGAGCGCCGCGGTTGCCCGGGCGGCGCCGGCCACGGTTGCCGAAATCAGCTGCAGGACAGCCGGCTGCCACGGATCATTCAGGGTCGCCAGGGATCCGAGCTGACGGTCCGCCGCCATGGTGTATTGCGTCAGGTCGTTGGTGCCCAGGGATGCGAAGCGAACCCGGGACAGCACTGCCTCGGCCATGATCGCTGCGGCGGGGACTTCGATCATGACTCCCGGCATCCCGAGCCCTGCGGCGGTACACAGGACGGCAAAATCCGCAGCCTCCTCCGCCGTGGACACCATGGGTGCCATGACCCATACATCGGCTTCGTGCGCACCGGAAGCCACTGCGATAGCTTCCAGTTGCCGGGCGAGGACGCCGGGACTGGTGCGGTCGGTCCGGAATCCCCGCACACCCAGCGCAGGGTTGGGTTCGGAGGCATCCGTCAGGAAGGGGAGGGGCTTGTCAGCGCCGGCGTCCAGGGTTCGGATAACCACCTTCCGCCCCGGGAAGGCCTCGAACACGGCGCCATAGGCGGCTACCTGTTCCTCCAGACTGGGCTCGGAGTCGCGTCCCAGGAAACAGAATTCAGTGCGGAGCAGCCCGATTCCCTCCGCACCTGCCTCCGCAGCCGCGCGGGCGTCCTTGCCGGACCCCACATTGGCCAGCAACGGAACGCGGTGCCCGTCGGAAGTGGATCCCGTGCCGTTGAAGACCGGCAACGCGGACCGGGACGCATACTTCTGCGCCGCTTCCCGTTCGGCGACACCCGGTTCAACCACCACCGTTCCTGAAGCACCGTCCAGGTACAGCTCGGCCCCGTCCCCAACGTCGTTGGCTCCCGGTGCGCCGACGACGGCGGGCAGGCCCAGCGACCGCGCCAGGATGGCCGTGTGGGACTGCGGGCCACCCTCGCTGGTCACGAGTCCGATGACCTTGGCCGGGTCAAGGGTGGCCGTGTCAGCCGGCGCCAGCTCCACGGCGGTCAGGATGAACGGCACGTCGGAGGCGGGGATTCCCGGTGCCGGCAGCCCGTTGAGTTCCGCCACAATCCGGGCACGGACATCCAGTACGTCCTGGGTCCGTTCAGCCATGTACCCTCCGAGGCTCTGCAGCATGGCGGCCACTTCCATGCCGGCCTCCCAGATGGCCCGGTCCGGTGCCATACCCGCATTGATGTGCTTCCCGGCCGCCTTCAGCAGCATCGGGTCCGTGGCCATCATCGCCGTGGCATCCAGGACAGCCCTGGCATCTCCGGAGGCAGTTTCAGCCCGGTGTTTGAGGTCCGCCCGGACGGTCTCCGCTGCGTCCTTCAAACGCGCCTTTTCACCGTCCACCGTGCTGTCGGCACTGAACTTTGCGTCGGCATCGGGCTCGGGTACCGGAGGCGGCATCCTGCGGGAAGGGCCGAGGACCCGTCCGGCACTTACTCCGATTCCCTTGATGGTCCGCATCATTAAAGCCTTCCTGTTTCCGACAGTGTCTTATGCAATGGCTGGTTCCTCTGCATTCTTCCGGGGGCCTACGAACCGTTTCAGGGCCACGTAGACAAACCCGGTGACGGCCGTGCCGGCCAGGATGGCCACAACGAACATCAGGATGTTGCCAATGGCGAAGAACACGAATATCCCGCCGTGGGGTGCCTGTGAGGTTACTCCGGTTGCCATGCAGATGGCACCGGCCACGGCACCTCCGAGCATTGTGGAGGGGATAACCCGGAAGAAATCGGCGGCCGCAAAGGGAATGGCGCCTTCGGAAATAAACGCCGCTCCGAGCAGCCAGGCGGCCTTGCCGTTCTCCCGCAGGGCCATGCTGAACTGGTTTTTGGCCAGGACGGTGGAGGCAAGGGCCATACCCAGTGGCGGCACCATGCCCGCAGCCATGACAGCTGCCATGATCTCCCACGGGACCTGGTTCTCGAAGCTGCCTTCACCCAGTCCGGCCACCGCGAAGGCATAGGCAACCTTATTGATGGGACCACCCAGGTCCGAGCCCATCATCAGACCCAGAATGATGCCCAGTCCGATGGCTGCGACGCCGGTCAGGCTGGTCAGCCAGTTGTTCAGCGCCAGGGTCAGTGCGGCTATCGGCCCGCCGAGGACCAGGATCATCAGGCCGGAGGCTATCAGCGAGGCCAGCAGGGGAATGATGACCACCGGCATCAGCCCCCGCAGCCACGAGGGAACGGTCCAATTGCCGATCCACCGGGCCATGTAACCGGCCAGCAGGCCGCCCACAATGCCGCCAATAAAGCCGGCGTCCATAAACAGGGCCACTGATCCGGCAGTAAAGCCCGGGGCAATGCCCGGCCGGTCCGCCAGGGCATAGGCTATGTAGCCGGCCAGCGACGGGACCAGGAACGCCAGGGACAGGTTGCCGATCTTCCAGAACACCGCACCGAGGTAGGCGATGAAGCCCTCCGGCGGCGGATTCAGAATCGAGGTGCCGTCCAGCATCCGGTCACCGTTGGCAACCTCGTCCACCTGCAGGGAGAGCTCGTAGCCGCCCAGCAGGAAGCCCAGCGCGATCAGCAGGCCGCCGCCGGCCACAAACGGAATCATGTAACTGACGCCGGTCAGCAGTGCCCGCTTCAGTTGTCCGCCGAAGCTCTCCCCGCCTGACGCCGCCCCTTCGCGCTCGTCTCCGCCGCCGCCCCCGCCGGAGACCCGGCGGGCATTGGGGTTGTTGATGGATTCGATTGCTTCATCGATCATCACGCCCGGCTCGTCGATGCCGCGTTTTACCGGACCACTGATAACCGGTTTTCCGGCAAAGCGCCCCCGGTCCCGCACATCAACATCGGTGGCAAATATCACGGCGTCGGCATTGCGGATGATCTCCGGATCCAGCGGTGTGGATTTTGCCGACCCCTGGGTTTCGACCTGCAGGTCGATTCCGCGCTCGGCGGCTGCGGCGGCCAGTGAATCCGCGGCCATATATGTGTGGGCAATGCCCGTGGGACAGGCGGTGACGGCCACGAGGTGCGGGGACTTCGAGGTATCCGACGCCGTGGCGCCCGTGCCGCCCTCTGATGCGGGGGCGTCAGCCCCGTGCCCGCCGTTCCCGGTTCCCGCCGCGCCGGCCCCCGCCGCCGTCGCACCCGCGCCGGTCCCGGAGCTGCCTGCGGTTCCGGAACTGCCGGTGGCGGAACTCCCTGCGGCGCCCGTGGAGCCTGCTGCCGTGGCGCCGGTGGCGGCCCCGCCTGCCGCTGCCGGGCCGGCGGCGCCGGAGCTGTCTGTTCCGGCCGGACCCGGACCGAGCCCCAGCGCGCCGTCGACCAGTTCAACAACGTCGCCGGGGGTGGCCGCCGAACGTAGGGACGCGGTGAAATCCTTGCGGATCAGCGACCGGGCCAGCTTGGCCAGCAGCTGCAGGTGTTCCTGGTCGGCGCCTTCCGGAGCAGCAATGAAAAAGACAATATCCGCCGGTCCGTCCTTCGCTCCCCAGTCCACCGGCGGGTCGATTCGTGCCATAGCCAGGGTTGCCTTGGTGACGGCCGCGGAGCGGCAGTGCGGAATGGCGATGCCGCCGGGAACACCGGTGGCTGTTTTTCCTTCGCGGGCCATCGCGTCGGCGTACAAATCGTCGTAACTCTGCGCGCGGCCGGCTGAAACGACGGCGCGGGCCAGGTGGGCAATCACCGAGCCTTTGTCTGCGCCAAGGTTTTGGTCAAGGGTAACCAGCTCCGGGGTGATCAGATCCGACATCAGCGTTCCTCCTTCGAGGGCGAGGCAGTGCTTGTCCCGGAGGCGGCAGGGCCGCCGGGACCGTTCAGGGCGGTGACGGTCACGGCCGCGGGGTCGGTGTCCGCGAGGGCAGGAAGCCGGGTTCCGGGCAGTGAGGCCGCTGCGGCACCGTGCGCCACGGCCTGCCGCAGGCAATCGGACGGGGAAAGTCCTGCGACTTCCGCCAGGAGGTACCCCGCCAATGCTGAGTCACCGGCCCCCACCGTTGACCGGGCCTGGACCGGAGGGCGGGAGGCGAGCCAGCTTCCCTCCGCGGTGACGAGCAGCGCCCCCTTCGCGCCCAGCGTTGCAAGGACGGCCCCGACGCCGCGCTCGAGCAGCATGTGGGCAGCACGGACGGCCAGCAGCGGGTCTTCCTCGAGTGCCGCTTCCGATGAGAACCCGGTGGCTTCGGCGAGTTCCTCGGCATTGGGCTTCACCAGATCCGGTCCCGCACCGTGCAGCAGTGCACCGGTCAGGGGCGGGCCGGAGGAATCCAGGGCAATCCGCGGGGCCTCCGGCCCCAGCCGGTCCCGTACTGCCGAGGCGGTCACTGCGTAGAAGTCCGGTGGCACGCCGGGCGGCAGAGAGCCGGCCAAAACCACCCAGGCAGGGCTGCCACTGCCGTCCTTCACAGCGCAGGCCCCCACCAGCAGGGCAATCAGGGCTTCCTGC
The DNA here is from genome assembly GCF_022869865.1 of Arthrobacter zhangbolii. NCBI lineage: Bacteria > Bacillati > Actinomycetota > Actinomycetes > Micrococcales > Micrococcaceae > Arthrobacter > Arthrobacter zhangbolii. The sequence goes on from NZ_CP094984.1 coordinate 132,333, forward strand.
TCCACCGGGTTCAGGGGAGGTCCGGGGGCGTTGACCTTGGTGGTGGTTCCGTCCGGTTCCGTGAGGGTGATGTTGCTCCTCAGCGGTGCCTCAATCGGCAGGTTGACGTACTCCACGCCGGTTTTCCGCAGGCCGCCCATGACCGGGTCCGCGTCCGCTCCCGGGAGAACGGCGACCGCCCTTACCCCGGACACCGTCAGGGCACGCGCAACATTGACCCCTTTGCCGCCGGATTCCTCCTCTGAGGCGGAAGCCCGCTGTACGGCGCCCCTTACCAGTGCACCCGGAAGCCCGACGGTCCGGTCCAGGCTGGGATTGGCGGTGAGCGTGATGATCATGAAGGGAATCCATCCTCGCCGGATATCCACGGAACGGCCGGTGGAGCACACCGGACCGTCCGGCAGGGCGGTTTCCGGCGCTTATTCCGGTGGTTATGAGGGCTTCTGATCGGATCCATGCACACCCGCAATCTGTGGCAAATACCACTGTTTATGCGCTGATGCGACTTTACTTTTGGTGCACCGCCCGTGGCAATGGTGGCGGGGCGGGGGTGCCCGTCGGGGGCTGCAAACGCGGGCGCCGGCGCTAGGCTGGCCCGATGGAAAACGTGACATGGTCCGCACCGGCGGACCGGCGCCGGGGGCGGGAGCTGGTTGTCCTGCTGCACGGCTATGGATCCGGGGAAGAGGCCATGGAACCGTTGTTCGCGGCGCTGCCGGAGTCAGCCGTGGGTGCTGCCGTCCGCGGCGGGCTGGAGGTGGGCGGCGGCAGCGGGTGGTTCCTGCTTGACCCGCTGCTTACTTCGGATTCCTCGGAGGTGCTGGAAGCTGCCCTGAAACTCCTTTCCCAGCTTGACCGCCTGCGCAGCGAATATGCCTTCAGCGGGGTGTCGCTGGCAGGTTTCTCGCAGGGAATGGCCATGGCCGGCACCCTGCTCAGGCTGCGGCCCCAGGAGTTCCGCGCCGTCGTCGGCCTGTCCGGTTTCATTGCCCCAAACCCGCTCCTGGCAGCCAGTGAACCGCTGCCGGTGCGGGTGCCTTTTTTCTGGGGGCGGGACCGGCAGGACTGGGTCATCAATGCCGATGCCGTAAACCATACGCAGGACTGGCTGGAGGAAAACACGGCACTGACTGCACGGACGTATCCAGGCATGGGACATTCCATCGGGGCACGGGAAATAGCCGATATCGGTATTTTCCTTCGCCGCTTTGCCGGTTCCGACACGCCGTCGGGAAAATCGCCACGCGCGCGGTAACTAACACAGTTTCCCTTTTTAGGGAATTCCTGTCCGACTACTGACTAAGCATGCTGATCAAGTAGGCTGGAGGAAAGCGCTGCTCACAAGGCGGCGCTGGAAATCACTGTCACTCACACAGCAAGGAGAATCAAATGGGTATCATTGCGTTCCTTATTCTGGGTCTCATCGCAGGTGCAATTGCAAAGCTGATCCTTCCGGGTCGTCAGGGCGGCGGCTGGCTCGCCACTCTGGTCCTCGGTGTTATTGGCGCTCTGCTCGGTAGCTGGCTCGGCAGCCTGGTCATGGGAGACGGCGGCGAGCTCTTCAGCCTGACGTCGCTCTGGACCTGGGTCCTGGCCATCGTAGGCTCGATCATCGTTCTGCTGATCTACGGCTTCGTTACCCGCAAGAGCGGCAGCCGCGCCTAAGTAGTGCGTGAACGCCGCTGACGCGGCGTGCTGATTTGGAGGGCGGGGCCCGGCTGGAATATTCCACCGGATCCCGCCCTTTAGCTTTAAACAGACGAAAGATCCACGCCGGCACCGGATTTCCCCAAGGAGAGTTCTAGTGAAGCGACGCAAGTTCAATCCCGCAGCCAAACTGGCCGGCCGGGCCGCCTTCGGGCCGGACGGACAGCCCAAACCGCACGTGGTCCGGGGTATCGAACGCGCGATCGAAGTGCAGCGGCCCCTGGTGCTCGCCAATATCCGCCGGCTGCAGCGCAGGCATCCCTCAGCCGATGCCGCGGAGCTGATTAGCATCCTGGACCGGCACTACCTCAATACGGTGATGGGTGGTGGCGCAGCAGTTGGTGCCACCGCGGTTATACCGGCCGTAGGAACTGCCGCCGCCCTGGGCCTCTCGGCCGCGGCAACGGTCGGGTTCCTCGAGGCCACCGCACTGTATGCCCAGTCAGTGGCTGAGCTGCACGGCGTGCGGCTGGCGGACCCGGAACGTTCCCGCACGATGGTGATGGCCATCATGCTGGGCGAGGAGGGCACTTCCATGATGCAGTCGCTTGCCGGGCGGGGCAGTGCCTCCACCTGGGGCAGCACCATCGGCAACATGCCCTCGGGTGTGCTCGGCTCCGTAGGCGCAGGCATCCGGAAGCAGTTCCTCAAGCGGGTGATGGCGCGCCAGGGTACTGCGCTGCTGGGACGTGCCCTGCCGCTTGGTGTGGGCGCCGTCGTCGGCGGCGTAGGCAACCGTGCCATGGGCAAGGGCGTTATCCGCGCCACCCGTGCAGCCTTCGGCGAACCGCCCGCAACCATTCCCGGGCAGCTCGCCGGCGAGCTGGACCGCCTGGACAAGCCCGCCTAGCCAACCGGACGGTTGGCTCCGCCGGCGGAGCGAGGCGGCTAGCCGAAAACGGCGGAGGCGACCGTGAAAATGGCCAGACCGGCCAGGGAACCCACCACGGTGCCGTTGATCCGGATGAACTGCAGGTCCTTGCCGACCTGCAGTTCAATCTTCTCCGAGGTTTCCTGCGCATCCCAGCGTTCCACCGTTTCGGTGATCACACCGGCGATGTCGCTGCGGTAGGTGCGGACCAGATAGCCGGCAGCGTCCGCAACGTAACCGTTCACCTTCGCCGCAAGCTCCGGATCATTGACCAGGCGCGTACCGAAGTCCTGCACAGCAGAGGTAAAGTTCCGGGTCAGTTCGCTCTCCGGGTCCTCCGCAGCAGTCATCAGTGCGTTCTTGATGGTGGTCCACGTCTGCGTCATCAGTTCGCGGACCCGGGGATCGTCGAGGACCTGCTCCTTCACGGCGTCGGCCTTGGCCATGGTTTTGGGGTCTTCCTGCAGGTCCCTGGCCACCCCGGTGAGGTAGTTATCCAGCGCCACACGGAGCTGGTGGTTCGGATTCTCCTGGACATCGAGCAGGAACCGCTCGGCCTGGACCTGCACCCGTTCGCCCACCAGGTCATCCAGGAACGAGGGGACCCACGACGGCGAACGTTCGGCTACCAGCCGGCTGATCACTTCGGGGTTCGCCAGCACCCAGTCGGCAAGGCTGTCCACGATCAGGTTCACCAGCTGGTGGTGGTGGCCCTCTTCAAAGACCCGCTGGGCCATCCGCCCGGCCGGCGGGCCCCACTGGGGATCCACCACATGCCGGCGGAACATCGATTCGAGGACGTCGCGGACGGCGTCGTCATCCAGTACGCGCAGTGCACCGCGGATGGCGGCTGCGCCTTCGGTAGCCACCCGTTCGGCGCCCTCGGGCCGGGCCAGCCAGGTGCCTGCCTTCCGGGCCACCTGCATGGAGTCAAGTTTGGTCCGGATGATCTCCTCGGACAGGAAGTTCTGTTCCACGAACTGGCCCAGGGAGGCGCCGATCTGGTCCTTCTTTTCCGGGATGATGGCCGTATGCGGGATCTTGATGCCCATCGGATGCTTGAACAGCGCGGTCACGGCGAACCAGTCAGCAAGGGCGCCCACCATGCCGCCTTCGGCAGCGGCCCGGACGTACGCCAGCCACGGATACCGCTCCTGCAGGGCGAAGGCAAAAAGGAAAATCACCGCCAGGGCAATCAGCAACCCTGTCGCCAGCATTTTCATGCGGCGCAGGGCGAGGGCGCGCTCCTCGTCGGTGGGGGCTGCGACGGCGCTCACGCGCGGGCCTCCTTCACGGACAGTGCCATTGTTGACGCGAGTTTCAATACCACTCCCTAATCCAGTGAGGGGTCCGCGGCCGGCAGCTGAACACCGGAACGGCCCTGACCCAATCTAATCAGTGATTGGCTCGGGTGCGCTACGAGCACGGGATCCGGCCGGAGCGGTGTGGTTGAGTAGTGCCATGGCATCCCCGGTAGAGTTTTCTGCGGCGTTCCCCCTCCCGGATACCGTCACGGCGGCCACCGTGCCGCCCCAGCTGCCCTGCCCCATCGAGGACTACGCGCTTGTCTCCGATTTGCACACCGGCGCACTGATCTCGCGTACCGGCAGCATGGACTGGCTGTGCCTGCCCCGGTTCGATTCGCCGTCCGTTTTCGGTGCGCTGCTGGGTACCAGCGAACACGGCCGCTGGCTGCTTGCCCCCAGCGATCCGGCGGCCACCGTGACGCACCGCGGCTACCTCGAGTCCACCTTCGTGCTGCGCACGCACTGGCAGGCACCCGGCGGGGCGGTGCGGGTTACCGACTACATGCCGGTGGGGGACCGGCGGGCTTCACTGGTACGCCGAATCGAAGGCATCAGCGGCACGGTTGCCATGCGGCAGGAGCTGAAAATCCGTTTCGGCTACGGAACCGTGATGCCCTGGGTCTTCCGCGGTACAGACAGCGGCGGGGAACATCTCTCAGCCATCGCCGGTCCCGGTGCATTGGTGCTGCGGAGCAAGCACCTGCCCGTGGCCAGCAACCACAGCCACATCGGAGAATTCGAGGTCTCCGCGGGCGAGTGCCTGGACCTGGAACTGACCTGGTACCCCTCGCACCGGCCGGTTCCGCCGCCGCAGGACCTGGACGCGGCGTTGAAGCGCACATCGGCTTACTGGCAGGAGTGGGGGCACCGGCGTCTGGAATCCAGCGGCTACGAGCAGGCGGTCCGCCGCTCACTGCTGGTGCTGCGGGCCCTGACGCATGAGGACACCGGCGGCATTGTTGCAGCCCCCACCACCTCACTGCCTGAAGAAGCAGGCGGCGAACGCAACTGGGACTACCGCTACTGCTGGCTCCGCGATGCCGCCCTGACCCTGGTGGCCATGATGACGCACGGTTATCAGGAAGAGGCGCTGCAGTGGCGCAGCTGGCTGCTGCGCGCAGTGGCGGGAGATCCCGAGGACCTGCAGATTCTCTATGCGGTGGACGGCGGCCGGGAATTGCCCGAACAGGTCCTTCCGCAGTTCCCCGGCTACGGGGGTGCGGCGCCGGTGCGGCTGGGCAATGGTGCCGTGGGACAGTACCAGGCGGACGTGGTGGGCCACGTTATGGTGGCGCTGGCCCGGCTGCGGGACCGGGGGGTGCCCGAGGACCACTTCTCCTGGCCCCTGCAGCGCGCGCTGCTGAACTACCTCGAAAAACATTTGGAGGAACCGGACCATGGGATCTGGGAGATGCGGGGGGAGCCCCGGCACTTCACGCACTCGCGGGTGATGATGTGGGCGGCGTTTGACCGGGCAGCGGATGCGGCCAGGGAACACGGGCTCGAGGGCCCGGTGGAAGTGTGGGAGGGGCTGCGGGACGGACTGCGGCGCGAAATCCTGGAACGCGGCTTCGACCGGGAGCTGAACTCCTTCACCCAGTACTACGGCGGCACCGGGGTGGATGCCTCCCTGCTGCAGCTGCCGCAGGTAGGTTTCATCGGCTACAACGACGAGCGGATGCTGGGCACGGTGGCGCAGTTGGAGAAGCAGCTGCGCCACCCCTCGGGCCTGCTGCTGCGCTATGCCACCGAAACCGGTGAGGACGGGCTGCCCGCCGGGGAGAACCCGTTCCTGGCCTGCAGCTTCTGGCTGGTGGAGCAGTACGCGTACACCGGGCGGCTGCCGGAAGCCCGCCGGCTGATGGACCAGCTGGTGGGATACTCCAATGAACTGGGACTGCTCAGCGAAGAATATGATGCATCCAACGGACATATGGCAGGGAACTTCCCGCAGGCGTTTTCGCACCTGGCCCTGGTCCGGGCCGCGGACGCGCTGGCCGGCGCTGAGGCGCGGCCGCCGTCCGGGTAACCGGAAGCATTCACCGACCAAAGGAAACCGATGAACCGCAAGAGCCTCTCGGCTGTGGCGATGGCTGCCCTGCTGACTACCAGCGCCGTAAACCACTTCCGTAACCCCCGTTTCTACAATGCCGTGGTGCCCCGGAGCATCAGCACCGACACCGACGGCAAATACGGTGTGATGACCCGGCGGCAGTGGACCCATGTCAGCGGTGTCCTGGAGTTCGCGGCGGCGGCCGCCCTGCTGCTGCCGGCAACCCGGCGCACGGCGGCCACCGGTACGGCTGCCATGTATGTTGCTTTTATCGCCGGCCATATCAGTGCCCTGCAGCGGTCCTTCGGACCGCGCGGCGGGGATCGGGAGAAGCTGATTCACAGCCTGCGCCTGCCGTTGCAGCTTCCGCTGATCCTCTGGGCCTGGAGCCTGCGGAAGTAAATGTCCACTAAGCTCCTGCTCCTCGCTGACACGCATCTGCCCAAGCGGGCCAAGGCCCTTCCGGAGGAAGTCTGGTCAGAAATAGACGCCGCGGACATTGTGGTCCATGCCGGTGACTGGGTAAGCGAGGAGCTGCTCGACCAGTTGGCGGAACGCTCACGGAAGCTGGTGGCCTGCTACGGCAACAACGACGGCGCCGGCCTGCGCGCCCGCCTGCCCCTGGTGGGGCGGGCCCTGGTTGAGGAGGTGCGGCTGGCCGTCGTGCATGAAACCGGGCCGGCGCCCGGGCGGGAAGAACGCATGGATAAGCAGTTTCCGGACACCGACCTGCTGGTTTTTGGACACAGCCACATCCCCTGGGATTCAGTCACGCCGGCCGGTATGCGCCTGCTGAATCCCGGCTCGCCCACGGACCGCCGCCGGCAGCCGTTCTGCACCTACCTGCGACTGGAAATCAGCGGAAGCGCCCTCACGCCCGAGCTGCGGCGGCTTCCGCTGCGGGAGGTCCGGCGGCGCTAGCCGGCTAGGCAGAGAGCGGCACGCACCCTCCGGCTCCGGCCACGGGCGGGGACAACAAAAAACGCCGGGCCTGCCCCGTGGGGGCAGGCCCGGCGTTTTGGCCGTGCATGCGAAGCAGCAGCTAAGCGGCCGGCATTCAGTCGCGGACGCCCGGCTGGAAGACCACCTTGATGCAGCCGTCTTCCTTCTTCTGGAACTTTTCGTAGAGCTCGGGGGCATCTTCCAGGGACGCCTGGTGGGTGACCAGGTTGGTGACGCCCAGTGGATCCGCGGAATCCTCCACCAGCGGCATCAGGTCATCGGTCCAGCGCTTGACGTTGCACTGGCCCATCCGCAGGTTCAGCTGCTTGTCGAACATGTTCATCAGCGGCATGGGGCTGGCCGTGCCGCCGTACACACCGCTGAGGGAGACGGTGCCGCCGCGGCGGACCGCGTCAAGGGCTCCGTGCAGGGCGGAGAGACGGTCCGTTCCCGCGGTTTCCATGGCCTTCTGCGCAAGCTTGTCCGGCAGCAGGCCGACGGCGGTCTGGGCGGCCTTGCCGGCCGGGGAGCCGTGGGCTTCCATGCCGACGGCGTCCACTACGGAGTCCGGGCCGCGGCCGTCGGTCAGGCTGCGCAGCTCATCGGCGACTTCCTTGTGCAGGTCCAGGGTCTCCACGCCGTACTGGGAGGCGAGCTTCCGCCGTTCCTCGACCGGATCCACGCCGATGACGCGGTAGCCCAGATGCGTGCCGATGCGGGCCGCGAACTGGCCCACCGGACCCAGGCCGTAAACGGCCAGGGTGCCACCGTCGGGCACGTTGGCGTACTGGACGCCCTGCCAGGCGGTGGGCAGGATGTCGGAGAGGAAGAGGTAGCGCTGGTCCGGGAGTTCGGAGCCCACCTTGATGGGGTTGTAGTCGGCCAGCGGCACCCGCAGGAACTCGGCCTGTCCGCCGGGAACGGAGCCGTACAGCTCGGAGAAGCCGAAGAGCGCGGCGCCCATTCCCTTCTCGCGGACCTGGGTGACCTCACACTGGGTCTGCAGGCCCTGGCGGCACATGTAGCAGTCGCCGCAGGCAATCTGGAAGGGGATGACCACACGGTCACCCTTCTTCAGGTTGGTGACGGCGGAGCCAACCTCTTCCACGATGCCCATGGTCTCGTGGCCGAGAATGTCGCCCGGCTTCATGTAGGGCATCAGCACCCCGTAGAGGTGGAGGTCCGAACCGCAGACTGCGGTGGAGGTGACGCGGATGATGGCGTCAGTCGGTTCCTGAATCACCGGATCCGGAACCTGCTCGACGCTGACGGAGTTTTTTCCCTGCCAAGTAACTGCTTTCACGTGCGATCCTCCTGCTGGTTGCATGCTGAGTACGTTGAAAGAACTAAGGCCCATTCTGCCAATTGATAAGCGTACTGACAAAACGGCTGCGTTTCGGAACTACTCAACAGGGCCTGCCACAGGTCTGCCGCGGTGTCTGGATCGACCGGGAAGGCCGCTAGGAACCGGGGCTGTGTCCGGCAGCACGCCCGGCGCCGGGCTGAATGCGCGGTGCGGCGAGCACGCTCCGGTCCCGGGCCAGGATCATTTCAAGTGCACGGGCATTGTCCAGGGGGTCGCGCTGCAGCGCGCGGCCGTCCTGCGGGTTAGTCTCCTGCGGGTTACGCTCCTGCGGCCTGCTGTCCAGGGAGTCGGTTCCGACGGGCGCCGGACCGTCCTCCGTTCCGCCCGGCCTTCTGGTGATTTCCACCGGTCCGTCGATTTCACGGACGGCTGCGGCGAGAACGGTGAAGGCGTCGGATTCAACCCGGACCGCGCGGGTGAGGTTGACGCAGATGCTGGCCCCCAGCGTGGCTGTGTGCCGGAGGATCCGGAGCAGGGTCTCGCAGTTGGAGCCCGTGAGCGATCCCCGTACTTCCACCGATGCGGTGGCATCTCTGGTATCCACGCGTACCAGTACGCGAAGCGGCTCTTCCATGTCATCTCCACGGAGACGCGGGTCCCGGCCACTGCTTAACCGGGTCTGCCACCGTACCAACGCGCCATGCGGCCTGTCAGCAGGTGCCCGGTCTTTGGCCTGCCCCGCAGGGCGGATCGGTTATCGGGAAACACCTTCCATTAGAAGACGGGTTCCTGTTCCAGGTTCCCGACGACGGCGGCGGTGGCTTCCGCGATCGCTTCCTCCTCGTCCGTGGGCACCACCAGGGCGGGGATCGCTGAATCCTCCGTGCTGATCCGCCTGGCCTGCTTTCCCGTTACCAGGTTGGCTTCGGAATCGAGCCGGATACCCAGCGGGCCGAGCTGGTCCAGCACAAGCTGCCGGAATTTCCAGCCGTTCTCGCCAATTCCGGCCGTGAACACCACCGCCTGGGCGCCTCCCACGGCCACGTGGTACGCGCCGATGTATTTCGCGAGCCGGTAGGCGGCGACGTCCAGCGCCAGCCGGGAGCGCTCATCGCCCTGCTCCGCAGCTGTCTCGATGCTGCGCATGTCGGACTCTCCGGCCAGCGCGCGCAGGCCGGATTCGCGGTTCAGCAGGTCATCGAGGGTGTCCGCGTCGTAGCCCTGCCGGGCCAGGAAGATGAGGATTGAGGGATCCACATCGCCGCTGCGGGTGCCCATCACCAGTCCTTCAAGCGGGGTGAATCCCATGGAGGTATCAATGCTCTTTCCGTTCCGGATAGCCGCTACGGAAGCGCCGTTGCCCAGGTGCGCAATCACGGCGTTGAACCTGGCGGGATCGATGCCAAGGAACCGGGCGGCCGTCGGGGCTACGTAGCCGTAGCTGGTGCCGTGGAATCCGTAGCGGCGGATGCCGTAGCGGCGGTAAAGGGTGTTCGGCAGGGCGTAGTGCCAGGCCCGTTCGGGCAGGGTGCGGTGGAATGCGGTGTCGAAGACCGCCACCTGCGGGATTTTCGGCCACTTGTCATGCACTGCCCGGATGCCCATGGCGCTGGCGGGGTTGTGCAGGGGCGCCAGCGGGCTCAGCCGTTCAATGGAGCGGACAATTTCATTGTTGATCAGCACGGGCTCGCTGAAGCGCTCGCCGCCGTGGACCACGCGGTGTCCCACGGCGTCGATGCTTCGCCCGTCCAGTTCCTCCCGGAGCCGGCCGGCCAGTTCTTCGAGGGCAGCCGCATGATCCGGAACCACATCCCCGATCCGGTCAATGATGCCCTTTGTCAGCAGCTCTTCCGTGTCCGTTTCCCGCACCTGGTACTTCAGTGACGATGAACCGGAATTGATTACCAGAACCAGCATCAGTCCTCCTGCGCCTGGACCGCGGTGATGGCCACGGTGTTGACGATGTCTTCAACGGTGCAGCCGCGGCTGAGGTCGTTGACGGGTTTGCGCAGTCCCTGCAGGATCGGCCCCACCGCCACGGCTCCCGCGGACTGCTGGACTGCCTTATAGGTGTTGTTGCCGGTGTTCAGGTCCGGGAAGATGAACACCGTGGCCTGGCCGGCCACCGAGGAGCCCGGCACCTTAGAGGCCGCCACGGAGGCGTCCACGGCGGCGTCGTACTGGATGGGCCCTTCCACCGGCAGGTCCGGGCGGGCGGCGCGGACAAGCTCCGTGGCCTGGCGCACGCGCTCCACGGAGCCGCCTTTGCCGGAGGATCCGGTGGAGTAGGACAGCATGGCCACGCGGGGCGTGACGCCGAACTGTGCGGCGGTGGCGGCGGATGCCAAGGCGATGTCCGCCAGCTGCTCCGCATCCGGGTCCGGATTCACCGCGCAGTCCCCGTACACCAGTACGCGGTCAGAGAGCAGCATCAGGAACACGGAGGACACGATCTTCACGCCCTCCCGTGTGCGGATGAACTCCAGGGCGGGGCGGATGGTGTTGGCCGTGGTGTGGGCCGCCCCGGAGACCATGCCGTCCATCCGGCCGAGCTGGACCATCATGGTTCCGAAGTATGCCCCGTGCAGCATACGTTCCGCGGCGTCCTCCAGTGTGACGCCCTTGTGTTTGCGCAAGGAGGCGTACTCCCGGGCAAATTCATCCCGCAGGGCACTGGTGGCGGGATTGATGACGCTGATATTGGACAGGTCAATGCCCTCGCTGGCGGCCAGCTCCCGGATCTGCGCCTCCGGCCCCAGGACGGTCAGGGCGCATACGTCCCGGCGGCTGAGGATTTCCGCGGCCTGCAGGATCCGCACGTCCAGCCCTTCGGGCAGGACAATCCGCTGCCGGCTGGCGCGGGCACGCATGATCAGCTCATTCAGGAAGCGCAGCGGGGTGGTCGTGGCGGGGCGGGGGAGGGCGAGCCGCTCAAGCAGCTCAGCCTCATCCACATGCCTGGACCAGGCGCCCAGTGCCGCCGCGACCTTCCGCCGATTGCCGCTGGAGATTTCGCCGCGGACCTGGCTGACCCGGCGGGCCGTGGTGTAGGTGTCCGCGCCGACGTCGAAGACCGGGAAGGGCGCGGAGGCCAGCAGCCCCAGGATGGCTGGTTCCACCGGCAGGCCGCCGGTGAGGATCATGCCGCTGGCCACCGGGAAGTCGGAGGAGATGGAGGAGGCGAGGGTGGCCACCATAACGTCGGCACGGTCCGCCGGGACAATGACCAGCGTGCCGTCCGTCAGCTGGGGAAGGAAGTTGCTCACGGTCATGGCGGCGACCTTCACTGCGGAGACGTCGCGTTCAAGGGAGGGGCTGCCGGCCACCTGTCGCGCCTGCAGGGCCTTCTGCACCTCGGCTACGGACGGCTGGGAGATCTCGCTTTGTTCGGGCAGGACGTAGACCGGCCGTCCGCTGTTGCCCGGCCGCATGGCAGCACTGATGTCATCAAGCTCCGACGGCGCGGCCCGGTTGACCATCATGGCCAGCAGGTCGCATTTTGCCTCGGCGAGCTGGCGGCGGGAAACATCCACGGCGTCCGCGGTTTCCGCCGCGGTCATTTCCTGGGCATTTACGACGGCGAGCACCACGGTCCCCAGGTCATTGGCCAACCTGGCGTTGAGATCGAACTCCAGTGCAACGTCGTGCCCGGAAAGGTCCGTTCCCTCCACAATGACCACATCGCAGTGGGCGGCAATCTCGCTGTAAACCGCAAGGCAGCGGGCGTCCACTTCGCCCCGCTCACCTGCCACCAGCAGCGCGCGCAGCTGCGCGCGGGTCAAACCGCCGCGGCAGGTGGCCGGGCCAAGATTGAATCGGCGCTGCATCAGTTCCACCATCGGGTCTGCGGCGGGATTATCACCTTCAACAATCGGCCGGAAGAAGCCCACCCGGTCGGCATGGCGGCCCAGCATGTCCGCCAGCCCCAGGCTGATCAGGGACTTGCCGGAACCCGGCGTCATGGCACTGACATAGATTCCACGGGCCATAGCTGCGTTTCCGTTCGTTGCCGGGAGGGCACGCACCCGGGCGCCTGAGGCGACCCGTGGCGTGCATCACATCAATAGTCGCAAAAGCATCCCGGACTTGCCAGCGGACACCGTGGAGGGACCCTGCCGGCCGGCTCTTCGTGGACTCTCCCGTCTCAGCATGTGAGACTGACATAAGTGCCGCAGAGCGCCGAGCCTACGATTAAATGGTTAGATTTCCTCAAAACCCAAGGCGAGGACCCCCGTGAGTCTCTTCCGTACCAAACCCATTGAGAACTCCCTGGCGGATGCCGATGAGCCGGGGCGCCGGCTAAAGCGTTCGCTCACCACGTGGGACCTGATGATCATGGGTGTCGCGGTCGCCGTCGGCGCCGGCATCTTCTCGGTGGGGGCTAAGGCCGCCGCCGAGTTTTCCGGACCCGCCGTGACGGTCTCCTTCATCCTGGCCGCCATCACCTGCGCGCTCGCCATCATGTGTTACGCCGAGTTCGCCACGGCCATTCCCGTGGCCGGTTCCGCCTATGTGTTCAGCTACGCGACCATGGGCGAGCTGGTGGCGTGGATCATCGGCTGGAACCTGATCCTTGAACTGTTCACCGCCGCGGCGGTGATCGCCAAGTACTGGGGCATCTACCTCAGCGAAGTGTTTGCGCTGATAGGGCTGGACGTTCCCGCGACCCTGCACTTCGGGCCGATTGACCTGACCTGGGGTCCGTTCCTGATTGTTACCGTGTTCACCATCCTGCTGGTCATGGGCACCAAGCTTTCCGCCCAGGTGGGCAACGTTTTCACCATCATCAAGGTGGGTGTGGTGCTGTTTGTGATCGTGGCCGGGTTCTTCTACGTGAAGGCGGAGAACTACACCCCGTTCATCCCGGACTCCGTTCCTACCTCCGGCAGCGGCAGCGAGGGTGTGCTGCAGCAGTCCCTGTTCTCCTTCGTCACCGGAGCTGCCCCGGCCCAGTACGGACTCCTGGGAGTGTTTGCCGGTGCCGCCGTCGTCTTCTTTGCCTTTATCGGCTTCGACGTTGTTGCCACCTCGGCCGAAGAGGTCAAGGATCCGGGTAAAACCCTCCCGCGGGGCATCTTCGCAGGCCTGGCCGTGGTGACCCTGCTGTACATCGGCGTGTCCCTCGCCCTGACCGGCATGGTCTCCTACACCGACCTGGCGTCGGTGGAGTCCCCGAACCTCGCCACCGCCTTCTCCCTGGTGGGCAACAACGGGGCGGCTGCGGTGATTGCCGTCGGTTCCCTGATTGGACTCACCACCGTGATCATGGTGCTGCTGATGGGCCTGGCCCGCGTGGTGCTGGCCATGAGCCGCGACGGACTGCTGCCGCGTGCCCTGTCCCGGACCAGTGACAAGCACGCCACGCCTGCCCGCCTGCAGATCCTGTGCGGCGCATTGGTAGCCCTGGTGGCGGGGTTCACGCAGGTGGACGTGCTGGAGGAAATGATCAACATCGGCACCCTGTCCGCCTTTGTGGTGGTCAGCCTGGGCATCCTGGTGCTGCGGAAGAAGCGCCCGGACCTCCGTCCGGCATTCCGGGTGCCGTTCGGGCCGGTAATCCCGGTGCTTTCCGCGCTGCTCTGCCTGTACCTCATGACCAACCTGGCCGTGGAAACCTGGATCTACTTTGCCGGCTGGCTGCTGATTGGCTTCCTGCTGTACTTCGCCTACGGCCAGCGCCACTCACGGTTGAATGAGAAGTTCAGCAGTGTTGCCGCTGCCGAATCCGCCACGGACACCTCCGGGGCCTGAGCCCTGCGCATGCGCCGGACCGGCTCCGGTGGCAGACTGGGCGCATGCTTGTTGCCTTTTCCGTTGCCCCGTCCGGTGCCGGCCCGCTCACGCGGCCCGGCGGACCTGCCCAAGATGCCTCGGTGCATGACGCCGTCGCCGCAGCCGTAAGGATTGTCCGGGATTCCGGCCTGCCCAATTCCACCGACGCCATGTTCACCACGGTGGAGGGGGAGTGGGATGAGGTCATGGACGTGATCCGGCGGGCCACGGAAGCAGTGGGACAGTACGGCAGCCGGGTCTCCCTGGTGCTGAAGGCGGACATCCGGCCGGGCCATACGGGCGAATTGGCCGGCAAGGTCCAGCGGCTGGAAAACGCCCTCACAAAACTGGATGACCGGAGCGGGCACGCCTAACGCCGGATACGGCAGAGCGGGAGCGGCAGTGATGCAGGACTGGGAACAGGTGCAGGACTACCTGGACGGCCAAGTGGTCCAACCGGACGCCGCCCTCACCGGGATTGTCACTGCAACGGCGGACGCCGGGCTTCCGGCCATTGAAGTATCTGCCGCCCAGGGCAAGTTCCTGATGCTGCTGGCCGGTATCCGGGGTGCCCGGCGGATCCTTGAGATCGGCACCCTCGGCGGTTTCAGTACGGCCTGGCTCGCCCGGGCACTGCCGCCCGACGGCGAGCTGGTCACCTGTGAATACGAACCCCGGCATGCCGAGGTTGCCCGCGCCAACCTGGAACGGGCCGGGCTCGGCGGCCTGGTCACCATCCGCGTGGGCGAGGCCCTTCACACGCTGCCCACGCTCGCCGGGCCGTTTGACCTGGTTTTCATCGATGCGGACAAGGTGAACAATCCCGTCTACCTTGACTGGGCGGTGCGGCTCTCCCGACCCGGCAGCCTCATAGTGGTGGACAACGTGGTTCGCGGCGGCAGCGTGCTGGATCCCGACGGCGACGCCGCGGTGCAGGGGACACGGGAAGTCCTGCATCTGCTCGGCTCGGACCCGCGCCTGCAGGCGACCGCACTGCAGACGGTCGGGTCCAAGGGCTGGGACGGCTTCGCGCTGGCGGTAGTGCAGTGACGAAATCTGCCATGACACGGGATCCGCGGCGGTCAGCGAGCCGGAGCTACTGCTCTGCCCGCGGCCCCGGAAGCCCGCTGCGGGTGCTGGCAGCCCCGGCGCTTAAGCTGGAGGCATGAGCTTTAGCATCCGGCGTGCCACGCCAGACGACGCCGCGGACTTCGTCTCCGTACATCTGCAGTCCTGGCGCGAAAGCTATGCACACGTCCTCGGCGAGGAGGTCTTCCGGCGCCGGGAAGCGGACCGCAGCGCCGCCGTCGAACACCGGCGCGCAGCTCTGGCCGAGCAGGCCTCGGATCCCGCCATCCGGACCTGGCTGGCCCATGCCGGGGACGGCAGGCTTCTCGGCTTTGCCTCCGCCGGCCCGGCCCGGGACGAAGACATCCGTGCTGTCCTGCCGCTGGAGCTGTGGTCCATCTACATCCTGGCCGAGGCGTACGGCAGCGGAGTGGGCCAGGCCCTGCTGGAACACGCCGTGGCAGACGCACCGGCCTATGTCTGGGTGCTGGAAGACAATGTCCGGGCGCAGGCGTTCTACCGCCGGAACGGCTTTGTGCCGGACGGAACCGTCAAGGACCTGCCCCAGGTCTGGGCCGGGACCGGCATGGTGGAAATCCGCATGGTGAGAAACTGATGGGGCGCAAGCGGCCCGGTAAGGACCCCGTGGAAACGTCCGCGCCGGGTGCGGGGCCGGTGGCTGGAACCTACCCCATCGACACCGGAACCTGTGAGCTGGTGCCGGACTCCTTCGCCTCCGACAGCTGGATCCTCATGGTCAACGGGGTGCACAGCTCGCACATTGACCTGGCAGACCCGCGGCACCTGGATTTCGAGTACATGCGCTGGATTGCGGCCCTGGTGGAATCCCGCTGGCGCCCGGATGCCTCCCTGCGTGCACTGCACCTGGGCGGTGCGGCATGTTCCCTGGCGCGGTATTTTGCCGCCGTGTATCCGGGTGCGCGGCAGGTCGCCGTCGAACTCGACGGGCGCCTGGCCGAGCTGGTCCGCGGCTGGTTTGATCTGCCCCGGGCGCCGCTGCTGCGGCTCCGGGTCGGTGAGGCCCGGGCCGTCACGGAGACCCTGCATGACGGAAGCCGGGACCTGGTAATCCGGGATGTGTTCGCCGGCGCGAAGACGCCGGTGCCGCTGACGACGGCGGAATTCACTGCGCATGCCCGGCGGGTGCTGGCGCCGGACGGGGTCTACGTAGTGAATTGCGGGGACACTCCGGACCTGCGCGGTGCGCGTGCGGAGGCGGCCACCATCTGTGCCGCCTTCCGGTACACCGCAGCCATAGCCGATCCGGCCATGCTGAAGGGCCGCCGCTACGGCAACATCATCCTGGCCGGCAGCGATGCACCGTTTGCCGAGGATCCCGGCCTGCCTCGTGCACTGCTCGGCGGCGGCGTGCCGGCGCATCTCTGGGATGACGCGAAACTGCGCAGCTTCGCCGCCGATGCCCGGATCCTGCATGATCCGGTGAGTAGCTAACCTCACCTCAAGTGTCAGCCTGCTTACTAATTTAGTAGGGTGGAAAGACGCTGCCGTCTCCCGGCAGCCGGTCTGAACCACGATGGAGGCTACATGTCTGACAAGAGCACATCCGATCCCGACCTGCCCATTCCGGGCGCACCGGCGGCCTCGGCCCCGTCCCTGGCCGAGCCGATCGAACCCCGCGAGCCGTTGCCGCCCAAGCCGGACCAGGATGGACCGGAGACCGTGTCCCCCACCGGAGTTCCCACCGGCGCGCCGAAGTCCTCCAACGCCCAGAGCGGACGGTACCTGACCACCGCCCAGGGGGCACGGCTGCGGGATACCGACCATTCCCTCAAGGCCGGTCCTCGCGGGCCGGTACTCCTGCAGGACCACCACCTGCGCGAAAAGATCACCCACTTTGACCATGAACGCATCCCGGAGCGTGTAGTCCACGCCCGCGGTGCCGCAGCTCACGGCGTATTTGTGGCCAACGGCGCCGCAGAAGGGGTGACCCGCGCCGGTTTCCTGGCCAGGGGAACGGAAACACCGGTGTTTGTCCGCTTCTCCACGGTGTTGGGATCCCGCGGCTCCGCCGACACGGTCCGGGACACCCGGGGCTTCAGCACCAAGTTCTACACGGACGAGGGCAACTATGACCTGGTTGCCAACAACATTCCGGTCTTCTTCATCCAGGACGCCATCAAGTTCCCTGACGTGATCCACGCGGGCAAACCGCACCCGGACCGTGAAATCCCCCAGGCGCAAAGCGCCCATGACACTTTCTGGGACTTCGTCTCGCTCCACACCGAAGCGCAGCACCACACCATGTGGAATATGTCCGACCGCGGCATCCCGCGTTCCTACCGCACCATGGAAGGCTTCGGCGTCCATACCTTCCGCCTGGTCAACGCCAAGGGGGAAACCACCCTGGTGAAGTTCCACTGGAAGCCGCGTCAGGGCGTGCACTCCCTGGTCTGGGAGGAAGCACAGATCATCAACGGCATGGATCCTGATTTCCACCGCCGGGACCTGGCCGATGCCATCGAAGCAGGCGCCTTCCCGCAGTGGGATCTGGGCATCCAGGTGTTCCCGGACACCGAGGATGAAATGTTCGAGGGCATCGACCTGCTGGACCCGACGAAGCTGGTGCCCGAGGAACTGGCTCCGGTGCAGATCATCGGCACCATGACGCTCAACGCCAACCCCACCAACTTCTTCGCGGAAACCGAGCAGGTGGCCTTCCACCCCGGCCACCTCGTGCCCGGCATCGACGTCACCAATGATCCGCTGCTGCAGGGCCGGCTGTTCTCCTACATCGACACCCAGCTCACCCGGCTGGGCGGACCGAACTTCAGCCAGATCCCCATCAACCGCCCGCACGCCCCGGTGAACGACATGCTCCGCGACGGCTTCCACCAGGATGCCGACCATGCGGGTGTGGCCCCGTACCAGCCCAATTCCCTGGACGGCGGCTGCCCCTTTATGGCCGGCGCCGACATGGGTGCCTTCATTGACGTTCCAGCCGAAGTGCCGGCGTCCCGGAAGGTGCGGGAAAACCCGGCCAGCTTTGATGACCACTACAGCCAGGCACGGATGTTTTTCCGCTCGCTGACCCCGGTGGAGCAGGACCACGTGGTTCAGGCCTACACCTTTGAACTGGGCAAGTGCTACGAGGAGAACATCCGGCTGCGCCAGCTCCAGTCGCTCGCCAATATCGACGCACGGCTGGCCGCAGAGGTCGCCATGGGACTGGGCCTCGAAGCACCGGAACCGGAGCTTGCCGTGGAAGACACCGCACCCAGCCCTGCCCTGAGCCAGATCGGCGGCTCCTGGCCGGTGGCCGGCCGGATAGTCGGTGTGGTGGCGGATGACACCACCGACCTCGGTGCGCTTTCCGAGGTGCTTGCCACCCTGCAGGCGGAAGGAGTGGTTCCGCTGGTAGTGGCTCCCCACGGCGGGAAGCTGGGCGGAGAGATTACCGTCCAGCGGACCTACCTGACGGCCCGTTCCACTGAGTTCGACGCCGTGGTGGTGGCGGCCTCGGGTGCTCCGGCGACCGACGCCGTCGGCAGCCTGGACGCGAAGGCCGGCAACCCGGAGGGTCATCCCTCCCTCGACCCGAGGGTGACGCTGATGCTGGGCGAAGCCTTCCGCCATGCAAAGGCCATCGGCGCCTGGGGCGACGGCAGTTCCGTCCTGATGGCAGCAGGCATCCCCACTGACGCCCCCGGTGTTGTGACGGGGGAAGCTGCTGAGGTGACTGCCGGACTGACCGGCCTGCTGGCCGGCCACCGGGTCTGGGAGCGCACCGTCGCCGCCTAGCCTGCGGGCCTGCGTTTCCGTACGGGAAATAGAAGAGGGGATCCCCGGCTCATGAACTGGTCCCCGAAAGTTGGACTGGCCAAATAAAAGTCTAGGCCGCGAGGGCCTGAGCACGGTATTGCACCGGGCTCAGGCCCTCGAGCTTTGTCGAGATACGTTCAGTGTTGTACCAGCGGATGTACTCATCCAGCTGGGCCCTCAGGGCATCGGTGTTCAGGAACCGGACCCGGTGGAAGAGTTCCTCCTTGAGGTGTCCGAAGAAGTTCTCCATCACCGCGTTGTCGTAGCAGTTGCCCTTGCGGGACATCGATTGGACCGCTCCGGCGTTCTTCAGCAGCGTCCGCCACGAGACGTGCTGATACTGGAATCCCTGATCCGAATGCACGAGCGGCTGCGCCCCGGGCTCGAGACCGGTGAGGGCTTCACGCAGCGAGGAGTTAGTGAGCTCCAGATTCGGGGATAACCCGATCGAGTACGAGATGATCTGCCGGTTGAAGAGGTCCATCACCGGGGAGAGGTAGAGCTTGCGGTCACCGACGCTGAACTCGGTCACGTCGGTCACCCACTTCTGGTTCGGTGCAGCAGCTTCGAACTCCCGGTTCAGCAGATTCGGTGCCACCACGCCCTGTTCACCGCGGTAGGAGACGTAACGCTTCCTTCGCCGTACTTTGCAGACCAGCCGCAGCGAACGCATCAGCTTCAACACGGTCTTTTTCGCCACCGTCCACCCGTGCTTGAGCAGCTCAGTATGAATGCGGCGGTGCCCGTACCGGCCGTGGTTCTTCTCGAAGATCTCCCTCACGGCAGCCTTAATCTCAGCTTGCGGGTCTGGGCGCTGGAAGCGGGCCTGATGATAGAAAAACGTCGAACGGGCCAGGCCCGCGACGTCCAGGAGCACGTCCAGCCGGTGTTCGGCCTTGAGAGCGATGACAGCGCGGACCTTTACGGCCGTTCCTCGTCCCTCAAGGCCTGCACTTTTCCCAGGAACGCGACCTCTGCCCGCAGACGCTCGTTCTCGCGGCGCAATCGTTGTATCTCTGACTCTGGCTGCGTCGATGCCTCAGGATTTGTCTTCGGGCGGCCCTTGGGCTTCGCGCGCAGTCCGTCTTCGCCTTCCGCCCGGTACTGACGTGCCCACTTCTCGATCAGCTGCGGAGAGGACAGCTGGAGCTCTTTAGCCAGGGCGACTTTGCTCTCTCCAGCTTGAAATCGGCGCACGGCATCGAGTTTGAACTCGAAGGAGAACAAGCGTTTGGTTGGCTTGGCCACTAGCGTCGAACCTCCGCGAACTCTCCACCGGTCGTATAGCCGGCGGATTGCTTTCACGCGCACCCCGAGCCTTGTTGCTACGGAGTTGGGACCCCAACCGGTCTCGAACAACGCTACCGCGGCCTTGCGTTGTTCCTCGGATAACGAACTGCTCTTCTGCAAAAACTGCTCCCCGAAAGTCAGAACTGATTTCTCAGTCCAACTTTCGGGGAGCAGTTCATCACGCCGGGGATCCCCTCTTTGGCTATGGTCCGTGTCTAACGGCGGACCCGGATCAGGTCACTCAGACGCCGAGCAGCTCCGTGATCGGGCCTACGCCGAAGTACAGTGCGAAAGCTGCGGCGACCACGTACATCAGGGGATGCACTTCGCGGCCGCGGCCCTGGAAGAGGCGGATCACGGTGAAGGAGATAAACCCGGCCCCCAGGCCGTTGGCGATCGAGTAGGTGAACGGCATCAGCGCGAAGGTCAGGAAGGACGGCAGGGCCAGCCCGATGTCGTTCCAATCGATCTTGCCCACCTGCGAAACCATCAGGTAGCCCACAACCACCAGGGCGGGGGCCACGGCCTCAAACGGAACCAGGTAGATCAGCGGGGTGAGGAACATGGCCACGAGGAAGAGCAGGCCGGTCACCACGGAGGCCAGGCCGGTCCGCGCGCCTTCGCCGATACCGGCACCGGATTCCACGAAGATCTGGTTGGAGGAAACACCGGCGCCGCCGCCTGCCACCGCACCCGCGGCATCAACCAAGAGTACACGCTCCACGTTGGGGATGTTGCCGTCCTTGTCGATGGATCCGGCGCCGGCGGCCAGGCCCACCATGGTGCCCATGGCGTCGAAGAAGATGCTGAGCAGGATCACGAAGACCAGCAGCGAGGCGGCGATGCCGCCCAGGGTCTGGAAGGATCCGACCAGGCTGACATCGCCGATCAGGGAAAGATCGGGGGCTCCCCATTCGGGTGCGCTGGGTGTTACCAGCGACCAGCCGGTCGCAACGCCGGCGCCCTGGCTGCCCGGGCTGGCCAGCCACTCGACGAGTACGGCGAAAACAGTGGAGGCCAGGATGCCGATCAGGATGGCGCCGCGGACCTTGCGTGCCATCAGCACAATGGTCAGCAGCAGGCCGAAGACGAACACCAGGGTAGGCCAGCCGAGCAGTTCCCCTCCGTTGCCCAGGCCCAACGGAACCGTGGTGCCGGCCTCGTCCAGGTTGCGCCGGACAAAACCGGCGTTGACCAGTCCCACGAGTGTTACGAAAAGACCAATGCCCACCACAATCGCGGTTTTCAGGCTGGGCGGCACGGCACGGAATACGGCTGTCCGGAAGCCGGTCAGCACCAGGATGACCATGGCGAGGCCTGCAATGACCACCAGCCCCATCACATCCGGCCAGGTCAGGCCGTCATTGGAAGCCACAGTCACGGCCACGAAGGCATTTACGCCCAGGCCGGTGGCGATAGCGAAGGGGTGCTTGGCCCAAATGCCCATAATCAGGGTGAGGATGCCCGCAACGAGGGCCGTTCCGGCGGCAATGGCCGGCCCGGGCATGGTGTTGCCCATGGAGTCTTCGCCGCCAAGGATCAGCGGGTTCAGTACCACTATGTAACTCATCGCGAAGAAGGTGGCCAGGCCGCCGCGCACTTCGGTGGCAACGGATGAACCCCGTTTCGTGATCTCGAAGTAGCGGTCCAGCTTTGAACCTTTTTTGAGCATGACGCGTCCTCTGAACTGACGGTGGGATGAAGTGAGGGAAATCCTGCACTTTGATCTTATCGCGGCCCCGGAGGCGTCCCCGGCCGGGGGCGGCTAGGCTGAAACAGTGAGGAACTTCGTACGTAACAGACCGTCCCTGTCCGGTTTCACCGCGCTCGCCGCCTTCCTGTTCGCCGTATTCGCAGGGCTGCTGCTGTCCGCGCCGCCGGCGGCAGCGCACGATGAGCTGACGGGCTCGGTTCCCGCCGACGGTGCGGTGCTGGACTCCGCACCCGAGGCGGTGGAGCTGACCTTCTCCAACACTCCGGCCGCAATTGGCTCCGAGGTCAGGGTACTGGCCGAAGACGGCACCGACTGGGCGGACGGTGATGTGCGGATCCTGGACAACACTGCCACCCAGCGGCTGCGCGACGGCGCGCCGGCGGGCACGTACACCGTGCAGTGGCGGGTAGTGTCCTCGGATGCCCATCCGATTGAGGGGACCTTCGGCTTCACCGCCGCGGGAGGCGAAGCTGAGACGGCCCCTGCTGCAGGCCCGTCCGTGCAGCCGTCCGAGCCGGGCGATTCCTCGCAGACGCCGGTGCTGAACCAGGGGGAGGACACCGGTCTCTCCTGGCAGGTAATCGTCCCCGCCGTCGTCGTGCTTATCGCCGTCGCCGTTTTGATTGCACTGATTGTCCGGCGGCGGTTGCGCGAGGGCTGACTTTCGGCCCGTCCGTAGGCAGAATCACACCCGCGATGGCTTCGCCGGCGGCTTTCGCCTGGCGCAGGAGTTCACTGACCGTGGGCAGCATGGTCCCGCCCACGCCCACAAAATAGACGCCGGCCTCCCGCAGGGCGGTTACCGTTTCGGGCCAGGTGGCCACCCCGGCGGCTTTGGTCATCTTCCGCAGATCGGAGCGGGAGCAGCTGGTGAGGACAATGGTGTCGGCCAGCAGCACCCCCCGTCCCGTACGCACCGCCCACCTCCCCGTGCCGGCCACGGGGGAGGGGCGTAGCCCTGAGGGTGCAGCCCGGCGCAGATCCCTCGCCGGGGAGTCGCCGCGGATATCCAGCTGGTGGCTGGCAGCGTAGCCCTGCAGAATCCGGCGCAGCTGGTCCCGCTTGGTGTAGGGTTCCGGCTCCGCCGCCGCTCCCCGGATGGCCTCCGCATCCGGAACCGGCCCGTGCACCACAATGGAGTCCACGCCCTGCCTGCTCAGTTCGGCCGCTACGGCCATCCCGCTGAGTCCGCAGCCAATCACCACCGTCCGGGTCCGTTCGGGAATCGGCGTTTGACGCCCCGCGCCGTTGCGATCAGGGTTCATGCCGGTGTTGTCCTTCCGTCGGGTCCGGAACCTCCCCACAGGCCGCTGGCTCTGGGAGCGAACCATATAGCGGACCTCGTCGCAGCGGTAGCGTGTTCTGTTGCCGCAGCGCGGTACGCTACTGCTAAGGACAGCCGGACGCTGATTGCCGGTTGGGTACCGGAAGGAGCAGCACGTGACTGATTCGACCTGGGGAACCGGACCCGGCGCAGACGGGCCCGCGGGCATCGTGGTGGGCATCGACGGATCCGATCAGAGCATGTGCGCCCTTTTCTGGGCCGCCCGTGAAGCCCGGCGCAGGCAGTGCCCCCTTCACGTGGTGACGGCATACACGGTGCCGATCTTTGCCGCCTCTTCCATGGACGCCGGATACACCACGGTGGATGACGAGATGATCCGCGACGGCGCCCGGCAGGTGCTGGATGACGCCGTGGCGCGGATCAGCCATTACAACCTGGAAATCGTTCCCCGCGTGGAAACCGGCGACGCCGCCGCGGTCCTGCTGGAATTGTCCGAGGACGCGGACCTGATGGTGGTGGGTTCACGCGGACGCGGCGGATTTGTCGGCCGGCTGCTGGGTTCCGTGTCCAGCGCACTGCCCGCCCACGCAAAGTGCCCCACCGTCATTGTTCCCCTGCGCACCGCCGGGCGCCTGCCGGATTCGGGGGTGAAGCCGCCGGCCAACTCACCGGATCCTGATGCCGTGCACCAGGCCGTGGTGGTGGGAGTGGACGGCTCCGAGCAGGGCCGTGCGGCCTCGCTGGTCGCGGCGGAACAGGCCCTGCGCATGAACCTCCCGCTGCGCATCCTGTGCTCACTTCCGCCCTTCAGCGGCTCGCTGGCCTGGGTGCCCGCACCGCTGGACATCGAGGCCCTGCATGCGGAACTGCGCGAACAGCTCGACGCCGGCCGGGACTGGCTGCAGAGCCACTTCCCGTCACTGGAAATGACCGTGGAGCTGGTGGATGGGGCGCCGCCGGAGATTCTGGTGGAGCGGACCGCGAAGGTGGAACTGCTGGTGCTGGGTACCCGGGGCCGCGGCGGCTTCGCCGGAATGCTCCTGGGCTCCACCAGCCAGAGCGTGCTGCACCATGCCAAGGGACCGGTGATGGTGGTGCCTGATCATGAGGACCCGCGGCTGCTGGACCGGCGGGACTTCGGCCCCATGGTGATGGAGTAACCCGCGGCCCCTAGGCGTGCTGCTGCCCTTCGTGGACCGCGTGGCTGGCGGGCTCCAGTTGGAAGGTGCAGTGGTCGGTATCGAAATGGCTGCTGAGGCACCGGGTCAGCCCGTCCAGCACCCGGTCCATGCCTTCCGGGGTGAGGTGCTCCTCGTCCACCACCACATGCGCGGAGAACACCGGGACCCCTGAGGTAATGGTCCAAATGTGGATGTCATGTGCATCCGCTACGCCGTCGACCGAGACGATATGGTCCCGGATCAGCGCAATATCCACGCCGGCCGGGGTAGCCTCAAGCAGCACGTCGATGACTTCCTTCAGCAGCGACCATGCCCGGGGCAGGATCATCAGGGCAATCAGGATGGAGGCCCAGGTGTCCGCCTGCTGGTAGCCGGTGAGCATAATAACGACGGCGGAAACCACCACTGCCGCCGAGCCCAGCAGGTCCCCGAGCACTTCCAGATAGGCCCCGCGTACGTTCAGGGACTCCTTGCGGCCCGAATGCAGCACCAGCAGGGAGGCCAGGTTGGCCAGCCCGCCCACGATCGCCGCGATGAGCATCAGCCCGGTGTGGACCTCCGTCTGGGACCCCAGCCGGCGCAGGGCCTCGATGAAGATGACCGACGCGATGACGATGAGCAGCACCGCATTGGCCAGCGCTGCCAGGACCTCGGCGCGCTGGTAGCCGTACGTCCGCCGGGCTGTGGGCGGGCGCGCCGCAATCCACGCAGCCACCAGGGCAATGGAGACACCGGCAGCGTCCGAGAGCATGTGCCCGGCGTCGGCAAGCAGCGCCAGTGAACCGGACAGCAGCGCGCCGGCCACCTGGATCAGCACCACGGACATGGTGATGATGAAAACAATCAGCAGGCGGCGGCGGTGCTTCCCGGTGGCGGTGACGGGGCTGAGGCCGTGGCTGTGGCCGGAATGGTCACTCATGGTTTAAGGCTAGCCCCAACCGAGTTCGTGCAGCCGCTCGTCATCGATGCCGAAGTGATGGGCCACCTCATGGATGACGGTGATGCGGACTTCATCCACTACTTCTTCCCGGCTTTCGCACATGCGCAGCAGGGGTCCGCGGAACACCACGATGCGGTCCGGCAGCGAGCCGGCATCCCACCAGGAGTCCCGTTCGGTCAGAGGTGTGCCTTCGTACACGCCCAGCAGCTCGGTGTCCGGATCCTCGTGCGGGCCCGGTACGTACTCATCCTCAATGAAGATGGCCACGTTGTTCATGGCGCGGGAGAGATCTGCGGGAATGGTGTCGATGGCGGCTTCCACGCAGGCCTCGAACTCGTCGGCACTCATCTGAATTGGCACCCCTCCACTGTAGTGGCGTGTGCCTCACCGGAGGCGTTTTGTTTATTCCGGAAATAGGCCCTATAGTTTTAGAGTCCACAACGGAGCGAAACGACTGGTTCACCGGCCGCTTCAATCCATGTGTGTTCTGTTGGCCCCCATCGTCTAGCGGCCTAGGACACCGCCCTTTCACGGCGGCGGCACGGGTTCGAATCCCGTTGGGGGTACTCAGGAGTGGTAATTCAACCGGATTTCATCTGGTAGAGTTGACACTCGTGAAATGCAAGGCCCTGTAGCGCAGTTGGTTAGCGCGCCGCCCTGTCACGGCGGAGGTCGCGGGTTCAAGTCCCGTCAGGGTCGCTCGGATTTTCTGAAGCGATTTGGAAGATCTCGGTGATCATCGGTTGATGATGCCAGGCTCTGTAGCTCAGTTGGTAGAGCGTTCGACTGAAAATCGAAAGGTCACCGGATCGACGCCGGTCGGAGCCACCAGCTAAAACCCCGTAGCTGTCTCGGAAGAGGCAGGACGGGGTTTTTCTTTGTGTCCGGGCAGATGGCAGGCCCACCCGCCGCCCTGGGTCAGCGCAGCCGCCCACCCGCCGCCCTGCACAACCCGGGGCCGCCGGGATACGCTGAACCCATGGATGAGCTCCGGAACACACCAGCGCCCGTTGCCCCCGCGCACGCCGCCCCCGTCACCACACCCGCCTCCGCGGCTGCCGTGCCGCCGTCGGACACAGCCGGCCTCCCGGACGCCACCGGAATCGGCGGCCGTACGGCGATCAGTGAACAGGCCGTGGCCAAGGTCGCTGCGATAGCCGCCCGCTCCGTTTCCGGCGTGTATGCCCTCGGCAATACCACCGGACGCGCGCTGGGAGCCGTGCGGGACGCCGTCGGCGGCTCCAGTGCCACCCAGGGCGTGCATGTGGAGGTGGGTGAACGTGAAGTTGCCGTGGATATCAGCCTGGTGGCGGTCTATGGCACCGCCCTCACCACGGTGGCCAACAACGTCCGCGCTGCGGTCTACGGAGCGGTGGAGCAGCTGGTGGGCCTGCGCGTGGTGGAAGTGAATGTGGAAATCAATGACGTCCACCTGCCTGCCGAATCTGCTGACCCCGGCACCAAGCCTGTGACGGGCGCCAAAGCGGTATAGGGTCGAAAGCAGGTTCCTCGCAGGAGGCGCGGGTCGCGAGCGGATTATGAGGCAGGGGAAATGAAACCAACAGTGGTGGGAATGGCAACCGGGGCCGTACTGGCCTTCGCCGCGCTGATCTTCGATTTCTGGGGCTTTATGCTGACTGCCCTGTTCATAGCGGTGGGTGCGCTGCTGGGACGTGCAGCGGAAGGCAAAATCGACTTCCGCAGCGTCACTGATGCGCTCACGGGCCGCCGCTCCTCTTCGTGAGCACCGCCGTGATGACCGCAGCCGAGACCGGCGCGGTGCTATCCGGGCATAACCGGATCAGCACCCAGGCGCTGACCAGCACCGCCCAGGCAGCCGCCTCCGAATATTTCGGCGTCCCCGCGCAGCAGGTCCGCGTGCGCTGGGCTGATGACCGGGGGCTGCTGGCCCTGGCCGTGTCCCTGCCCATTGCCCTGCCCCCGCTCCAGGTCCTGCAACAGCACCCCGGCATGCTGCACCGTGCCGGAGGCACCGTGTGGGAACGGGCACATGCGGCCAAGCCCGTGTTGCTGCAGCGGATCTCCGAGCTCACCGGGTCCATGCTGTCCCGGGTTGATGTGCGCATCACCGGTGCGCTCCTGTCCGAAGGGCGGCGGGTGCAGTGAAGCGGGCGGACAGGGAACTGACCGGCAGGATCCTGCGGCGCGAAACCCATTCGGCGCGGACACCCGCGGCCGTGGCTGCCGCCGTCCTCGGCATCCTCTTTTGTGGCTACGTGCTGCTTGAATCCGTGCTCCAGGCACTCGGCCAGCCGGCCTGGCTGATTGATCCGCCCACCTTCGGGCACTGGCTGGCGGGTCTGCCCGCCGGCACCGATCCGCTCATTCTGGGACTCTCCGGAGCACTTATCCTCTTCGCCGGCCTCCTGTTCTTCCTGCAGGCGGTGCTGCCCGGCCGCCGCGCCCGCTATGCCCTGCCGAACCCGCGCGCCGCCGTCGTAGTGGACGCCGAGGTGCTGGCCGCATCGCTGGCCCGGTGCGCGCGGCTGCAGGCGGGTGTGACCCCCCAGCAGGTGCTGGTGACCGTGGGACGGACAGCCGTTGATGTCCAGATCCGGCCAACCTCCGGCATCCCGGTGGATGATGAAGCCATCCGCGCGGCGGTGGAGGATGAATTGCTGCTCACCAAACTCGATCCGCAGCCGGCCGTCCGGGTACGCATTGCCCCGGTGGGGGTGATCGGCCAGTGAATGCGACACCGCGTGCCCTGAACCGGCTCCTGCTGGGACTGCTCGGGCTGATCATGCTCGGGGTTGGAGCCGGCCTGCTGCTGATTTCCGCCTGGCCGGCTGCGGCGCGGGCCTGGCAGGCCTATGCTCCGGATGCCATGGCATCCATTGGCTCCGTGCTGGGCAGGACCGCCATTCCGGGGCTCGGCGGCAGCTGGGTGTGGGTGGGGCTGGCGCTGCTCAGTTTCGTCGGGATTGTGCTGATGATCCTGTGGATTGCGGCCCAGGGCGGCGGGCGCACGTCAACACTGATTTCGGAGTACAACGACGACGGCGCTCCCGGCACCGTGGCCCTCAGCGGCAACGTGGCGGAACAGGCGCTGCGCAGTGCACTGCAGGAGGACCCGGATGTGGCCGGTGCAGCAGTCAGTACCTATTCCATGAAGGGCCGCACCGCCCTGCGCGTCCGGATCACTCCGCGGCAGGGCGCAGCTCCGCATCTTATTGCCGCCGATGCCACTGCCCTGGTGGAAACACTGGACACTGCCCTGGGCTGCCAGACCCCGGTCCTGCTGAGCCTGGAGTCCGGCCGCCGGCTGCGGTTCAGCCGCGAGGACCGGGTCCGCTAAACGCGGTGCCCGCCTAGGATGCCCGGGCGAGCTGGCGGATGGGGATCCACCGGGACGCCAGCCGGCGGTAGGCGGCAGCTGCCCCGCCCATGTCCCCTTCGGCCAGGGATTCAATGCCCAGCCGCACGTCGGACGGGGAATCGTCGGGGAAGACCAGGTCCGCCACCGGGCCGTAGTCCAGTTCCACGACCGCCTCCGGATCGAAGACCTCCAGCCACTCGGTCAGTGCTGCCAGTTCATCCAGCAGGTCCAGCTCCGGGGCGGCCAGGGCCAGGGCAGCAGAGGCAGCTCGTGCCCGTTCGATGGCCTGCGGCACGGGGGCGGACAGCCTGACCGTCTGGACCCGCCCGTCATCCTCTACCACTTCGGTGTGATCATCCTCGTGCAGCAGGACAAACCAGCCGAAGGGAACACCCCAAGTGGCGGAGCGGGTGTGCAGCTTCGCCAGCGAGTCTGCGAAGGAATCCGGGTCCAGCCGTGCTGCGTGGGCCTCGCGGGCGACCTCGGGAACCAAGACGTCCACCAGCGGGCCGCGGATGGATTCGCCCAGGGATTCGGCGGCCAGGGAGGCGCGGACCGCGAGCTGGTTGGGGCAGTACAGCCGGTTGGTGATGCCTTCCTCGGCCGGGAAGTGCAGCACCCGGACCAGATCGGTGGCATTGTGCGGGAACGGGTCCGAGACCACCCGCACCAGCCGCCGGACAGCGTCGGTGCGCTCCAGGATCTCGGTTTCGTGCCGGCCCCGGGCGCGCTGTTCCATGATGGCCAGCTGCGCGGCGTCGTCGAACGCATCCAGCGGCTCGTAGACCCGCAGGTAGGAGACGAACGGGAACGTCCGGTACAGGGAGTGCTGCGGCGGCCGCGCCACGGCTAGTCCAGTTCCACAATCACGGGAGCGTGGTCCGAGGCGCCCTTGCCCTTGCGTTCTTCCCGGTCAATCACGGCGCCGGTGACGCGCTTGGCCAGGGCGGGGGAGCCCAGGACAAAGTCGATGCGCATGCCCTGGCGCTTCGGGAAGCGCAGCTGGGTGTAATCCCAGTATGTGTATACGCCGGGCCCCGGGTTGAAGGGGCGGACGACGTCGGTGAAGCCGGCGTCCAGGAACTCGTTGAAGGCCTGCCGCTCGGGTTCGGTGATGTGCGTGGCGTTCTGGGCGCGGAACCAGTCGATGTCCCACACGTCGTCATCCTGCGGGGCAATGTTCCAGTCACCCATAAGCGCCAGGTTCAGGGAAGGATCCGCAGTGATCCATTCGGCTGCATGGTTTTTGAGGGTTTTCAGCCACTGCAGCTTGTAGGGCATGTGGGGATCATCCACGGCACGGCCGTTGGGAACGTACAGGCTCCACACCCGTACCCCGCCGCAGGTGGCGCCGATGGCACGCGCCTCGGCCACCGTGGTTTCCTCGGTCTTGCCGAAGTGCGGCTGGTCCGGGAAGGTGCGTTCGACGTCGTCGAGCCCCACCCGGGACGCGATCGCCACACCGTTCCACTGGCTCAGCCCGAAGTGGGCCACCTCGTAGCCGTTCTTCTCGAACAGTTCCCAGGGGAAGTTCTCGTCCTTGGCCTTGGTTTCCTGGATGGCCAGGACATCGACGTCGGAGCGCTGCAGCCACGCCTCGATGCGGTCGGCACGGGCGCGGATGGAGTTCACATTCCAAGTAGCTATCTTCACAACTGCTACGTTACCGAATCCGGCCAGCTCCCACACTGTGGCCGTGGCCGGCCGGGCCGTTCCGCCTGCCGCCCCGCCGCCGGGCAGCGGAGAGCTGCCCGGCCGGGTGCAACGGTGCTATTTCCACCAGGTGTCGCTCAGCATTACCGGTACGGTGCGCTTGTGCCGGGTCATCAGGAACCGAGCTTCGATCTTCTCGGCGTCCTCAGCCGGAACATCTTCGCCTTCGAGGTAGCTGTCGATGGTGTCGTAGCTCAGGCCCAGCTCGGTCTCATCCGTCTGGCCGGGCTTACCGTCCAGCAGGTCAGCGGTGGGTGCCTTCTTCACCAGCCGTTCCGGTGCGCCCAGCTCGGTGAGCAGGGCCCGGTTCTGCCGTTTGTTCAGGCCGGAGAGGGGCAGGACGTCCGCGCCGCCGTCGCCGAACTTGGTGAAGAATCCGGTGACGGATTCCGCGCCGTGATCGGTGCCGATAACGAGCAGGTTGTGCTGGCCCGCGACTGCATACTGGGCGGTCATGCGGACCCGGGCCTTGATGTTGCCCTTGTTGAAGTCGGTGATCTTCTCGCCGGTCATCTTCACGTATTCGTCTTCAAAGCCGTCCACGGCCGGACCCACGTTGTAGACCAGGGACTCGGACGGGTTGATGAACGCCAGGGCTGCCTGGGCGTCCTCTTCGTCATGCTGGACCTTGTAGGGAAGGCGCAGGGCTATGAACCTGGCCTCGGTGCCCTCGGCCGTCAGTTCGTCCACGGCCAGCTGGGCGAGCTTCCCGGCCAGGGTGGAATCCAGGCCTCCGCTGATGCCCAGGACATAGCCCTTGGTATGTGAGGCCCGCAGGTACTCCTTGAGGAAGTCCACCCGGCGCCGGATTTCCCCGGCGGCGTCAATGGAGGGCTGAACTCCCAATTCGGCAATGATTTCCTTTTGTAGTTCACGCATGGACCTCAGCCTATATGCCACTCTTCTCCGGCGCCCGGGAAAATGACGGGATTGAGGTGCGGCACCTGCCCGGCGGGCGGCGTCGCAAAGCGGCTTAAATCGGGAGCCGCAGGGGCTGCCGGATAGGATTAAGGCATGACTTCGCCCGCGATCGCCCCGGCCCGTACCCGCCTGCTCGACCTGATCATGGAACTGGCGGTGGTCCGTGGAAAAGTGGTGCTGTCCTCCGGTGCCGAAGCGGATTACTACATTGACCTGCGCCGCGTCACGCTGCAGCACGAGGCGTCCCCGCTGGTCGGCGACGTGATGCTGAACCTGCTCGATGAAGCGGGCATCGAGTTCACCAACGCCGGCGGCCTGACCATGGGGGCTGATCCCGTGGGCACGGCGGTCATGAACGCTGCTGCGCGCGCCGGCCGCGCCGTGGACGCCTTCGTGGTGCGCAAGGCACAGAAGTCCTACGGCATGGGCCGGCAGGTGGAAGGCCCCGACGTCGCCGGACGCAACGTGGTGGTCCTGGAAGACACGTCCACCACCGGCGGGTCCGCACTGACCGCCGTTGAGGGCGTGCGCCGGGCCGGCGGCAATGTGGTGGCCGTGGCAGTGATCGTGGACCGGGACACCGGAGCCAAGGAACGCATCGAGGCTGAAGCCGGAGTGCCTTACCTGTTCGCGTTCGGCAAGGATGAACTCGGACTCGACTAGCGCCGCACCGTTCGGCGCAGACCTTCCTGTTCCGGAACCCGCCCGGGAGGCAGCGGAAACCCTCCGCAAGGCTGCCGAGCTGCACCGGGTCTCGCGCCGCCGCTTTCTGGCCGGTTCCCTCGCCGGGCTTCTCCTCAGCGCCGATCTGGGCATCACGCACCGGATTCAGCGGTACCGCGAGGAACTGGAGATCCTCCGGGTCGCCGATGAAGACGCCGAGCGGAGCTTCCCGCGCGCCATGTGGTTCCTGTTCCCGGGATACAAAACCAGCTGGGAAGAAGCGCACTGGATCCTCGGATCGCTCCGCCCCGCCCTGACCACCCGCGGCCAGCTCGCGGGCATCGGCTACTCCAACCTCGGGCTGAAACCCGGAGACATCCTGGAGGCGGTCCACGCCTACATCCGGAAACACCGGCTCGAACGCATCTACTTCTACGGGCACAGCTTCGGCGGCATGCTGGCCGTGCAGGTGGCTGCCGGGCTGCGGGAACGCGGGATCGCCGTCGAACTGATCATTCTGGATTCCAGCCCGGCCGGAAAGAACGATGTGCGGGACCGGGCAATGTTTGAGGGCACCGTATTCCTGTACGACGCCGGCTACCGGATTCCCATGGGCATGCGCGGCGGATACGAGCTGGGGGAGCGGGTGATGCACAAGAACGAACGCTCCTGGCGCACCATCGGGGAACAGACGCTGGCTCAGCTTTCCCCGCTGGCGCCCTCCACCACGCTCATCCAGTCCCAGGCGTCCTATATTTACCACTTCACCGCTCCGCGGTTCGGCGGATCCCTCGGGGACACCAAGGTGGCGTTCATTGGCAACCCCGAAGACAAAACAGTGAACTACTACTCCACCAGATCCGCGTGGAAGGCAGCCCTGGGCGCGAACCTGGTATCCGACTCCACGGTCACGGAGGGGGCCAGCCCCGCCCACGCCAGCCCGCAGTGGAGTCCGGGGGTGTATCAGGATGCGCTGGCGGAAGTGTTCCGCATCGTTGACCCGCCCGAGCCGACGGATGGCCCGGAGCCGCTGGAATAGCCGGCCCCGGGTGCTCCCGGATGTCCGGCCTAGACGGTATTGATCAGATCGGCTACCGAATTCATGATCTGCGTGGGACGGAACGGGTACCGGTTCACATCCTCGCGCTGGGTAATGCCGCTGAGCACCAGCACGGTGTGCAGCCCGGCTTCGATGCCGGCGACGATGTCCGTGTCCATCCGGTCACCGATCATGGCGGTGGTCTCGGAATGCGCGTCGATCTTGCGCATCGCGGAGCGGAACATCATCGGGTTCGGCTTGCCCACAATGTAGGGCTCCATGTTGGTGGCCGCAGTGATCAAGGCCGCGATGGCGCCGGTGGCCGGCAGCACACCCTCCTGCGAGGGGCCGGTAACGTCAGGGTTGGTGGCAATAAACCGGGCGCCGCCCAGGATCAGCCGGATGGCCTTGGTGATGGTGCCGAAGGAGTACGTGCGGGTTTCACCGAGCACCACATAGTCCGGGTTGGTGTCCGTAAGGATCATGCCCGCCTCATGGAGCGCCGTCGTCAGCCCGGCCTCACCCACCACGAAGCAGCGGCCGGGCGCGCCGGCGTTCTTGACCTGGTCCTTGAGGAACTCGGCGGTGGCCAGGGCGGAGGTCCACAGGTTCTCCTCCGGCACCTCCAGGCCCGAGGCCCGCAACCGGGCGGCCAGGTCCCGCGGGGTGTAAATGGAGTTGTTGGTCAGCACCAGGAACCGCTTGGAGGTTGCCACCCAGCGGTCAATGAGCTCCGCGGCTCCGGGAATCGGATGGTTCTCATGGACCAGCACGCCGTCCATGTCCGTCAGCCAGCACTCAATGTTCTCGTTTTCGCCCACGGTCTCCCATTTCTCGCATACATCGTTGTTGCCTTGCTTACCTGCCGCCGCGCCAGGGACCGGAGTCAGAGGGGACGCGGCGGACCCTGCCAGTCTTTCACCTTAGGCTGGAAGGGTGATAGACAGCCCCGAAGAACTCCCCGTTGACGCCGCAGACCCGGCCGCCGTTCCCCTGCACCAAGTGGGCGTGGGCCCCTGGGAAGGTCCGCTGCCCGATGGCGGTCACTGGGACCCGGAACTGCTGGCCAACGGCGATGCCCGCAACGTGGTGGATGAGTACCGGTACTGGAAGCATGATGCGATCGTGGCGGACCTGGACACCCGCCGGCATCCGTTCCATGTAGCCATTGAAAACTGGCAGCACGACTTCAACATCGGCACCGTGGTCCGCACCGCCAACGCGTTCATGGCCAAGGAAGTGCACATCATCGGACGACGCCGGTGGAACCGCCGCGGCGCCATGGTCACCGACCGCTATCAGCACATCCGCAACCACCCGACGGTGGAGGACTTCGTCGAGTGGGCGCGCAGCGAGGGCCTGAGCATCATCGGGATCGACAACTTCCCCGATTCCGTGCCGCTGGAAACCTACGAACTGCCGGAAAACTGCGTGCTGGTCTTCGGCCAGGAGGGCCCGGGCCTCAGCCCGGAAGTCCACGCTGCGGCGGATGCGACGCTGTCCATTGCCCAGTTCGGTTCCACCCGCTCCATCAATGCCGGGTCCGCCGCCGCCATTGCCATGCACGGCTGGATCCGCCGCCATGTCTTCGGCCAGAAGGTGAACTAGGGGACGGGCACCGGTTCCGTCCGCCGCGGCACGTTATCCGGTGACATCACCTGCTGCCGGCAGGATACTTATGGCTAGGATGTAGGAAGCCAACGAGGGCGCCAGGCCCTGCCACAATCGACCTTGGAGTCAGCATGCCTATTGCAACCCCGGAGATTTATGCCGAGATGATTGACCGCGCCAAGGCAGGGGGCTTCGCCTACCCGGCCGTCAACGTCACCTCATCGCAGACACTCAACGCGGCACTGGCCGGTTTCGCCGAGGCCGGATCCGACGGCATTGTCCAGGTATCCACCGGCGGCGCAGCCTACTGGTCCGGCGCCTCCGTGAAGAACATGGTCACCGGCTCCCTCGCGTTCGCGGCCTACGCCAAGGAAGTAGCCAAGAGCTACAACGTGAACATTGCGCTGCATACCGACCACTGCCCCAAGGACAAGCTGGATGACTTTGTCCTGCCGCTGCTGGCCGCCTCGGAGGCCGCCGTGAAGCGCGGCGAAGACCCGATCTTCAACTCGCACATGTGGGACGGTTCCGCCGAAACCCTCGAGGACAACCTGCGCATCGCCCAGGACCTGCTGGCCCGCACCGCGGCCGCCAAGATGATCCTCGAGGTGGAGATCGGCACCGTGGGCGGCGAGGAAGACGGCGTGGAGAACGCCATCAACGACAAGCTTTACACCACGGTCGCAGACGGTATGGCAACCATCGAAGCCCTCGGTGACGGCAGCAAGGGCCGCTACATCACGGCCCTGACCTTCGGCAACGTACACGGCGTGTACAAGCCCGGCGGCGTGAAGCTGCGCCCGGAAATCCTGAAGGAAATCCAGGACGCGGTGGGCGAGTCCATCGGCAAGGAACGCCCGTTCGACCTGGTCTTCCACGGCGGCTCGGGTTCCTCCGCCCAGGAGATTGCCGACGCCGTCTCCTACGGCGTCATCAAGATGAACATCGACACCGACACCCAGTACGCCTACACCCGGCCGGTGGTAGACCACATGCTGCGCAACTATGACGGCGTGCTGAAGGTGGACGGCGAAGTGGGCAACAAGAAGCAGTACGATCCGCGCGTCTGGGGTGCCTCGGCAGAAAAGGGCATGGCCGCCCGTGTGGTGGAAGCTGCACAGAACCTCGGATCGGCAGGCAAGGCGCTCTAATGTCAGACGAATTCCGCAAGAACCTGCTCGGCCCGGACGCCACCTACCTGCCCGAGGAAACCGACGTCGTCGCCCGCCTGGAGGCAGGCGACGAAGCCGTGGACCTCGCCGCGAAATTCCCCACCTCCTCGCAGGTGTGGGCCACGCTGGCGGACGAGGCGTTCGAAGAGGGCCAGAATGTTGAGTCCTACGCCTACGCCCGCGTCGGCTACCACCGCGGACTGGATGCCCTGCGCCGCGCCGGCTGGCGCGGTGTCGGTCCCATCCCGTGGTCGCATGTCCCCAACCGCGGCTTCCTGCGCTCGCTGTACGCGCTGGGCCGTGCGGCGGCCGCCATCGGTGAAGCTGACGAAGTGGACCGGATCCGGAAGTTCCTGGATGACTCTGATCCGCAGGCCAAGGCTGCCATCGAGGGCCAGCTCGCCTAACTGTATTCCGTGAGAGCCGGCGGTCCCCATACCGGGGGCCGCCGGTTTTTTGTTGTGCAGGGCCGATTGTCCTGCCCAAGCCGGCCCCGAACGCCTACCCTGAAGTCCGCCGAACGCCTACCCTGAAGTCCGAAGGGGAAGGGGAACTGCCATGGACACGTTCGAATTCCGCAGGAGCTACCCGGAGCTCTACGCGCCCGGCCGCAGGGATTTCACCCTGGTAGAGGTTCCGCCGCTGCAGTACCTGGCCGTGGACGGACACGGGAATCCGAACACCTCGCCCGAGTATGCCCGCGCCCTGGAGTGCCTGTATCCGGTGGCCTATACGCTGAAGTTCCGGTCCAAGCGGGAACTGCAACAGGATTTCACCGTGGGCCCGTTGGAAGGGCTTTGGCGGGCGGAGAACCCGGAGGCGTTTGTCAGTGGGGATAAGGACTCCTGGGACTGGACCATGCTGATCCCGCAGCCGGAATGGATCACGGCGGAGATGGTCGAGCAGGCAGGCGCCGAGGTGGCGGCGAAAAAGAAACTGCCGGAAGCGGCCCGGGTGCGGCTGCTGCCGTTGCATGAAGGATTGTCGGCGCAGATCCTGTTTATCGGTCCTTACGACGACGAGGCGCCGGTCCTCGCCCGGCTGCACGACACCTGGATGCCCGAACGGAACCTGGCCTTCAACGGCGACCATCACGAGATCTACCTGAACGACCCCCGGCGCACCGCTCCGGAGAAGCTCCGCACCGTGCTGCGACAACCGGTCCGGCCCGTCTGAGCGTTCCCGGCGCCGGTGTAATTCAGGGAAGGATGGTGGTGGTGACCGCGACAATCTGCGGGGTGGCCGGCACGGAGCTGAAACCGAACTTCACCGGAGGATCAACCGGCCGCAGCGGACCCAGATCCGCCCCGTCCCACGCGGCGTCCACACCGGTAAGGGAACGGATGGACCGGACACCGTAGAACTCGCGCCGTCCGCCGCCCGCAGACCCTGCCGTCTGCACACCGGGCACCAGCAGGGCCGCCATCGGACTGATGATCCGCAGCCACCAGGGGGCGACGGCGAGCGGCGCCGGCACGTGCTCCAGCAGCCGGCCCAAAACCGTTACCGGCCCCAGCCGCACGTCCAGCCGCAGCGGCCCGGCGGCCACCCGCAGGGTGCCCGGCGCCAGCTCCGCGTGCACCGGTGCCACCACGGTCCGGTCAAAACGGTAGGTAGCGTTCACGTAATCCGCCACGGTGTCGGAGGGGGCCAGCAGTGTGCGAAGGCCGGCGTCGTCCTCCACCATCACATCGGTGAACGCGCCCAGCGGGGAATCCTGCCAG
Organism: Arthrobacter zhangbolii; assembly: GCF_022869865.1. Classification (NCBI taxonomy): domain Bacteria; kingdom Bacillati; phylum Actinomycetota; class Actinomycetes; order Micrococcales; family Micrococcaceae; genus Arthrobacter; species Arthrobacter zhangbolii. Next base: position 169,753 of record NZ_CP094984.1, read on the forward strand.
TGCCCCACCACAAAACGGGTGCCGGAAGCGGTGCCCAGTCCGGCGATATAGCCGCGGAATCGGTCCATGACGCCCACGGTACCTGCGGGAGAGCGTATTTTCGGGTGAGCGAAAGCATGATCGGCTAAACTTGGCAGGTAAGAGCCCCGCAACTTGCGCTGAGGTAGGCCGTTACGGCAGCACCGGCAAGTTCAGGGGCGTTCTCATGCACGGTAGCGGATCTGCAACCAAGCAGGTTCCCGCCGTAACTAATGGGGGAGGATCCCATGCCAGCTATAGTCATCGTCGGCGCCCAGTGGGGCGACGAAGGTAAAGGTAAGGCCACCGACCTGCTCGGCGGCCGCGTCGACTACGTCGTCAAGCCCAACGGCGGCAACAATGCCGGCCACACCGTCGTCGTCGGCGGTGAAAAATACGAACTTAAGCTGCTGCCTGCGGGCATCCTCAGCCCCAATGCCATTCCCGTGATCGGCAACGGCTGCGTGGTGAACCTCGAAGCTCTCTTCACCGAGATCGACGGCCTGGAATCCCGCGGTGCGGACACCTCCAAGCTGCGCATCTCCGCCAACGCCCACCTGGTGGCACCGTTCCACCAGGTCATGGACAAGGTCACCGAACGGTTCCTGGGCAAGCGTGCCATCGGCACCACCGGGCGCGGTATCGGCCCGGCCTACATGGACAAGGTGGCCCGCCTGGGCATCCGCGTGCAGGACATCTTTGACGAGTCCATCCTGCGCCAGAAGGTCGAAGGCTCCCTGAAGCAGAAGAACCAGCTGCTGCTGAAGGTCTACAACCGCCGCGACGTCGACGCCGAAGAGATGGTGCAGTACTTCCTCTCCTACGCGGACCGGCTGCGGCCCATGGTCATCGACTCCACGTACGAGCTGAACACCGCCCTGGACGAGGGCAAGGTCATCCTGATGGAGGGCGGCCAGGCCACCTTCCTGGACGTGGACCACGGCACCTACCCGTTTGTGACCTCCTCCAACCCGACCGCCGGCGGCGCGTCCGTGGGCTCGGGCATCGGCCCCACCCGGATCACCCGTTCCGTGGGCATCATCAAGGCGTACACCACCCGTGTGGGCGCCGGACCGTTCCCCACCGAGCTGTTCGATGACATGGGCCTGTACCTGCAGAAGACCGGCGGCGAATTCGGTGTCAACACCGGCCGTCCGCGCCGCTGCGGCTGGTACGACGCCGTGCTGGCCCGCCACGCGTCCCGCGTCAACGGTTTCACGGACTACTTCGTCACCAAGCTGGACGTGCTCACCGGCATCGAAAAGATCCCGGTATGCGTGGCCTACGACGTCGACGGCGTGCGCTTCGACGAGATGCCGATGACGCAGACCGACTTCCACCACGCGAAGCCGATCTTCGAATACTTCGACGGCTGGACCGAGGACATCACCGGCGCCAAGACCCTGGAGGACCTGCCGGAGAACGCCCGCAACTATGTGCTGGCCCTGGAGAAGATGTCCGGCACCCGGTTCTCAGCGATCGGCGTGGGCCCGGACCGGGACCAGACCATTGTGGTGCGGGACCTGATCAACGACTAGGTCCGCACGCTCCGTTCGAAAGCCCCGCAAAGCTGCGGGGCTTTCGCCGTTAACGGGCGGACGGTTACCCCAGTGCCGCTTCCTCGGCGGAACGGCTGAGCACGCAGAATTCGTTGCCCTCCGGATCGGCCAGCACCACCCAGTCCACCTCGGACCCCTGCCCGACATCGGCACGGACCGCACCGAGTGAGAGCAGCCGGTCCACTTCCTGGGCCTGCGTGCTGCCCTCGGAGGCACGCAGGTCCAGGTGCAGCCGGTTCTTGACGGTCTTGCCCTCGGGTACGGGAATGATGTCGATGTCCGGTCCCACCCCGTCCGTTCCAACCAGGGAAATGACGTCGGCGTCGTTGGTTTCCTCGATCCGGTAGCCGAGCGCCTGGGTCCAAAACCCCGCCAGCCGCCGGGGATCGGCTGCGTCGAGGGCTATGGATGAGATGACACTGCTCATGGAGGGGCTCCTGACTTCGCATGATGGGTGGCCCGAAGCTAACAGCACGCAGGAGGCACCGTCAATGGAAACGCCGCTCGCGTCGGACGGGCGCATCCGGGCCATGGCAGCCGCTGGGCTAGAGTTTTGGACCATGGACGGAATCAGTGAAGAACTCATTGCCAGCCTGCGGCGTGCCGTCACGGCAGCCCCGGAGGACACGGCGCTGCGGCTGCATCTGGCCCAGCTGCTGCTGGACGGCAACCGGGCCGTGGAAGCACTGGGACAGATCAACACCGTCCTGGGCTCCGAGCCCGCAAGTGCCTCCGCCCTGGCATTGCTCAACCGGGCCGCTGCCGCACTGAGTTCCACCGTGCCCGACGTCGCTGCCTCCGACGGCGCTGCTTCCGACGTCGCTCCCGCCCCCGAAACGCCCGCCCCCGACGCGGGAAGCGATGACCGGCCGGATTTCGACTGGGAACGGGCAGAATCCGACATCGATTCCACCCTGCCCCCGCCCTTCGTGGAACCCGGGCGGATCAGCATGGGCGAGGACGGCGAGCCGGTCGCCATTACCGAACCCGAGGTGCCGGCCCTGACACTGGCCGACGTCGGCGGTCTGGAGCCGGTCAAGCAGCGGCTCAACGAATCCTTCCTGGTGCCCATGCGGCACGCCGACGTGGCCAAGACGTTTAGGAAATCCCTGCGCGGCGGACTGCTGCTGTACGGGCCGCCCGGATGCGGCAAAACGTTCCTTGCCCGCGCCGTTGCCGGCGAGCTCGGCGCCGCGTTTATGTCCGTGTCCATTACGGACGTGGTTGACCCGCTGATCGGGCAGACGGAGAAGAACCTCAAAGCCATCTTCGACTCAGCACGTGCACACCGGCCGACCGTCCTGTTTATTGACGAGGTGGACGCCATCGGGCTCAAGCGCAGTTCCATGGTGGGAAGCTCGGTCTGGCTGCGCCAGATGGTCAACCAGCTGCTGCTGGAACTGGACTCCATGTCCGGAGACAATGACGGCCTCTACGTGCTGGCCGCCACCAACCATCCCTGGGACCTGGACGAGGCGCTGATGCGCCCCGGCCGGCTGGACCGCGCGGTATTGGTGATTCCGCCGGATCCGGCGGCGCGCCGGGCCATCCTGAACCACAACCTCAAGGACCGGCCGCTTGCCGGGATCAACCTGGAGGAAATAGTGGGCCGCACGGACGGTTTCTCCGGCGCCGACCTTGCCCACCTGTGCACCACCGCCGCGGAGAAAGCGATGATGCGCTCCATCGAGGCAAACGAAATCCGGCCCGTCACCATGGAGCACATCAACCTCGCCTTTGCCGAGGTGCGGCCCTCCACCCTGCCGTGGCTCGAATCGGCGGTCAACGTAGTGAAGTTCAGCAACCGGCATGGCAGGTATAACGACCTCGCCGAGTACCTGCGGGCGAGGCAGATGCTGTGAGCACCGGCGCTGACCTGGACCGGATAGGCGCCCGGTGGCAGGTCCTGACCGCAGCGGCCCGCCACCGGGATGCGCTGGAACTGATTCAGGCACACCTGGACGCCCACCGTGCGGAGCCGTATGTCTGGACGCTGCTGAGCCAGACGCTGAACAACCTGGGGGAGGGGACGGACGGTGAGTCCGCAGCCCGTGAGGCATTGGAACTGGAGCCGCTCAGCACCTCGGCACTGATCAACCTCTCCCGCGGACTGGCGCTGCAGGGCAGGTTCACCGAAGCCGAAACGGCCGCCGCGCAGGCCCGGGACCTGGACGACCAGCAGGCCGGAACACACGCGTGGCTGGCGCTGGTGCACCACGAGCAGGGCCGCTATGTGGAGGCGCTGGAAGGCGTGCAGGAAGCCCTCCGCCTGCAGCCCTCAGGGGATAATTTCGCCTTGCTCGCCGAGATCCGGATCAGCATGGGCCAGCATGATCAGGCCCGCCGGGCGCTCGCGGACGGGCTGGCCGCGGACCCGCAGAACCGGCAGCTGCTGCTGCTCAGCGGACGCGTGTCCCACGGTGAAGAGGTGGTGGGGGACCAGGTTGAGCTGCTGAGCGGAATGCTGGCGGCGTCCCCGACGGACCGCGGGCCCCTGGACCAGCTGAAGCAGGAAGTCCTGGCCCGGGGGCGGCATCTGGCCCTGCTGCCCTGGCTGCAGGGAGTTCTCTTTTGTTTCCTGGCGCCGCTGATCACCCAGGTCCCGGCGGGCGGTGCCGCTGCGCTCGCGCTCTGGCTGGGATTGGCGGTGATCCTCCGGGCACGGTTCCTGCTTCGGCGCCTGTCCCGCGCCGTTCCGGCCGGGTTCCTCCGGGACGTGCTGCGGGAATCCCCGGACGCCCGAAAGGGCGTGGCGGCCCTGATCGCTGCGGAGGCATGGGTGCTCGCAGCCGGCTTTGGTGCCGGTCTCGCTGCCGCCGGCGACGGCCTTCGATGGTCCCTGGTTCTGCTGATGGGTGGAACGGTACTCGTGCTGGCTGCCCGGTATCTGCTGCACCGGGCCGCCTACCGGGCTTTGGAGGGTTTCACCGAAGAAGCGGCGCCCGAGTACGCGGCCGCCCGGGACCGGTATGCCGGAGACCGATCGGGCCGGGCCCTCTGGGCTGGTGTGCTGGGCGCCCTGCTTGGCCTGCTGGCCCTGCTGCAGCAGACCTACACTGTGTTTGCCGGTGCCGCGAGTGCCTTCGCCGGGGCCTTCGTCCTGGCCGAAGCGGTGCATTTCAGTGTCGTGAAACTCTCGCTGCGCCGCCACCTGAACAGCCGCCACCTAAACCACCGGACTCCGCCGGAAGGTCATCCCGGTGATACGGACCGGCCGGGCAGGCTCGGAAAACCGCCGCCCCGTGTCCTGCTGCTGGGGGTGGCGGTGCTGCTTGTTCCGGCACTGATGCTGGCGGCCGGCACCTGGCTGCTGGCAGCGGGAAGCGTTCCGTAGGCCCGCGGGCCTACCAGCGGTTCCGGGCTTCCTCGATCCAGCCGGTCAGCCCGTCCAGTGAATACTCCGTCCCGTCCGGCGTCCGGGCGGTGCCCGCCCAGGTGCCAAAGGCCTGCCAGACCTGCGCCTTGATCACGACGGCGTTGGTTGCCGAGGTGCGCCGGTGGAAGGGCGTCAGCACCGCATCGATCCAGGGGCCGCGCACCCGCCAGGTCGACGCCGGATCGGTGAGGTCGTATTCGAACTCCAGTTCGCCGTCGTAATGGTGCAGCCGGCCGTCCACAATGAGCGCGTTTTCCGTCGCCGGGGTGCCGGCGGTCCATTTGCCGCCGAACTGCAGTCCCAGCCGTGTGCCGTCCACCGTGCCCGAACCCACGCCCCAGTTCCACCGGCGGGAGTACGGCCAGCGTCCGCGGCCGCGGTCCAGCACGGCAAAGGAATCCTCGCCGCCCACCGTGTATTCCCGGCCGTCCACCGTGACGCTGCCGCAGACGCGGCGTGCCACGTCCTTCAGGGTGTACTGGTAGCGGCGCTCGGACCACGGGACCACCACACCAAGCACATCTCCGTCAGCAGCAGCGAACAGGTCCGCGGAAATCCGTGCGGAGGAGGCGTGCAGATGCGTGCCGCCGTCGGCGTCGTGGAAGCGGAGGGTGGCTCCGCCAAAGGAACCGAACGCGGTCAGCGGCGGAAGCGCATCAGGGACGGAGACATCCGCGAAGGAGGGCAGCAGCTTCAACGGTTCGGCACTGGTTTCCTTCCCGCTTGCGCGCTCCAGCACATAAAACTGCAGGGTCGAGGCGTAGTCCAGGTGTGCGATGGTCATGCCCAGCACCAGGTCCGGCGTCACAATGCCCCAGTATTCCCAGCGTTTGGTCCGCCAGCCGCCGGCTGCCCCGGAGGGAACCACCGGGCGGTGCAGCGCACTGCGGGCAAAGCCCACCGCAGCGGGATTCAGGGCTCCGGCAGGGGAGCCGAGATCAACGGGAGCAGTGATTTCATCCATGCGCCCCAAGTGTAGGGGAGCGTAGGGTGGGAACCGTGCCGGATTGCACCTCAGCGATGGCGTCGCTGCTGCCACGGGTGTCCCTGTCCGGCAGGAAAAGGAGAAAGCACATGGGTATCACCGCCACCGCCGCCGTCCTGCGCGGCACCAACCAGCCGTTCGAACTCACCGAGGTAACCCTGGACGATCCCCGGCCGGACGAGGTGCTGGTCCGTGTAGTTGCCAGCGGAGTCTGCGGAACGGATCTGGGTGTGCAGGCCGGTCACATTCCCTTCCCGCTGCCCGGCGTCCTGGGCCATGAAGGTGCCGGCGTGGTGGAAGCAGTCGGTGCCGCGGTGACCTCCGTCAAGCCCGGGGACCACGTACTGCTCACCTTCACCAGCTGCGGCATCTGCCGCAACTGCCGCAGCGGGCACCCGGCGTACTGTGTGGAATTCCTGCCGCGGAACCTGCTGGGAGGAGAACGCGCAGACGGCAGTTCCACCCTCACGGAGAACGGAGCGGAACTGCACGGGCATTTCTTCGCGCAGTCCTCCTTCGCCAACCTGGTACTGGCGGACGAGCGGGGTGTCACCAAGGTCGATCCCACGGCGGACCTGTCCCTGCTGGCACCGCTGGGCTGCGGTATTCAGACCGGTGCCGGTGCGGTGCTGAACGTGCTTAAGCCCGAACCGGGCTCCGTCCTGGCCGTGTTCGGCGCCGGCCCCGTGGGCCTGGCCGCAGTGATGGCCGCTGCCCTGTCACCGGCCACCCGGATTGTGGTGATGGACCTCGTGGATTCCCGGCTCGAACTGGCAAAGGAACTCGGGGCCACCGATGTGGTGAATTCGGGTACTGCCGATGCCGTGGAAGCCCTGATGGAACTGACCGGCGGTGAAGGGGTGACCCATGCCCTGGAAACCACCGGCAGCGTCCGGGTGGCCGAGACAGCGGCGTCGGTACTGGCACCGTTGGGCAAACTTGGCCTGATCGGTGCCCCCGCAGCCGGAAGCACCATGAGCCTGGACGTGAACTTCATGCTCAACGGCCGGCAGGTGCTCGGTATCACCGAGGGCGATTCCAACCCGCAGCTATTCCTGCCGGCACTGGTGGACCTGGTGCAGCAGGGGCGGTTCCCGCTGGAGAAGATGATCACCGGGTTCTCCTTCAGGGACATCAATGACGCCGCCGCGGCTGCCAAGAGCGGCAGCGTCCTGAAACCTGTGCTTCACTTCGATGACCTCGGCTAGGCTGGGCAGCAAACGTGCTTTAGCAAAGGTGGTTCTCCGGTGAAAGTCAGCGTCGGCCAGTTCAGCCCCTCAGGGGACGTCCGGGAGAATCTGGACGTCATGCGCACCCTCGCCGGGAAAGCCCGGGCGGAGGGCTCGGACCTGATCATTTTTCCCGAGGAATCCATGTTCAGCATCGGGAAAGTCGAAGGTGTGCTGGCCGAAGCCGTCGCCGCGTCCTGGTCGACCTTTGTCCAGCAGCTCTCCCTGCTGGCAGCTGAGCTTGGCATCGCGGTGATTGCCGGCGGGTACGAGTCAAGCGATGAGGAACGGCCCTACAACACCCTGGTCCTGATAGATGCCACCGGCCGGATCGCCGGCACATACCGCAAACTGCACCTGTATGACGCGTTCAGCTATGCCGAATCGGACCGGATCAAGCCCGGCGACGGCGGCGTCATGGTTATGCAGGTAGGGGACCTGCGGGTGGGGGTCATGACCTGCTATGACCTGCGCTTTCCGGAACTCGCCCGCGCGCTCGCGGACCTCGACGCGGACCTGCTGGCCGTCCCGGCCGCGTGGTTCAAGGGCGAACACAAGGTGGAGCATTGGGAAACCCTGCTCAAGGCCCGGGCAATTGAAAACACGCTCTGGGTTGCGGCGGCGGGAACATCAAGCCGGCATACGGTGGGACACTCCGCGATCCTGGACCCCATGGGAGTGCCGCAGGCCAGCTTGGCTGACGAACGGGAGGCAGTGGTGACAGCCGACGTCACCCGACGGCGGATTGACGATGTCCGCCAGTTCCTGCCGGTGCTGAAGAACCGCCGTTTCGCCGAAAACCCGCGGATTGTCGAGGCCCACTAGGCCCCGCAGTAGACAGGAAAAAGTTTTTTTCACCGGTGCGTAACCTTTTCGTACCCGCCGGCGATTACCTATTTGTAACGGCCGCGCCGAGGCTTATCCCCCCAACGAGCATCGGTGCGGCCGTTGCACATGCGCTTACAGGCACGGGCACGGTAGCATTTGGACCACCCCGCACCCTACGAGAGTGATCCGCCGTGGCCGCCCCCATTACCGAGCAAACGCTCCGTGATGCGTGCGCCCGGAAACCGGTGGCCCTGCGGGAAATTTACGACGACTTCGCACCGGGCATCCTCGGCTATCTCCGGTCCAAGGGCTGCGAGGATCCGGAAGCGCTGACCCAGGAAGTCTTCCTGACCCTGTTTTCCAAGCTGGACACTCTCGACGGCGGCCTCCGCGGCGCCCGCACCTTCGCTTTCTCCGTGGCGCATGCGCGGATGGTGGATGACACCCGCCGGCGCGAGCGTGAACCGGGGATGGCTGCTTTTGACCCGGGTGAGGATACACGGGCCTCGGAATCCGCTGAGGACAGCGTCCTGGGCGGTGCTGCCGGTGTTGCCTACCTGTTGGAGGGACTGCCGCCCCAGCAGAAGGAAGTCCTCCTGCTGCGCGTGGTTGCTGATCTTTCCATCGACGAATCGGCGAAGATCATGGGACGAACGCCGGGAGCGGTAAAGCAGCTTCAACGCCGGGCCCTGGGGACACTGAAGGAGCGACTGGAACGGAAGGAGGAGGCAGCGGATGAGCGGGCAAGCTGACGACAAACTCTATGTCCGCGGCCTCCTGGCGGAAGCCGGGATCGAGGAATCCCCCGAGCTGGTTGCTGCCCTTCTGGCTCTGCGCAGCGAGTCGCACGGCAAAGCCCCCGAGACAACGGGGGAGCTGGGCGGACTGCTCGCCGGCACCCCGGTGCCGCTGGCACGCAAGTCCAAGCGCACCCGGGGAATCATCCTCAGCGCGGCCCTGGTAGGTGCCATGGCCGCCGGTGCCACCGGCGTGGCCGCGAACCCCGATTTCCTGATCCGGGCCGATCCGCTTCCCTCTGTCACGTTCACCCCGCAGGACGTCCCCACCGTGGAGAAGGCAGCGCAGGAGCCCGAAGCCGAGTCCGCCGCCGAGGCCCAGGTTCCGGCCGCCCCGCTGCCGGAACCAACCGTGCCGCCGGTGGCGGAGGACGCGCCGGCGGCCGAAGCCCCGGAGGAAGAGGTGACCGCGCCCGTCCCCGCACCCGCCGCAGCGCCTGAACCCGCACCGGCACCGGTGCCCGCCCCCGGGCGGCCCGGAGCTCCCGGCACAGGCCCGGGAAACGGCAAGGTCGCAGTCCCCGGCCCCCAAACCGGCCATATCCCGGGTCACAACAGGGGATCGGGCGGCGGTCTTCGGGACACCATGGGTTCGGGCGTCCCCAACACCAAAAACCGGGCAGTGGTTCCGGAGAAGGGCCGTGGGCAGTCCTCACAGGAGCACGGCCGAAACGACCAGTTCCACCCGGGCCAAGGCCAGTCCTACCCGGGCCACGGCGGGCCCGGACGGGACCGCTAGGCCGTCAGCTGGCGTTTGGACGAAATGACGCCGGTATTAAACCCGGCCAGGTTCAGTCCGCCGTGGAACCGGGCGTGTTCAATCTTCACGCAGCGGTCCATCACCACGTTCAGGCCCGCTGCTTCGGCCTCCCGCGCCACCTTCTCATGCCAGGACCCCAGCTGCAGCCATAGGGTTTTCGCACCCACCGCCACGGCTTCGGACAGCACACCGGGAAGATCCTCCGTGCGGCGGAAAACATCCACGATGTCCGGTGCCTCCGGCAGGTCCGCCAGCGAGGCATAAACCTGCCGGCCCAGGATCTGTGTCGCCGTCGGATTCACGAAGTAGACGCGGTAGCGGGAGGAAGAGAGCAGATACGTGGCCACGAAGTAGGAGGCCCGGGACGGTTTGTCCGAGGCGCCGACAATGGCGATGGACTCAGCCGAACGCAGCAGCGCCAGCCGCTCCGGCGCCGTCGGCCCCGTCCAGGTGCCCGTGCGGGCAGAAGTTTCAGCGGACATGGGTGCTCTCCTCGAGAATCGGTGCTGCGGACGGGAGGTCCGGTTCTGCGGCGGCGGACAGGGCCTGGTCCAAATCCCAGAGGATGTCCGCCAGATCCTCCAGCCCCACGGAAATCCGGATCAGGTCCTCCGGAACGCCCGCTCCGGCAAGCTGCTCGGGGGAGAGCTGCTGATGCGTGGTGGACCCCGGGTGGATCACCAGGGTGCGGGAATCTCCCACATTGGCCAGGTGCGATGCCAGCTGCAGGGACTCAATGAACTTTTGTCCTGCCGCCCGGCCGCCGGCCACACCGAAGCTGAACACGGATCCGGGGCCCTTGGGCAGGTATTTGCGGGCCCTCTCATAGTGCGGATGCGAGGGCAGGCCCGCGTAGCTGACCCAGGACACCCTCGGATCCGCCTCAAGCCACTGCGCCACTGCCCGGGCATTGGCCAGGTGCTCGTCCATCCGCGGTGCCAGGGTTTCCACACCCTGCAGGAGGGCAAACGCCGACGTCGCGCTGAGGCTGGGACCGATGTCCCGCAGCTGCTCCGAGCGCAGTTTGGTCAGGAACCCGTATTCACCGAAGTTCCCCCACCAGGAGATGTTGCCGTAGCTGGGCACCGGTTCGGTCATGGCCGGGAACTTCCCGTTGCCCCAGTTGAATTTCCCGCTTTCGACGACGACGCCGCCCAGGGTGGTGCCGTGCCCGCCCAGGAATTTGGTGGCGGAGTGGATGACAATGTCCGCACCGTGCGCGAAGGGCTGCACCAGGTAGGGCGTGCTCAGTGTCGCGTCCAGAATCAGCGGCACACCGGCGTCGTGCGCCACCTTCGCCAGCCCTTCAATGTCGGTCACCTCACCGCTGGGGTTGGCCACCACCTCCGCGTAGACAGCCTTGGTGTTTTCCTGCACGGCGGCGGCATAGTCCGCCGGATCCGTGCCGGGGACAAAGGTGGTGTCGATGCCGAACCGGCGCAGTGTGACATCCAGCTGGGTGACGGTGCCGCCGTAGAGCTGTGCGGAGGCCACAATGTGGTCTCCGGCGGAACAGAGCGCCGCGAAGGTGACAAACTCCGCGGACATGCCCGACGCCGTCGCCACCGCCCCGATCCCGCCCTCCAGGGAGGCGATGCGTTCCTCGAACGCAGCCACCGTGGGGTTGCCGATCCGGGAGTAGATGTTGCCGTACTTCTGCAGCGAGAACAGGTTCGCGGCGTCGGCCGTGTCCTTGAAGACAAAGGAGGTGGATTGGTAGATGGGCACGGCGCGGGCGCCGTGCAGCGCATCGGGGGTACCGCCCGCGTGCAGGGCGCGGGTACGGAAACCGAACTGGTGGTCACTCATTGGCTGAGTGCTCCTTCCTGGGGTGGGGCCGGGGGAATCAGGCCTTGCGGCGTTGCGGTTTGGCCCCGGTATGGGTTTAGGTGGCGGTAGGCGGAGTGAGGTCAGAGACAGGACACGGACTGACGGCGTTCAGGGAGGCCGGCGTGGACGAGTACGTGATTGTGGTGGAGACGGGCTACAAGGAAGCTTCGGCAGCGCACCGGGTGTCCTTCACGGAGCCCATGCCGCGGCGGGAGGCCGAGACGATGTTCCTGGAGATCATGGACGGCCGGCATGAGGAGCTGCTGCCGTTCCGGACCAACCGGTTCATCCTGGAGGTTTCGCACACCGAATTTGTCCAGGTGCAGCAGAACATGGGCGGGTCCGTGGTGCTGGACCGGGTGACCCTTACGCGCAAGCATTAGCCTCCCTGTCTGCCCGCCGGGCGGCGCAGACCGCGGCAATCCGGGGGATGCAGGGTTCATTCTGCAGGCTGCTCGTATCCCCGAGCGGACGTCCCTCGAACAGCTGGGTGAGCAGCCGGCGCAGGATCTTTCCGGACCGGGTTTTGGGAACGTCCGGAACCACGACGACGGCGGATGGCCGGGCGATCGGGCCGATCTCCCGGGTGACGTGTGCCCGCAGTTCCTCGCGGACGCGGTCCGGGTCCGCCGCAGCGGTGAGCACCACGAACGCGGCGACGGCGTGCCCGGTCCGGGCATCGGCCACCGGGCAGACGCCGGCCTCCACCACCCAGGGGTGGGAGACCAGGGCTGATTCAATTTCGATGGTGGAGAGCCGGTGTCCGGAGACGTTCAGCACGTCATCCACCCGGCCCAGGATCCAGGTGTCGCCGTCGTCGTCATACCGCGCGCCGTCGCCGGCCAGGAACCATCCCTGCCGTGCATACTGCCGCCAGTAGGACTCCAGGTAGCGCTGCGGGTTGCCCCAGACGGTGCGGGCCATGCCCGGCCCGGACCGGTCCACCACAATGAAGCCCTGGGTGTCTGCCGGCACCGGATTCCCGGCGTCGTCCACAATCCGGGTGGAGACCCCGGGCAGTGCCCTGGCCGCGCAGCCGGGCTTGAAGGTGGTGTCCGTAGGGCGCGGGGAGAGGATGGTGGCGCCGGTCTCGGACTGCCACCAGGTATCCAGGACCGGCACTTCGCCGCGGCCGAACTGGTCGCGCAGCCAGCGCCACGCCTCGGGGTTCACTGCCTCGCCCACGGTGCCCAGCAGCCGGATCGAGGAGAGGTCATAGTCCTGCGGCACGCCGTCAGGGAACCAGCCCATCAGCGCCCGGACCAGGGTGGGGGCGGTGTAGTAGCTGGTGACCCGGTAGCGTTCGATGATTTCCAGGTGCCGGCCCGGGTGCGGGGTGTCCGGTGTGCCCTCGAAAATCACCTGCGTGGCACCGTTGGCCAGCGGCCCGTACATCTCATAAGTGTGTGCGGTGACCCAGGCCAGGTCCGCGGTGCACCAGTGCACGTCCGCAGCCCGCTGCCGGGGATCCGGGTTGGCAAAAAGGTATTCGTAACTCCAGGCCGCCTGCGTCAGGTAGCCGCCGGTGGTGTGGACCAGTCCCTTGGGCCGGCCGGTGGTTCCGGAGGTGTACATGATGAACAGCGGCGTTTCGGCGTCGAAGGACTGTGCCTGATGGGTCTCCGACGCCGTCTCCACGCTCTCGTGCCACCACACGTCACGCCCGGGCACCCAGCTGATCTCCGATCCGGTACGCCGGATGACCAGCACGTGCTCAATGTTGTTGGTCCCGGCCACGGCGGCGTCGGCATTGTCCTTCACCGGTACGGCCGCGCCGCGGCGGAACTGTCCGTCCGTGGTGACCAGCAGCTTGGCGCCGGTGTCCTCCACCCGGAATTTCAGCGCTTCAGCGGAGAAACCGCCGAATACCAGGGAATGCACGGCGCCGATCCGGGCGCAGGCCAGGGTGATGACGATGGTTTCCACCAGCACCGGCAGGTAGATCACCACCCGGTCCCCGGCCTCAATCCCGAGGGACTGCAGGGCGTTGGCCGCCCGGCAGACCTCCTGCTGCAGCTGCGCGTAGGTGACGGTGCGGCGGTCTCCGGGTTCGCCCTCGAAGTGCAGGGCAACGGTGTCACCGCGTCCGGCGGCCACATGGCGGTCCACGCAGTTCACCGCGGCGTTCAACCGGCCGCCGGCAAACCATTCAATGGACGGGACGGTGTACTCGGCGTCCTCCTCGGGAACCTCCGGCCCGCTGATGCGCTCAGGTTTCCGGAAGGTATGTGCGCGCTGCCACGGCTGCTCCCACTGAAGCGTGCGGGCAGCCGCTTCCCAGAAGGCGATGCGTTCGGCTTCCGTGGCGGGCTCCGCAACGTCCTCCGTCACGCGCCGGTGTCCGGCTTCCAGATCCGTGACTACGCCCATTTCTTCACCGCCTGCTTTTCGGCGATACCCAGGACGGCGTCGGTGGTCTTGCCGATGACGGCCAGCAGGATGATGGCCAGGAACATGCGGTCCGTCCGGCCGTTGTTCTGGGAGTCCGTCAGCAGGAAGCCCAGCCCCATGGAGGAAGCAATCAGTTCCGCCGCCACCAGGAACAGCCAGGCCTGCGCCAGGGCGAGCCGCAGACCGGAGAACACGGCCGGAACCACGGCGGGCAGCTGAACGGTGGTCAGCAGCTTCACCCCGCGCAGGCCGAAGGCCCGGGCGGCCTCCACCAGGTTCCGGTCCACATGCCGCAGCGCCAGGGCCACGGTGGTGAAGACGGGGAAGAAGGCACCGATGGTGATCAGTGTGACCTTCGAATCCTCACCGATCTTCATCCACAGGATCAGCAGCGGCACCCAGGCCAGTGAGGGCACCGCGCGCAGCGCACCGACGGCCGGCCCGAGCAGGGCATCGGCCAGCCGGGACAGCCCCAACAGTGCGCCGAGGAGCAGTCCCAGGGCTGCCCCGAGCGCAAACCCGGTCAGTACCCGCTGAGTGGAAATGGCAATGTGGGTGCCCAGCTGGCCGCGCTCCACCAGATCCGCCGCGGCGCTGTAGACCGCTGCCGGTGAGGGCAGCTGGACGGGGCTGAACACCCCGGCGGCGGTAGTGAGCTGCCAGGCGGCCAGGATCAGGGCAGGGACCACCAGGCCCAGACCCAGCCGGGTGAACCGGTTCTCCAGCAGGGATCCCCGGGCCTTGGTCACAGGGGTGGTTTCGTTGGTCCGTGTTGCACGGGGAAGGACGCTGCTCATGACGAGGCTCCCAGCGAGTCCGGATCAGCGTTGCGGACGTAGCTGTCCTCCAGCAGGGAGTCCAGGGCCGCATCGATCTGATCCTGGCCGGCCACGTCTCCGGTTTCCACAAGCGTGGGTCCGATCTTCTCCAGGACCTTGCGCTGGGCTTCGCCCGGGGCGGGATCCGTATCCAGGTTGCTTCGCTCCAGGATGACCGTGCTGGCGACGGCGGGATCAAGTCCGGCGACGTCGGCCAGGATCTGCGCGGTCTCCTCCTGGTTATCGGCTGCCCAGGCCCGGGCCTTGGCATAGGCGTTGACCACGGCCTGGGCCTGTTCCGGTTCCTCGGCGAGGAAGGATTCATTGGCGGCAAGGAGTCCGTAGGTGTTGAAGTCCAGGTTGCGGTAGGCGAGTTTGGCGCCGTTCTGCTCGGCGCCGGCCATGATCGGATCCAGCCCGATCCAGGCGTCCACGGAACCGTTTTCCAGGGCGGTGCGGCCATCGGCGTGCTGCAGCTGTTCCACCGTCACGTCGGAGAGGCTGAGTCCGGCTTCCTCGAGGGCCTGGACCAGGAAGAAGTACGGGTCGGTGCCCTTGGTCGCAGCCACTGATTTTCCGGCCAGGTCTGCCACGGAGGTGATGTCCGAGTCCGGGCCCACTACCAGGGCTGCCCATTCCGGCTGGGAGAACACGTCAATGACTTTGATCGGGGAGCCGTTGGCGCGGTTGAGCAGGGCAGCGGACCCTGCGGTGGATCCGATGTCGATGGCACCGGAGCGCAGGTTTTCGTTGGCCTTGTTGGAGCCGGCGGACTGGACCCATTCCACGGTGACCCCGTCCTCCGCCAGTGCCTCCTCCAGCCAGCCCTGGTCCTTGATGATCAGGCTGAGCGGGTTGTAGGTGGCGAAATCCAGGGTGAGGGTGCCGCCGTCGGCGTCCTTGACGGCGGCAGCGCCGGCAGTGTCCTCGCCGGCGACGCAGCCGGTGAGGGCCAAACCGGCCACCGCGGCCAGACCGGCGAACGTACGTGCTGTGCGTCCGCGGACGGAGCGGGGGAAGGGCAGGAAGGCCGGTCGGGTACGGGGTGCAGGGGCAGTCATGATGGTTCCTTTGAAAGGGTCAGGCTGGAAAAGGGGAAGCCGGGGCCAGGCGCAGGCGCCAGGGGCGCGGCCGGATCGGGGCAAAACAGGGGAAGCTCTCCCCGGAGCGGGAAGGGATGGGTCAGGCAGTGCCCGGAAAGGGGTGCCTGCGGAGTGAAAGGAAGGCCTAGTGGCGGTCGACGCCGAGCAAGGCCAATAACTCGCCGCGCATTCGGGCCAGCTCCGCCGAGGCACGGTCACGCGGTCGGGAACCGGGAACGGTGACCACGTTGGTGATGGTGGCACCCGGTTGTCCGGGTTCCCTGCCCAGGACGATGATCCGGTCCGCGAGCTGCAGGGCCTCATCAACGTCGTGGGTCACCAGCAGCACCGTGGCCGGGGCTGCCTCGTGCACGGCGAGGAGCAGATCCTGCATCTTCAGCCGGGTCAGTGCATCGAGGGCGCCGAAAGGCTCGTCCAGGAGCAGCACACCCGGTTCGCGGGCCAGGGCGCGGGCCAGCGACGCGCGCTGGGCCATGCCGCCGGACACTGCCCGGGGCTGGTGCTTGGCAAACGCAGCCAGACCCACCAGGTCCAGCAGTTCGGCTACCTTGGCCTTTCCCCGGCTGGCGCTCGCGGACTTGGGCAGTCCGATGGCGATGTTCGCCTGCAGGGTCTGCCAGGGCAGCAGCCGCGGCTCCTGGAAGGCGAAGGCACACCGCTCATCGATGCCGCGGACCGGCCGGCCGTCAATCAGGACGTCACCTGCGGTGGGGCGGTCCAGGCCGGCGGCGGCACGCAGCAGCGTGGATTTTCCGCAGCCGCTGGAGCCCAGAATGGCCAGGACCTCTCCGGGTTTGACCTCAAAGGTGACGTCGCGGAGCACTACGTGTTCATTTGCTCCGGTGCCGAAACTGCGGCCCAGGGCGTCGAAGGTGACCGGCAGGGCGGGATCGGCCGGCGCTGCCGTACCGGTGCCGGACGCGGTCGTGGAAGGAGACAACACTGCTGTCATAGAAAACACTCCATCGGTCCTGGCAGTAGCACCCTACGGAAGGTGTCCTGAGCCGGGGTAACGGCTTCCTGCGACACCAGCCTCGTTATTGCCGTACTTCAAGGAGGAAATACGGCAACCAGGGTTGCTGCGGCTTCATCGATCCAGGTCTCTCAGCCGCTCGGGATGGTCAAGGACTACTAAACGCCGGATTTACGGATCGGACAAGTCCCGGCCCTGCAGCCGATTCACAGAAGGAAATGTTCACGCGGACGCTCTTGGTGCCCGCCCCCGCCATGAACACCCCGGAGCATTGACCTGACGCGCCACCGGCTCCAAGGTTGGAAGAGGCCAGCCGGAGCCCATTCCCGTTCTTCGCGGCCGGTCTCTTTGCGGAAATCAACGAGCCTTCGGTTAAACGAGCCTGGATCAACGAGCAGGAGCAGCCATGGAACAAGCAGCGAACGCATCGGGAACGGTTCTATCCGCTGACGGCACAACCATCGCGTGGTCGCGGCAGGGCAGCGGACCGCCGCTGGCCATCGTGGGACCGCTGCTGGCACACCGGAGCAGCCGGGCCACGGCGGCTTTGGCGGACGCTCTTTCAAAAACCCACACCGTGTATACCTATGACCGCAGGGGGATCGGGGAAAGCGGGATTGGCGAGGAATACACTGCGGAGTCCGACGTCGATGACCTCCTGGCCGTATTGCAGGTGGCAGGCGGGGCCACGGACCTCTACGGGTTTTACGACGGCGCCTTCCTGGCCTTGCGGGCGGCGGAGGAATCCACGGTGGTGAGCCGTGTAGTGGCGCTCGAGCCCACCCTCTCCCCGGGCGACGGGGAGGATGAGCTGCTGGTGCTGCAAAGCGAGATTGAGGGACTGGGCGGGGTGAACGTTCCGGTGCTGATCCTGGCCGGCAGTGCCAGCGGCGGGGAAACCCAGGACCTTGCCCGGCGGGCCGCCGATGCGCTGGACGAAGGTGAATTCCGGCTGCTGGAGACGGACACGAGCGGGTTGCCCGATTCGGCGCTGACCGAGGCCATTGAGTCTTTCCTTCAGTGACGCACGCCCGGGTAAGCTGGAGCCCCCATCCCGGCTTCCCATAAGGACGGCAGATGTCAGACTCCAACGGCACCGCTACCGCGCACGCCAATGATCCCGAGGTCATCCGCAGGCTGATGGCCACCCCCGGCCGCTGGGCCGTGGTGGGCCTGTCCAACAACCCGATGCGCACCGCCGTCGGCGTTTCCCGCTACATCCAGGACCATCTGGGGATGGAAATCATTCCCGTAAGCCTGAAGGGAGACGACGTGCACGGCAACAAGGGCTACAAAAAGCTCAGCGAGATCCCGGGCAGCATTGACGTTGTGGACTGCTTCGTGAATTCGGAGCGTGTAGGCGACATTGTGGACCAGGCCATCGAGGTGGGCGCGAAGGCGGTGTGGCTGCAGCTCGGCGTGGTGGATGAAGAGGCAGCGGCACGGGCCAGGGCCGCGGGACTCGACGTTGTGATGGACACCTGCCCGGTGATCGAGGCCCCGCGGTTCGGACTCTGAGCCATCCTGCCGGCAGGCCTACAGCTTGGCGAACCGGGCCCGGATAATGCCGATGTACAGGCCGTAGAGCATCAATCCGATGCCTACCGCGGCCAGGGCCACCACCCCGAAGGGCTGGTCCCGCAGGGTATGCAGCGCGCCGTCGAGTCCGGTGGACTGTTCGGGATCCGCGTTGACCGCCGCCAGGGTCAGCAGCACACCCAGCACGGCGAGGGATATTCCCTTGGCGGTAAAACCGGCCACGCCGGTGACGTCCACTGCCCGGCGCCACACCGAACCGGGGATGCCCGTCAGTTCCCGGCGGAACCGGCGTGTCACACCCTTGAAGATGAAATAGCCGCCCACACCCACCAGCACGAGGCCCGCGATCGCGAGGATCCACTGGCCGGCAGGGACGGCGAGGAGGCGGGCCGTCCAACTGACCGAGGATGAGCTGCCGTTATCGCTGCCGCGTCCCAGGGCGAAGCTGGCAAAGATGGTGCCGATGGCTCCATAGACAATGGCCTGGCCGGCATTGCTGGCCCGGTCCTTCCACAGCTCCTTGTCCTTGAGCCGCCGTCCGGCCAGGAAGATGCGGGAGAGCTGGAACAGGGCCAGGGCGTAGCAGCCGATGAAGCAGAACCAGAGCAGCAGCGCCCCGCCGGGCTGCTCGGCCAAGGCTGCCACGGCGCCGTTGGTGTCGGCATTGCCGGATCCGCCGGAATCGATCTGCAGGGCAATGACGCCGATGACCACGTGGACAATACCGCTGGCTACATACCCCAGGCGGGCAACCCGTTCGAAGGTCCTGGAGTCCGCTGCGCGCCCGGCTGTCTCCGCCACGGAATTATCACTGCGGTTCCTGTGCTCCAAACCGTCCATCCTCTGCTTGGTCTCCGGCACGCCGGCTGGCATACCTCTTACTCCATCCTGCCATCCAAATCAGCAGGCAGTGCCGAAGCACCGAAAGCGGGGATAGGCTTCAGGCATGGATGCAGAGGCCCTGCGCCGGCTGTGCCTGGCGCTGCCGGGGACGTATGAGGACTTTCCCTTCGGACCGGAATCGTCCGTGTTCAAGGTGCGGGCTGCGGGAGGCCGGGCCAAGATGTTCGCGCTGGCAGCGCTGGCAGCCGAGCCCCTGATGATCAGTTTGAAATGTGAACCGGAGCTGGCGGTCCAACTGCGTGCCGCGCATCCGGAAATCAGCGGGGCCTGGCATATGAATAAAACGCACTGGAACCAAGTGGAGGTTGCCGCCGGGCTCCCTGAGGGAATGGTGGCGGACATGGTGGAGGATTCCTATGACCTGGTGGTGGCATCGCTGCCGCGAAAGGACCGGGAATCACTGCGCTGGAAGGGGCTGGCGGACGGATGAGCGGGGCCCGGCGTGCATTGACCTACCCGGACACGGGAAGTACCGAGCGGCCATACCCGGTGCCGATGACTGACCGGTGGCCCGCCGGGTACCGGCTGGTGCTGCGCAAGGAGGAGCTCGAGGTGCCGGACCCGCGCGCCGGGTTCCTTCGCCTGACGGAGGGCCTGCTGGACTGGGATCTGCACCGCGGAGCGGGACTGTTCGTCCGTCCCGGTACGCCCCGGGCCGCCCCCGGGGTGGAGATGGCCTCCGGTGTCGGAGTCTGGCGGGTGCGTTATTACGCGCCGTGCCGGGTGCTGTGGGCTACGGAAGCGCTGCTCGACGACGGCGGGGAGCCGGTCTCCGGCCAGCGCGCGGGGTTTGGGTACGGCACCTTGCCCGGGCATCCGGAACGTGGCGAGGAAGGGTTTTACGCCGAGCTGGATGAGGACGGCAGGCTTTATTTCCGCGTGGCTGCCTACAGCACGCCCGCCAACCGCATCATTGCCGCCGCGGACCGGGTCAATGTGCGCGTGCAGGCGTTCTACACCAACCGGTATTTCGCCTCGGCCTACCGGCTCGCTTCCGGCAGCTGATCACGCCGGAGCGTGAACTTCAGGGCAATGTCGCCTTCTTCTTCCGGCAGGAACCCGGCGGTCAGCAGCACCGAGTTGGAGGCGGTGTTGCCCGGATCGGTGTACGCAATGGCTTCCTCGACCCCCGGCTGCGCCAAGGCAAACCGGGACAGGGCAATCAACGCCTCCGACGCATAGCCCTGCCGCCGGCTGGAGGGCGCCACGCTGTAACTGATTTCCACCGCGTGTTCAACGGGAATGCCTTCGAAACCGATGGTGCCCACCACCAGGGAGGTGGCCCGTTCGCGGATCATCCGTGTGCCGAAGGCGGCAGCTGCGGGGGAAAGCAGCCCCGCCTCGAAAAACCGGCGCGCGGCGTCGTAATCAGCGGGCTGGGGGAAGTCCTCGGCCCAGTCCGGCAGCCGTTTCTGAATGATGAGGGCATCCACCTCGGCCACGGACATGAGGTCCAGCAGCAGCCGCTGAGTGGGAATGCCTGCATTGGCTGCAAGGTTCTCGGGGATTGTGCTCACGAGCTAATATTGCCTCTTCTTCCCCGATTTGCCGTATTTAGTGACCGGAGACGCCCCTCCGGCGCGCCGCTCCGGAGGTTGTTTCCGCAGCCCGGGGTTTTTTCTTAGCTGTCACCATGACTCGTGACCCTACACGGCCGCTGGACCGGCACAGGCCCGGCGGAAGAATCCCGCCGGGCCTGTGCCGCTCTGCCGTTCTGCTTAGCCGAAGTGCCGCGGCAGGGTGCCTTCGTGGGCCGCCTTCAGCTCGTTCAGCGGCACGGAGAACCGGCTCTGGAAGTCCAGTGCGCCAATCTCGGTATCCACCACGCCAATCCGGCTGTGGGCGAAGCCGCGGGCGGAACACATGTCCTTGAACCGGACTTCTTCGCTGCGGGCCACGGAAACCACGGCACGGGCCTGGGATTCGGAGAACAGCAGGGTGAACAGGTCCACGCCGTCCCGCTCGCAGACCTCATCCAGGCCTATCCGTGCGCCGACGCCGAAGCGCAGTGCCATCTCGGACAGCGCCGCTGCCAGGCCGCCTTCGGAAAGGTCGTGCGCGGCGTCGATCATGCCGTCGCGGGAGGCGTTGACCAGCAGTTCGCCGAGCAGCTTCTCCGCCTGCAGGTCCACCTTCGGCGGCTGGCCGCCCAGGTGTCCGCGCAGGTTCGCGTATTCGGAACCGTCCAGCTCGTCACGGGTCACACCCATCAGGTAGATGGCCTGGCCGTCCTCGCGCCAGCCCGACGGCGTGCGCCGGGCAACGTCGTCGAACACGCCCAGCACGCCCACCACGGGGGTGGGATGGATGGCGACGCCGCCGGTCTGGTTGTAGAGCGAAACGTTGCCGCCGGTGACCGGGACGCCGAGTTCGCGGCAACCGTCGGCCAGTCCGCGGACGGACTCGGCGAACTGCCACATCACTTCGGGATCCTCGGGGGAGCCGAAGTTCAGGCAGTCGGTGACGGCCAGCGGGGTGGCGCCGGAGGTGGCTACGTTGCGGTAGGACTCCGCCAGGGCCAGCTTAGCGCCCTCGTAGGGGTTCAGGTAGGAGTAGCGGCCGTTGGCATCGGTGGAAATGGCCACGCCCAGACCGGTGGTTTCATCCACGCGGATCACGCCGGCGTCATCCGGCATGGCCAGGGCGGTGTTGCCCTGGACATAGCGGTCGTACTGGTTGGTCACCCAGGACTTGTCGCACATGTTGGGGGAGGCCATCAGTTCCAGGATGGCGTCCCTGATGGCGGCGCTGCCAATGGGCCGCTCCCCGTCGAAGGAGGACCCCTGGATGCTGTCCTGTACGGCCGGACGGGACATTGGCCGCTCATAGACGGGGCCCTCGTGGGCCACGGTGCGCGGATCGACGTCGACAATGGTCTCGCCGTCCCAGTCAATGATCAGGCGGCCGGTGCCGGTGACCTCACCCAGCCAGGAGTACTCGACGTTCCACTTGTCCATGATTGCCTCGAACGCCTCAACGTTCTCCGGAGTGACCACGGCCATCATGCGTTCCTGGGACTCGGACATCAGGATTTCCCCGGGGGTCAGGGACGGGTCACGCAGCAGCACGTTGGTCAGTTCCACGTGCATGCCGCCGTCGCCGTTGGAGGCCAGCTCCGACGTCGCGCAGGAAATGCCGGCCGCGCCCAGGTCCTGGATGCCCTCCACCACGGAGGCCTTGAACAGTTCCAGGCAGCACTCAATGAGTACCTTTTCGGCAAACGGATCGCCCACCTGTACGGCGGGACGCTTGGAGGGCTTGTCCGCGTCGAAGGATTCCGAGGCAAGCACCGAGGCACCGCCAATCCCGTCGCCGCCGGTGCGCGCACCAAAGAGCACCACCTTGTTGCCGGCGCCGGAGGCGTTGGCCAGCCGGATGTCCTCGTGCCGCAGGACGCCCACGGCCAGCGCGTTGACCAGCGGGTTGCCCTGGTACACGGAATCGAAGACCAGTTCACCGCCGATGTTCGGCAGGCCCAGGGAGTTGCCGTAGCCGCCGATGCCGGAGACGATGCCGTGCACCAGGCGGGCGGTGTCGGGGTGGTCGATGGCACCGAAGCGCAGCGGATCCATCACGGCCACCGGACGGGCGCCCATGGAGATAATGTCGCGGACAATGCCGCCGACGCCGGTGGCGGCGCCCTGGTAGGGCTCCACGAAGGACGGGTGGTTGTGGGACTCGACCTTAAAGGTCACGGCCCAGCCCTCGCCGATGTCCACCACGCCGGCGTTCTCGCCGATGCCCACCAGGAGGTGTTCCTTCATCTTCTCGGTGACCTTGTCCCCGAACTGCTTCAGGTGCACCTTGGAGGACTTGTAGGAGCAGTGCTCGGACCACATGACCGAGTACATGGCCAGTTCCGCGGCGGTGGGGCGGCGGCCCAGGATCTCCACGACCCTGCGGAATTCGTCTTCCTTCAGGCCGAGTTCGGCCCAGGGCAGCTCGGTATCCGGGGTGGCGGCGGCGTGCTCGACGGTGTCGATGTTGAACTTCTGCGCGGCAGGGGAAACGGTCATGACTTGCCTCCGGCAACGAGCGTGTTGAGAACTGAGCTGAAGATGCGGAGCCCGTCGGTGCCGTAGCCCAGCCCGACCTGCCCGTAGGCGGAGGAATCCGGACCGAAGCCCGGTTCCACGGCGTGCTCGGGGTGGGGCATCAGGCCCACCACGTTGCCTGCCGCATTGGTAATGCCGGCAATGCCGCGGCGGGAGCCGTTGGGGTTTTCCCCGTCATAGCGGAAGACCACACGGCCTTCACCTTCGAGCTCGTCCAGTGTTTTTTCATCCGCGACGTACTGGCCGTCCTGGTTCTTCAGCGGAATGACCATGCCTGCACCCTGCTCGTACCCGGAGGTCCAGGCGGTGCTGTTGTTCTCCACCCGCAGGAGCTGGTCCGCGCAGGAGAACTTCAAATGGTTGTTCTTGATCATGGAGCCGGGCAGCAGGTGTGCCTCGGTGAGGATCTGGAAACCGTTGCAGATGCCCAGCACGGGCATCCCGCCAGCCGCGGCGTCCACTACTTTTTCCATGACCGGAGCAAAGCGTGAGATGGCTCCGGCGCGCAGGTAATCTCCGTAGGAGAACCCGCCGGGAACAATCACGGCATCCACGTCATGCAGGTTTGCCTCGGCATGCCAGAGGCCGACGGCGGTGCCTCCGGCGATGGTCACGGCGCGGGCGGCGTCGCGGTCATCCAAGGTGCCGGGGAAGGTGATAACACCAATCCGGACCGCCCTCAGGGCGGCGTCTTCGGGAGCGGCGGAAAAGTCGCCGATCAGGGGAGTGCTCAAGATCAGGCCTCCGGGATAACTTCGACGCGGGTGACGTCCTCAATCACCGGGTTGGACAGCAGGGTGGCCGCGGCCGTGCGGGCCTGTTCCAGGACTTCCTCAGTGACGTCACCGTCCACGGTCAGCTCAAAGCGCTTGCCCTGGCGGACACCGGTAAATCCGCTCAGCCCCAACCGGGGGAGAGCCCCGGCAATGGCTTTGCCCTGCGGATCCAGGATTTCAGGTTTGGGCATGACATCAACAACGATCCGGGGCATCCGGCAACTCCTGTGAGTGAAATGGGTGGCCGCGGACCCTGCCGTCTCACGCTGATTCAGCGCTCCGCGAGCTTGCACTGCCCATTCTAACGGCGTTGCGTATGTTACGCGGACGCCGTTCGCCTCAGGCTGGAATCTCCAGTTGGAAGCCGCAGTGGCAGCGCAGCACGGTGGTGTCCAGTTGAACGTCCGCCGGCGCCTGGGCCTGCATGGAAGAGGTGGTGAGCGGCTCGAAGATGGACTGCTGGCGGTGGTCCCGCGGCTGCATGGGTTCACCGCAATGCATGTAGTCCGCGGCATCGTCTTCGGAGCGGACCGTGCAGCGCGCCCAGACGGAGGAATGGCGGATGGGGTGGCCGTAGAACCGGTCACACTCCGCGCAGGTGTAGTTGATTTCGAGGAATTCTCCGCTGCCCGGCTTCGCTGCCGGTTCCACGGATTCGATGATCAGGAACTCATCGGTGCCGCAGTAGCTGCACCAGGGGACGAACTCACCCGGACCGGCAGAGTCTGCCCCTGACAGGTCCTCGGGTCTTGCTTCGATTGACATAGTGCGCCTCCAGTTCACGGGTCTCCGGACGGAGAATGCCTTCGTCCGGAGGGGATACTAAGCATGCTTATTCATAATACGGCATATTCGTTCCGGTGGCTGGCCGGGCCGGTAAGGGCAAATGATGCAGATCACATCTGGCTACAGTGGTCTGGTGAGACTCCTCAAAGTACAACCGGGCACTCTCCGCCGGTTCATGAACCTCTGGCCGCCGTTTGCCTTCACCGGCATCCGGATCATCCACCTGGACCCGGAGTATTTCAACGTCACCGTGCGGCTGCGCGAGCACTGGTGGAACCGCAACGTGGCGGGCGTGCATTTCGGCGGGTCCCTGTTCGCAATGACGGACCCGTTCTGGATGATGATGCTGCTGCACCATCTGGGCCGTGACCATGTTGTCTGGGACAAGGCGGCGGAGATTGACTTCGTGAAACCGGGCCGCGGGGAGCTCACCGCCCGCTTCACCCTGGACCCGGCCGACGTCGGACGCCTGCGCAAGCTCGCGGCCGGCGGGGACAAAGTGCTCGAGTGGTTCTCGGTGGAAGTGCGGGACGGTTCCAGCGAGGTCGTGGCGCGGGTCCGCAAACAGGTCTACGTGCGGTTGAAGCGCGACCGGGCGGTAGCTACGGAAGGAAACGGCAATGAATAACGCAGAGAACCCAGTGATCCCCACGGGCTGGGAGTTCCTGGTCACCGGGATTTCCGCGGCTCTGATCATCCTGCTCGTGGTCGCCGTCGTCCGGCTGGCCCGGTCGCAGGCCGTAACGGCCGCTGAACGGCTGGGCCTGCTGCTGTTCTGTCTTGTGGTTCCGCTGCTGGGGCCGGTGCTGACCCTTGCCCTGTTGCGGCGCCGGGACCAGCGGGTTGTGTCCTCTGCTGACAAGTCTTCTGCTGCCAGGCCTTCCGCGGCCAGGCGGGCCCGCCGCTAGAAGGTGCCCTCGGCCGGTCCCAGCAATCCGGTCAGCCGCTCCCAGCGGGAAATCTGGCAACCGTCGGTAAGGGCAAAGGATGTGTCGACTGCTTCCCCGTTCACCGTGCCCGTGACATGAGCGCGCTGCATTCCCACGATGTTCTGCGTGCACATGGCATTCCGGTCCGCTTCGGCGAACAGCGCCGCGCCCTGCTCGGCAAGGGCTGCACACGCGGCTGCAGGGTCCGGCACGTTCGAGCCGGGAAGCGGGGCGGCGCCGTCGCACTGCAGGGTCCAGGTGTCGGTGGTGCTCTGGCCATCGGCCATAAAATCCACCGTGAGCGAGGTTGCGGCCGCACTGGCCGGCGCCGGCTGGGAGGGGGACGCCGTCGGGCCCGGAGTGCCAGCCGCGGAGGGGGAGCCGGAGGCAGAAGCAGCGTCGGAGGCAGAAGCAGGTCCGGAGGCAGACGGCGACGCCGGGTCTGCTGGCTGATTGCCTGCGTTGTCGGCACCGCAGGCGGTCAGGGCCAGCACGGAACAGAGCAGGAGCAGCGGGACAGTGCTGCGGCGGGCACGGGTATGGCGGGCACGGATCACGGTGAGACCTCCATCAGTTGGTGGCACCCAGCCTAGTTCCCCCGTCAAGGGACAGTAGTGGACCCAGGACCTGTGACCCCGGACCTCATGGGCTCAGCCTGGGCCGCCGGCACCGGCACCGGCGCCACCGCTACCTGCGCCGCCACCACCGCCACCGCCGCGGGCGGTCCGCGCCTGGCCCTCGAAGTACGGGCCCTGCGCCGGATAATAATCCCCGAATTCCGGCGCGGGGACGCCGTTCAGGGCTGCCTTGAGCCGGTCCAGATAGTATTCCCAGCCCGGACCGTAACTTTCGGCAGCGGCAGGGTCGGCCAGATGCTGGATGAATTCCATCCTTGTGCCTCGGGCGGCATCCTGAAGGCGGACCTCCACATCCCATGCCCCTTCGTCGTCGCCCACCAGCAGCCGCAGGAGTTCGGGAGCAACGCAGTCCCTGACCTGCACCCGGCTCCAGGGCAATCCCTCCTCATACAGCATCTGCAGGTCAAGGGCTCCGCTATGGTCCGGGGCGGCGTTCCAGCGGCCAAACCACGCTGCCGCCTGCTCCGACTCGGTGAGGGCCGCCCAGATGTCCGCCGGCGGCACGGGAAATCCGCGGGTGAGAATCAGCTGGTAGGACTGGTCTCCGGTGCGGAGGACCCGCCCGGTTGGTTCTGGCTGCATGGTGATCCTCCGAGCGGTCGGCGCCGGCAGTCTGCCGCATACCGTTATCAGCTTCAGCCTCGTGAGGGGAGCCTGTAAACAGCTCCGCGCAAACAGCTCCGTGTAAACCGATCCGTACGCCGGGGCACCCCGCGGTATGCGAAAGGCCCCGGAGATTCCCATCTCCGGGGCCCGCGGCGCGTTTCCGCACCGAAGCGCAGTACTAGTGCTGCCGGGGAACCTTGACGAACGGTGCCAGCACCAGGCCGATGGTGGCCAGGATGCCGCCGATGATGAAGGCAACGTGTGCACCCGCAAAGAGTGAGTGGGCCAGGTCCGAACCGGACTCCAGCCGCGATGCCGAGAGCAGGGACATAACGGTCACAAAGATGGTGGTGCCGATGGCGCCGCCCAGCTGCTGACCCGTGTTGAAGATGGCCGAGCCGTGCCCGTAGAGGCGGGGTTCCACGGCGGACAGCGCCGAGGAGAGCAGCCCGGTCATCAGCAGGGCCAGGCCGATGCTGAAGACAATATGGATGACCATGAATACCCGGAGTTCCGTATCGGAATCCACGGTGACATAGAGCCACTGGCCCAGCGCCAGCATGGCTGCGCCGGGGATCAGCACCGGGCGGGGGCCGAACCTGTCATAGATCCGGCCGAAGATGGGTGATACCAGCACCTGGGCAACGCCGCCGGGGAGCAGCATCAGGCCAATGCTCATTGTGCTCAGGCCGCCGCCGGTCTGCAGGATGATCGGAATAATGACCACGGTGCCCAGCAGCGTGCCCATCGCGATCATGATCATAGCGACGCTGAAGGTGAAGGTGCGGTTCCTGAACGGGGTGAGGTTCAGCAGTTCCCGGCCGGAACGTGTCAGGCGCACCTGGCGCCGGACAAAGAGAACCAGCGCTGCCAGTCCGATGACGAAGGATGCGACGGTCAGCGCCACGTTGTCGCCGGCGTGTTCGAGGCTGGAGATGCCGTAGACGAGGAAACCGAAGGCAATGGCCGAAAGGATGACGGAGAGTACATCCACCGGGAGCTTGCGGGTGGCGGACGGGATCTTTATGAAGATGATGCCCAGGATCAGGATGACGACCGCCAGCGGCAGCATCAGCACAAAGATGTAGTGCCAGCTGAAGGAGCTGACGATCGAACCCGAGACGGTGGGGCCGATGGCCGGTCCCACCGAGATCACGATGGAGTTCAGGCCCATGATGGCGCCGCGGTTGCGTACCGGTACCAGTGTCAGGGTGGTGGTCATCAGCAGGGGCAGGACGATGGCGGTGCCGACGGCCTGGATGATGCGGGCGACGAGCAGGAAGGCGAACCCCGGAGCGAAGACCGCGATGAGGGTGCCGACCAGGAAGCTGGAGAGCGCGAAGATAAACAGGCTGCGGGTGGTGAACCGCTGCAGCAGGTATCCCGTGGTGGGAATGACAACGGACATGGTCAGCAGGAAGCCTGTGGTCAGCCACTGGCCGGCCGCTGCCGAGACCTCAAAGTCCGCCATGATCGATGGCAGGGCCACGGTCAGGACGGTCTCATTCAGGATCATCAGGAAGGCCGCCAGGGCCAGGGCTCCGATGATTCCGGTGAGTTGCTTGGTGGAGAGTGCGGGCGCCTCGGCGGCGTGCGGCTTTTCCCCTGCTGTTGCTGCGGAGCTTGCTTGGCTCAAAACTTCCTCTTCCTGGTGGAGTGAACTGCAAGATTCTGTCACAGACTGCCAGGTTTGATGTCAGAACCTGGCAGAATGTGACAGAAAACAAGTCAGGTCCCAGCGCTCGCGGCATGGCAAAGTAGAAGTAAGGAAAGCCGAGGTGACTGGTATGGGAGTACGCGCGGAACGCAAGGCGGCAACGCGGAGAGATATCCAGGCGGCGGCGCTGGACCTCATTGAGGCTGCCGGGCTGGAAGCGACCACTGTGGCGCAGATAGCGGAGCGTGCCGGAGTTTCCGAACGGACATTCTTCCGGTACTACGTCTCCAAGGAAGCTGCCGCCCTGCCGGGCCAGGATGAACTGATCGAGGCGTTGGTGGGACGGGATCTGGCCCGGAACATGTCCCCGGCACAGATCAGGGATGAGCTGATGGATGTCTGCCGGGCACAGTTTGCCCATGAACTGGAGAACTACGAGTTCCTGCAGATCTCCCGCCTGGTGCTGCGTGAGCCGAAGATCCTGCAGATGGTCAGGCGCCAGGAGCTTCAGCTCGTGACCGAACTCAGCAACTCCCTGATGGAGCGGAAGCTGCTGGACAGGATGCAGTCGCTGCTGGTGGCGGAAGTCATTGCGTGCACGTGGCGGGTGGCCTGGCAGTGTTTTGCCCACGAGCAGGACGCCGGCGCTGATGCGGACCCGGCCGAGCTGTATGAACGCGCGGTGGCCGACCTGTCCGAGATCGCCTCACCGCTCGGTCGGTAGCTCCGTACACGCCGCCAGGGCCGTCAGGATGCGGGTCCGCAACTGCTGTGATTCCTCGGCAAATGCCCGTTGGGCCGCCGCGTACTCCGCCCTCCCCTGTGGTGTTTCCACCTGGATGGGTTCATATCCCCAGTCCGCCAGGTCATAGGGAGAGGCCTGCATGTCCATGGCCCTGATGCGCCAGGACAGCTCGAAGCAGTCCATCACCAGTTCGCTGGGCAGCAGCGGCACCAGCTTGTACGCCCACTTGTACAGGTCCATGTTCGCGTGCAGGCAGCCGGGCTGTTCCAGGTCCCGCTGGTTTTCGCGGGTAGGGGTGAGCTCGTTCAGCGGAACGGCTTCAGGAGTGTAGAACCGGAACGCATCAAAATGGGTGCAGCGGATTTTGCTGCGCTCCACCAGCTCGTCAGTTCCCTGGGGCCCGAGCCGCAGCTGCAGATAGTCATGCCGGATCCCGTTGTCCTCGGACTTGTACGCCATGGCCCACTCATGCATGCCGAAACACCCCAGCACCGGTTTCCGTGCGGCCGTGCGGGAGAGCAGCATCGCGGTAAACGCTGCGGCGTCGCCGCGTGCAGCGGCAAAGGCGGCAACGTCCACGGTGACCGCCGGTGTCCCGGCATCCAGGCCGGCTGCGGCAGCTTCGTCCGCGGTGAGGGTGCGGTAAAACTTCCAGCCTGCCCGCTCGGCGGCAGCCTCCCCGGTCAGGACGACGCCGGCGCCCGGGTGCCAGCGCAGCAGCTGGCCGGGCTTCTGGGAATAGTAGGTGAAAAGAAAATCCTCCACGGGGTGCTTCCGCCCCGCAGAGCGGCGCTCCAGGTATCCCTCGGTAAAGGGGCGGACCCTGGCCTCGTGGGCGGCCTGGCGCGCGCGCCAGTGCTCCTGGGGCAGGACGGCAGGGGCTACTGAAACGCTCACGGGTCCATTATCCCGCCCGCAGCAGTTCCCGCAGCCCCTGCCCGCATGGACCTAGCGCACCGGTGCCGGGCTCCGGTCGGCGTCGCCGTCGTCCGCGCGCTCGCCGTCGTCTGCCCGCTCGCCGGTGCCAGGCACCGAACGTTCGCTGCCGGCTTCCTCAGCAGCGCCTTCGGCGGTCCAGCCGTCAGCGTATTCACCGGATTCATAGTTGTAATCCACCGGCCGGCCTTCCTCATCGGTGCGTTGGTACCAGTCAGTGACGGTGGTGTCATAGGAGTCGAAGCCGGCGCCGGCACCTTCACCGTCCGCTGCCTTTTCGACGGTAATGGCGAAGTTGTCACCGTGTTCGTCAATGCCGGCCCGTACCGCGTTTTCCAGTGCGTGGGCGGCGTACTCCCTGCGGATGATCAGTGGATCGGTGTGCAGGTCCTTGGTGAACGCCACCATCATCAGCAGCAGGATCACCGCGAACGGCAGCGCCGAGACAATGATCAGGTTCTGCAGCCCCTCCAGGGCGGTGTTTCCGCCGACCAGCAGCATCACCACGGCAATGCCCATCATGGCCAGGCCCCAGAACACGGTGACCTTGCGGTCCGGCACGGGCTTGCCCCGCTGGGACAGGGTGCCCATGACCAGTGAGGCGGAGTCCGCAGAGGTAATAAAGAAGATCGCAATGCAGAACATGGCCAGGAACGGGGTGAACTGGCTCAGCGGCAGCCCGTTCAGGACCTGGAAGAAGAGGTCCTGCGGTGAGGTGTCAATGTTGATGCCGGGCTGGCCCTGGGTGCGCATCCAGATGGCCGTGCCGCCGAAGATGCCGAAGGCGAGGATGCAGACCAGGGTGGGCATCACCAGGGCGTACTGGACGTATTCACGCAGCGTGCGGCCGCGGGAAATCCGGGCCAGGAAGATACCGACAAACGGGGACCAGGAAATCCACCAGGCCCAGTAGAAGACCGTCCAGGACTCGGAAAAGGCCGCCGACTCCTCGCCCCAGGAGGGCCCCTTGCTCATCATGTTCAGGACTTCGGAGAAGTAGGTGCTCACGGAGGAGGGAATCATGTTCAGCAGGAACAGTGTGGGGCCGGCCAGGAAAATGAACACCGCCAGCACCAGGGCCAGTGACATGTTGATGTTGGAGAGCCAGCGGATGCCGCGGCCGACGCCCGAAACGGCGGAAGCAATAAACGCGGCAGTGAGGATCGCGATGATGCCGATCAGAGCCGCGTTGGGCAGCCGGCCGATGCCCCCGACAATCTCGACCCCGCGCCCGATCTGCAGGGCGCCGATGCCCAGGGAGGCTGCCGTACCGAAGAGGGTCGCAACAATGGCGAACATATCGATGGCCCGGCCCGGCAGGCCCTCGGTGCGGTTACGGCCCAGCAGCGGGGTGAAAATCGAACTCATCAGCGGCACCCGGCCGCGACGGTATGAGCCGTAGGCCACGGCGGCGCCGACCAGGGCATAGATGGCCCAGGCATGGAAACCCCAGTGGAAGTAGGACTGGGCCATCGCCTGGTGCATGGCTTCAGCGGTCTCCGGTTCCGCAGTGCCCGGCGGCGGTGAGAGGTAGTAGGTCAGCGGCTCATAGGGGCCGAAGAAAAACAGGCCGATTCCCACGCCGGCCGAAAACATCATGGCGATCCAGGAGAACTTGGAGTACTCCGGTTTCTCGCCGTCCACGCCCAGCGGGATTTTGCCGTAACGGCTGAAACCCACAAAAAGCATAAAGATCACAATGACGGCAATCAGGGCATTAAACAGCCAGCCGGTATTGTCCACCACCCAGGCCAGGGCGACATCCGAGACGGCCTTGAGGCTTTCCGTGGAGAGTATCCCCCAACCCACGAAGCCCAGGATCAGAGTGGCTGCCACACCGAACACCAGACGGTCGGTGCCGTAGCGCACCCTTTGCTCGTCCACGCCGATGCCCGGTACAAGGCCCGGATGCATGTCATGCGGATACCGCGGTTCCCGGCGCAGGACCTTGGCGGCACGTTCGCGTACTGTCGGTTTCGGTTTGCCGCTGCCCGGTTCCGGGGGTTGCTGCTTCCCTGTTCCGGAGCCGCTCACTCGCTCGGAATCGTTCGGATCGTGCTGCTGGTGTGCTGGCCGTGTTGCCACGTGACTCTTCTCCTCGGGGGCGCTGTGCGGCGCCCTTGGGTGTGCGCTAAGCAGGACCTTAGGGAGAATAGTGGCGCTTCCGGATCAATTCCAACCGACTTTTCCGCATGCCGGAAAATGTGGGTTGTATATATCACACATCAATTGTTACCGGTTTGTAGCCATTTTCAGACTATCGTTTCGAATATTTTGATAGGCGGAATTCTGCTGCTACGGGGCGGATGCCGGAGCGGCCTGCGCGGCGGAAATCAGCCGGTGCATGCTGCGGTTGAGCTCTTCGACCTCGGTGCGGTCCAGGCCCAGGCGATCCATCATGGTTCCGGGAACCTCCAGTGCCGCAGCACGCAGGGCCTGGCCGGCGTCCGTGAGCTTGACGGCGAGTGCCCGGTCATCGCCCGGCGCGCGGTCCCGGCTCACCAGGCCGGCGGCCTCCAGGCGTTTGAGCATGGGGGAGAGGGTGGCCGGTTCCATCAGGAGGGTCTCGCTCAGGTCGCGGACCCGGCGCGGGCTCTCTTCCCAGAGTGCGAGCATCAGCAGGTACTGGGGGTGGGTCAGCCCAAGACGCTCCAGTACCGGCTTGTAGGCACCCACCACGGAGCGGGAGGCGACCGAGAGCGCGAAGCAAAGCTGGCGCTCGAGCAGCAGGTCATCTTCTGCGGAAGGAGCTGTATTGATTGCCATGACGCGCCCCTTTGGGTAGGCAGGTGGGTGGTGAAACAGATAGTTAGTGCACTAATTATTAGCGTACTATAGAGCCAGAATCCCGTCGGAGAGGTAAGCAGCATGGTTGAGAAGGAAAGCTTCGTATCCCGATTTATGCGGGCCACGGGCAAGGTGCGGCTGATTTTCGGGCCCGCGCAGCAGGGTTCCCTGGACCATCCGATGACTGAGGAAAACAAGGCGCTGCTCAAGTCACAGCAGGAGCAGGAAAAGGCCATGTGGGAAACCGTCACCCGGGCCGACGGCAGCAGCTACATCGTCTCCCGCAAGCCGGAATAGCGGACAACAGCACCGTATGCCAGAACGGAAAGAGGCCGGCACCCTTGGGTGCCGGCCTCTTTCTCTGATGTCTGCTTAGCGCCCGGTGCCGCCGTAGACAGTAGCCTCGTCGTCGCCGTCGAGCCCGAACGCCGCGTGCACCGCACGCACTGCCGTGTCCAGCAGCTTGGCGCTGGTCACCACGGAGATGCGGATCTCGGAGGTGGAGATCATGTCGATGTTCACCCCGGCATTATGCAGCGCCTCGAAGAAGCGGTGCGAGACGCCGGGATTTGAACGCATGCCGGCACCGATCAGCGACAGCTTGCCAATCTGCTCGTTGTACTGGATGGCGTCAAAGCCGACCTGTTCCTTGGCGGCGTTGAGCGCGTCAATCGCCTCCTTGCCGTCAATGATCGGCAGCGTGAAGGAAATATCCGTGCGGCCGGACCCCTTGGTGGACACGTTCTGCACAATCATGTCGATGTTGGAGTTGGCCCCGGCCACAATGCCGAAAATCTCCGCGGCCTTGCCGGGGATGTCGGGAACACCCACCACGGTGACCTTGGCTTCGGAACGGTCATGGGCGACGCCGGAGATGATGGGCTGTTCCAAGGGTTCTCCCTCTTGAA
The DNA here is from genome assembly GCF_022869865.1 of Arthrobacter zhangbolii. Taxonomy (NCBI): domain Bacteria; kingdom Bacillati; phylum Actinomycetota; class Actinomycetes; order Micrococcales; family Micrococcaceae; genus Arthrobacter; species Arthrobacter zhangbolii. The sequence goes on from NZ_CP094984.1 coordinate 203,685, forward strand.
TCTTGATCTTGTCATCGGGGCTGGGCAGTACCCAGGTTCCCTCATGCTGGCTGAAGGACGAACGGACGTGCAGGGGCACGCCGAAGCGGCGGGCGTATTCCACGCAGCGCAGGTGCAGGATCTTCGCGCCGGAGGCCGCCATCTCGAGCATTTCCTCGCTGGAAATGGTGGCAATCTTCTGTGCGCTCGGGGCCACGCGCGGATCAGCCGTGTATACGCCGTCGACGTCCGTGTAGATCTCGCAGACGTCCGCCTCCAGGGCAGCGGCCAGGGCGACGGCGGTGGTGTCCGAGCCGCCCCGGCCCAGGGTGGTGATGTCGTGGCTCTCCTGGCTGACGCCCTGGAAGCCGGCCACGATGGCAATGTCACCCTTTTCAATGGCCGTTTTGATCCGGTGCGGGGAGACATCGATGATCCGGGCCTTGCCGTGGATGGCGTCGGTGATCATGCCGGCCTGGCTGCCGGTGAAGGACTGCGCGGAGCCGCCCAACTCGTTGATGGCCATGGCCAGCAGCGCCATGGAAATACGCTCGCCGGCGCTGAGCAGCATGTCCATTTCCCGCGCGTTGCTCAGCGAAGTGATCTGTCCGGCCAGGTCCAGCAGCTCGTCCGTGCTGTCACCCATGGCGGAAACCACCACCACAACTTCGTTTCCGGCAGCGTGCGTGTCCACCACGCGCTTGGCGACGCGCTTGATGCCTTCGGCGTCCGCCACGGAGGACCCGCCGAATTTCTGCACTATCAGGCTCATGCGTACACTTTCCCAAATTTCGTTGTGGTTGCTGGTGCCCGGCATCTTCGGCGCGGCAGGATTGTTCCGGGTCTTTTCCCGGGAAACCGGACCGCGGGACCCACTGCGTCCGTCCAAAAAGTCTATAGCCGGTCTGCTGAAGTGCCGAAACAGAAGGGAAATATGCACTTAACGTCACGTTGTGGTGAGTCTGTCCCGCAAGCTGCAATCCGGCAACCTAGGCTGGCGCCATGGGGAAGAGAGCCGAGACAGGTACCGGCATAGTTGCCGAGGGCATCCAGCGCAGTTTCGGCAATGTGCAGGCGCTCCGGAACATGGACTTCACTGCGCCTGCGGGCGAAGTGACCGCCCTGATCGGCCCCAACGGCTCCGGCAAAACCACCCTGCTCCTCATCCTGGCGTCCCTGCTGGCCCCGGACAGCGGATCGGTGCGGATCAACGGGTTTGATCCGCTGACCCATCCCGCGGAGGTCCGTTCAGCGGTGGGCTGGATGCCGGACACACTGGGCACGTGGGAGGCGCTGACCTCCGCGGAAATCCTGGCCACCGTGGGCACCTTCTACGGGCTCACCCGCACCCATGCCGCGGCCCGTGCTGCCGAACTGCTGGAAACCGTCCACCTTGAAGACTTTGCCGACCAGCCGGCCCGAGTGCTCTCCCGCGGCCAGCAGCAGCGGCTGAGCCTGGCCCGGGCCCTGATCCACGATCCGTCAGTGCTGTTGCTGGATGAACCGGCGTCGGGCCTGGACCCGGGGTCGCGGGTGGACCTTCGGGTGCTGCTGCGCCGGCTGGCCGCAGAGGGCAAAACGGTGCTGGTCTCCTCGCACGTCCTGTCCGAGCTGGATGAAATGGCCGACCGTGCCGTGTTTGTTGCCCGCGGCGAGACCGTGAAGGCCCAGTCACTGTCCGACGCCGGCGCCCAGGCGCGCTGGTACACCATCCGTGCCCTGAACACGGGGTCCCTGCTGCGCCAAATCGATGAGCAGCGCATCGAGTACCGCCAACCCGGGGACCGGCACGGACCGCAGGTGCAGGTCCGGCTGGCCGGTGAGGACGCCGCGGCGGACCTGCTGCGCACCCTGGTACTGGCCGACGTCGCGGTCACGGCCTTCGCGCCGGCCGGCGGGGCACTGGAGGAAACCTACATGAGTCTGGACACCGATCGCCGATGAGCACGCAGAATCCCGGCACGGCCGCACCGTCCCTCGGCTATTGGAACGGGGTCCGGTCAGTCTTTTTCCTCGAGATCAAGCAGCGGGTGCGCTCACGGAGCTGGTATGTGCTGCTGACCGTCTGGTTCTTCGTGATCGGCCTGGTGGCCGTACTGACCGCACTGAACGCCGGGGCGGGGGAGGGCGGGCCGGTCCTCTTTGAACTGATGGTCGGTTTTGTCCTGTTCTTCGGTCTGCTGGTGGCGCCCGCGTTTTCCGCCAATGCCGTCAACGGGGACCGGGCTGCAGGAACCCTGGCCATCCTGCAGGTGACCCTGTTGCGGCCCGGGCAGATCCTTGCGGGGAAGTGGCTGGCGTCCTGGACGGCGTCGCTGGGGTTCCTGGTTGCCAGCATTCCCTTCCTGCTCTGGGCCCTGGCCCTGGGCGGGGTGCGCCCGCTCTCCGCCCTGGTGGCGGTGCTGATGCTGGCGGTGGAACTGGGGATGGTCTGCGCCATTGGGGTGGGTGTCTCCGTCCTGGCTTCCCGCCCGCTGTTCTCCATTGTGGTGACGTACATGCTCGTGGCACTGCTGGGTCTGGGCACACTGATCGGCTTCGGGCTCAGCGTCACGCTGACGGAGGGCACGGGCTCATCCAACAGTCCCCGGTATAACTACGAGCTGTATTCGGGAGACCAGGACTTGGGCGAATACACCTGCGAGGGCCCGCTAACGCCAATATCCGTGGTCCACACCGAACGGGTTGCCTGGATGCTGTCCGCGAACCCGTTTGTCATTGTTGCCGATGCGATGCCCGCAGAATCAGCCGATGCTGAGCGGAACGGCTCCACCGGCGTCATGGAGGGCATCAGTTCCCTGGTCCGTTACGCGCAGGCGGGCCCCGCCTACTCCGTTCCCTGCTTCAACGGTGAGGAACAGCAAGCCGGTGCGCCCGACGTCCTGCCCATCTGGCCGCTGGGCCTGACGGTTCAGGCGGCCCTGGCAGCGCTGCTCCTGGCCCTCGGACGACGGCGGCTGGTCACGCCGGTACGCCGGCTGTCAGTGGGAACGCGGATCGCCTAGCCCCCGGCGGACCGCTAGGACATGTTCCGGCGGCCTTCGAAGGCGCGGCCAAGGGTGATTTCGTCGGCGTATTCCAGGTCGCCGCCCACCGGCAGCCCGGAGGCGAGGCGGGTGACCGTGATGCCCAGGGTTTTCAGCATGCGCATCAGATAGGTGGCGGTGGCTTCGCCTTCGAGGTTCGGGTCGGTGGCGATGATGATTTCCGAGATCTGTTCATCCGAGAGCCGGCTCAGCAGTTCACGGATGCGCAGCTGGTCCGGGCCGATGCCCGCAATCGGATTAATGGCGCCACCCAGCACGTGGTACCGGCCGCGGAAGGAGCGGGTACGTTCCACCGCGATGACATCCTTGGATTCCTCCACCACGCAGATCATGGTCGGATCCCGGCGCGGGTCGCGGCAGATGCTGCAGGTTTCCTGCTCCGTCACGTTCCCGCAGACGCTGCAGAACTTCACCCGGTCCTTCACGGTGACAATGGCGGTGGCCAGCTTCTTCATGTCGTCGGGATCGGACTCCAGGATGTGGAACGCGATGCGCTGGGCAGACTTCGGTCCTACGCCGGGAAGCCGGCCTAGTTCGTCGATAAGTTCCTGAACCGCACCTTCGTACACGTAACCTTCTCTGCTGGGTTGATCTGCGTTTGGAGCTCAGGTGAGCCTGTTGCCGGCGCCTGGCCGGTGAAGCGCTGCTGCGGGTGCTGCCGGCCGGCACCGGATGCGTGGGCTGACCGCCGCGACGGTCAGCGGCCGTCGAGGCTGCGTTCCTCGATGAGCCGTCCGCCCAGGATCCGCTCAATGGCCTTGCGGCCTACCAGTCCGGAATCCTCCAGCGTGATGTCATCAGCACTGGGAACGTCTTCAACGTAGGACGATTCTACTGGCCGGCTTCCACGCACGGGGGCGCCGCCACCGCGCTGGGCTGCTTCATTAAGCAGCTTCTGGTAGCGGCTGAGCGGCTGGTTCGGGTTGTTGCCCGCCGGTGCGGTAGGTGCTGCAGGGGCAGACGGCGCTGCCACGGACCCTCTGGCTCCTGCCGCTGATGCCGGTGAACCGGGAACCGCGGATCGCTGACCTGCCGCACCCAGTCCTCCCGCACCCTGTCCTCCCGCACCCTGACCTGCGGAGCCGTGAGCCGCTGTGCCCTGAGCCCCTGTGCCCTGAGCCGCTGTGCCCCGGGCATCCGGGGTCCCCTGCGGCGTGCCGCCGGGTACGGAAGCAGGACCGGACGCTGCCGGTGCGTTCTGTGCCGGTGCCGCGCCCGGCCGGGTGGTGGACCCGGTGCCGGCCCAGTTGGTGGTGGCCCACTCGGAGTCCGACAGGTGGCCGCCGGAGTACACGTCAGTCGGCGCTTCCGCGGTTTCCCAGGCGTTGCTTTCAGGCGCGTCGTTAAACGGATCGGAGGGCTCGTCCGGCCATGGCGCGTCGGGCGGCCCGTCGGTGCCGGTGCCGCGGGAGGGGCGTCCGCCGCTGCGGCCGGAGCCGGACCCTGCCGGGCCGGAACCGGCGGGGGCACCGCCAGAGCGGCGGCGAAGTGCTGCGGACGCCGCATTCGCAGTCGCGCCGTTCGCGGGACCTGCTTGCGGCGGTGCGCCGTTCGCCGGTGCTCCAGCAGGGGTGCCCGCCGTAGTGGTGCCCGCAGCGGCTATCGGCCATGCGGCGCCGCTGGTATCGCCTGCCGCAGGAGAAGCTTTCCGCGCCGTGTCATTCGGCCCGGCTGTACTGGCCGGGGTGGCGGAATCCGGGGTAGCAGCAACGGGTGCTGTAACGTCTGTCCGCGCTGTTGCGCCCTGTGCCGCAGGCCGAGTCGCGGGGTTATCCCACGCCGGCCCTGCCGGCGCGCTCTGGTCCGAACGAGCCTGGTCCGGCCGAGCCTGGCCCGGATTGTTCTGGAAAGCAGGTGCGGATGCGGAAGCTCCGCGCACTGCTGAATCAGCTGCCGAGGTTCCACCGGCCGGGGGAGCCGTGGGAGCCGAGGGAGCCATCGGAGCCGGTGCAGCCGGGGCTACTGGCGCGGTGGCAGCAGCCGGGGCTTGTGCTGCCGGTGCGGATGCCGGCGCGCGCCGGCTATCGGCTTTTGGGCCCGACTCACCCGCTGACGCCGAGCTGTCATGGATCGGATTGATCTGGCAGTCCAGCGCCAGGACCTGGTGGATGGCCTTACGCAGGTTCTCCAAATGGTCTGGGCGGTTGAAGTTGGTTGCAGCGCCGGGGTTGGTAAACGCCAGTTCGAGGACTTTCCCGTCGAAAGCCCGAGGGCTGGAGTTCTTGCTGACGTTCAGCCAGGTGGCGCGGCGGATGCTGGTCAGGGCATCCATGATTTCCGGCCAGGCGCGGCGGATCATCTCAATCTGACCGCCGCCGCCACCGGCAGCAGATGCCGGCTGGCGTGCAGCCTGTGCCTGCGCGGGAAACTGGCCCTGCTGTGCTGCCGGCTGGTGCGGAGCTGTTGCTGGCGGCGTCTGTTGTCCGGGAGCCTGCTGCGCCGGGCTGTGCTGTCCAGGAGCCCGCTGCCCCTGGCTCTGCTGTCCCGGGCCCTGCTGCCCCGGGCCCTGCGGTGAGGCGCTGTTGGGATCGGCGCCGGAGCGAGGTGATTCCGGCTGGGCGGGTGCAGCCTGGGACGCTGCAGTCGGGGAAGCAGATGCGGCCGGGGATTCCACCGGAGTGGACCAGGTGCCGCCCCAGTCCAGGGAGCTGCCGGAGGACTGGCTTCCGGAGGACTGGCTTCCGGAGGACACCGCAGAGCTGTCGTCGCTCCGGTTTGCCGATGCCCGCGATTCGCTGCCGGGGGCCGGAGTGGCTGCAACATCAGTTCCCCGCGGGGCTGAGGGCGCCTCGTCCACAGCCGGAGCAGGGGAAGCGGCCTGGGACGCCGTGGGCGCCGCCGCGGGGACTGTGTTTACCGGTGAAGCTGCGGCTGCGGCGCGGCCCATGGCTTCGGTGGGATCACCGGCGTAGCTGAGCCGCCGTTCAAGGCGGTCCACCCGGGCAGCGGTGCCGCGCTCGGTCTGGTCAGCCGCCGGCAGCAGGATGCGGGCGCAAAGCAGTTCTAGATGCAGGCGCGGAGAAGTCGCACCGGTCATTTCCGTGAGTGCGGTATTGGTGATGTCGGCAGCACGGGAGAGCTCGCTGCCACCCATTTGTGCAGCTTGGCTCTGCATCCGGTTGATCTGGTCTTCCGGCATGCCGCGGAGTACAGCGGCGGCGCTGTCCGGCATGGCGTTGACAATGATCAGGTCGCGGAAGCGTTCAAGCAGGTCCTCCACGAACCGGCGGGGGTCCTGGCCGGTCTGGATAACCCGGTCCACGGCACGGAAAACGGTGGCCGAATCCGCGGCTGCGACGGCGTCCACCACGTCGTCGAGCAGCGATACAGGTGTGTAGCCCAGCAGTGACACGGCGAGCTCGTAGTCCAGGCCTTCGGGGCCGGCTCCCGCCATGAGCTGGTCCAGCACGGAAAGGGTGTCACGGACGGACCCGCCTCCGGCGCGGATAACCAGGGAGAGAACGCCGGGAGCCACGCTGACGTTCTCCTGTGCGCAGAGCTTTTCCAGGTAGGCCAGCAGGGGCTCCGGCGGAACCAGCCGGAAGGGGTAATGGTGCGTACGGGAGCGGATGGTCCCGATGACCTTGTCCGGTTCCGTGGTGGCAAAGATGAACTTGATGTGTTCCGGCGGTTCTTCAACGATCTTCAGGAGCGCATTGAATCCGGCGGACGTGACCATGTGGGCCTCGTCAATGATGAAGATCTTGTAGCGGTCCCGGACGGGTGCAAAGGTGGCCCGCTCCCGCAGGTCACGGGCGTCGTCGACGCCGCCGTGGCTTGCCGCGTCAATCTCAATGACATCCAGGCTGCCGGATCCGTCCCTGGCAAGTTCGACACAGCTGTCGCATTCGCCGCAAGGGACGGGGGTGGGGCCCTGGGCGCAGTTCAGGCAGCGCGCCAGGATGCGTGCGGAGGTGGTTTTACCGCAGCCGCGGGGTCCGGAGAAGAGATACGCATGATTGACGCGGTTCTTTTGCAGGGCCGCCATCAGCGGCTCCGTTACATGCTCCTGGCCAATCACATCCGCGAAGCTTTCGGGACGGTAGCGGCGGTAAAGGGCTGTACTCACAGATAGAAGCCTATCGGTTGGCACTGACGGTTTTCACTCCGGCTCCCGGCGCGGTGACGAAGCATTCTCCGGGGAAAATTAAAGACCCCCCATGCACCTGCCAGAGCCCGCTTACCCTTGCTACCTTCCGGTCCTGGGGGAGTTCACAGGATGACACCACATGAGGGGCCGCGAACAAGTCTACCCGAAATTTCCCGAGCTTTGGTCTGGGGTGCCGGGGGCCCGCTCCCGGGCCGCTTTGGCGGACCTCCCCATGGGAAGGCGCGCCAGGTGCTGCCGCCCGGATCTCGGCGGAAGCCCTCACATCTGCGGGACTACTACACCGGGGCAACGGTATACATACGGGTCTACACATACGGGGCAGCACATACAGGGCGACGGTTGCCGTAGGGCCGGCAGCTATAGAGGTGTCCCCTATCTGTCCCCTATATGTCGCCCGCACACAGGGCACCCGTAGGTAGGGGACAGTCAGGGTCTGGGCACCCCGTCTGCCGGGGGCACCCCTATAAGGCGGAACATTCGGATTCGGCATTCGGGCGAGCGGCCTTATAGGAGTGGCAAGTGGCACCTATAAGGAGTCGCACTTATAACGAGCCGCACCTATAAGGAGTCAGGAACGGGGGCGGATTGCCTGCCGCTGCCAGGTTGCCCCGACACCGGTGGGGTCCTGCCCCGTCAGTGTCGGCGGCAGTGCATTGGAGGCGGTCCTGCCGTGTAGAGAGGGCAGCCCTATAGGTGGTTCTTCCTTATGGCGGGCTCAGCCCTATAAGGAGTGCCGGGGAAATGGATATGGGGCGCCGGAACGGAGAGGCCCGGACAGTCCCGTCAGCGGAGGGTGTGCCCGGGCGACCCGTGGCGGGGGATTCAAGGGTTCAGCCATGCTTCGATCGCGCGGACGGACCTCGAACATGCCGGGCCGAATGCCTCGTGACGGCGCACAAGCCGGCACCTGGAATGGGGCAAAAAGAGAGTGTCCGGGGTCACCCCGGATCCGAGTTGCACGTGGGCTCGAACCTGTGTAAAGTCTTCTAAGTCGCCGCGGCAGGGACGCTGAAAAAGCGCCCGAGCATGGCGGCCAAACCCCTTCGAAAATCAGAGTCCAACTCCCGTGCCCTTCACCGGGCCGGCGGAAAAGACTCCGGTTCACGCTGGGTCCGGAACGGCGGTACAAACGCTTTTCACGGGATTCCGACAGGAAAACCGCGAATTGCAAATAGCGCCGGAATGGAATAAGATAATAAAACATTGCAGCGAAGAAGAAAAGGAAAACATTGTTTTCCCGAGTATTTTCGGATTGCGTCTGTTGTTTGAGAACTCAATAGTGTGCCAAGTTTATTGATACCAATTTATTTTGATTGGTTGAATCGACCGTGTCCGCCCACCCCGTGGGTATGGAACGGTTTTTTTAGCCGGTTTCGAATTTAGTGCAGTGCCTGGCGGCCAATTTTCCTTGGCCCCGGCATTGTGTCTGTAAAACATTTACGGAGAGTTTGATCCTGGCTCAGGATGAACGCTGGCGGCGTGCTTAACACATGCAAGTCGAACGATGACTTCTGTGCTTGCACAGAATGATTAGTGGCGAACGGGTGAGTAACACGTGAGTAACCTGCCCTTGACTTCGGGATAAGCCTGGGAAACCGGGTCTAATACCGGATACGACCTCCTGGCGCATGCCATGGGGGTGGAAAGCTTTATGCGGTTTTGGATGGACTCGCGGCCTATCAGCTTGTTGGTTGGGGTAATGGCCCACCAAGGCGACGACGGGTAGCCGGCCTGAGAGGGTGACCGGCCACACTGGGACTGAGACACGGCCCAGACTCCTACGGGAGGCAGCAGTGGGGAATATTGCACAATGGGCGAAAGCCTGATGCAGCGACGCCGCGTGAGGGACGAATGCCTTCGGGTTGTAAACCTCTTTCAGCAGGGAAGAAGCGAAAGTGACGGTACCTGCAGAAGAAGCGCCGGCTAACTACGTGCCAGCAGCCGCGGTAATACGTAGGGCGCAAGCGTTATCCGGAATTATTGGGCGTAAAGAGCTCGTAGGCGGTTTGTCGCGTCTGCTGTGAAAGCCCGGGGCTCAACCCCGGGTCTGCAGTGGGTACGGGCAGACTAGAGTGATGTAGGGGAGACTGGAATTCCTGGTGTAGCGGTGAAATGCGCAGATATCAGGAGGAACACCGATGGCGAAGGCAGGTCTCTGGGCATTAACTGACGCTGAGGAGCGAAAGCATGGGGAGCGAACAGGATTAGATACCCTGGTAGTCCATGCCGTAAACGTTGGGCACTAGGTGTGGGGGACATTCCACGTTTTCCGCGCCGTAGCTAACGCATTAAGTGCCCCGCCTGGGGAGTACGGCCGCAAGGCTAAAACTCAAAGGAATTGACGGGGGCCCGCACAAGCGGCGGAGCATGCGGATTAATTCGATGCAACGCGAAGAACCTTACCAAGGCTTGACATGAACCGGAAAGACCTGGAAACAGGTCCCCCACTTGTGGCCGGTTTACAGGTGGTGCATGGTTGTCGTCAGCTCGTGTCGTGAGATGTTGGGTTAAGTCCCGCAACGAGCGCAACCCTCGTTCTATGTTGCCAGCGCGTTATGGCGGGGACTCATAGGAGACTGCCGGGGTCAACTCGGAGGAAGGTGGGGACGACGTCAAATCATCATGCCCCTTATGTCTTGGGCTTCACGCATGCTACAATGGCCGGTACAAAGGGTTGCGATACTGTGAGGTGGAGCTAATCCCAAAAAGCCGGTCTCAGTTCGGATTGAGGTCTGCAACTCGACCTCATGAAGTTGGAGTCGCTAGTAATCGCAGATCAGCAACGCTGCGGTGAATACGTTCCCGGGCCTTGTACACACCGCCCGTCAAGTCACGAAAGTTGGTAACACCCGAAGCCGGTGGCCTAACCCCTTGTGGGAGGGAGCCGTCGAAGGTGGGACCGGCGATTGGGACTAAGTCGTAACAAGGTAGCCGTACCGGAAGGTGCGGCTGGATCACCTCCTTTCTAAGGAGCACCTCAGGACGGTATGTCCGGCCACAGCGTCGGATGTGTCTCCTGCAGGAGATGCCCATATCGGAGACATCTGTTCTCCGGTGGGTGCTCAAGGGTGGAATATCAATGGATAGGCGCCGGCGTGATGCCCGGATCGGTGAGTACGGTCTTCCCCTTGGGGGAGTCCTGGAAAGCGTTGGTTCGGGCGGGTATGCCGGTTGACCGTTTGGCACACTGTTGGGTCCTGAGACAACAGGACCGTGGGTAATGATCCGGGCTTTGCGGCCGGGGTGGTTGTTCATGGTTGTGGTTTGTTTCTGTTTGTTCCTGCGCATGCCGGATACATCACGGGTTTCGCCTCTTTGCGGGGGTGCCGGGTGTGGATGGGTGTGACGGGGTTGTTGTTTGAGAACTACATAGTGGACGCGAGCATCTTAAAAATTATTAAGTGCAATTTCAGAAAAACCTGGTAGATCCCGGTGCCGCCTTTGGGTGGTGGCGGGGTGTGACCGTGGTTTTCTCGATAGCGATAATTAATTATTGATCTTTGTGGTCAAGTTTTTAAGGGCACACGGTGGATGCCTTGGCATCAGGAGCCGAAGAAGGACGTAGGAATCTGCGATAAGCCTGGGGGAGTTGATAACCGAACTTTGATCCCAGGATGTCCGAATGGGGAAACCCCGCCCGGCGCGCGAGTGACCGGGTGACCCGCATCTGAACACATAGGGTGCGTGGAGGGAACGTGGGGAAGTGAAACATCTCAGTACCCACAGGAAGAGAAAACAACAGTGATTCCGTTAGTAGTGGCGAGCGAACGCGGAAGAGGCTAAACCAGTGGTGTGTGATAGCCGGCGGGCGTTGCATCACTGGGGTTGCGGGACTTTCCGTACCGATTCTGCCGGATCGGTGAAGTGAGTGCAGATGCATAGGTGAACTGGTTTGAAAGCCAGGCCGTAGAGGGTGTTAGCCCCGTAACCGGAATGTATGCTGCCGCTTGGAGAGGATCCCAAGTAGCACGGGGCCCGAGAAATCCCGTGCGAATCTGCCAGGACCACCTGGTAAGCCTAAATACTCCCTGATGACCGATAGCGGACAAGTACCGTGAGGGAAAGGTGAAAAGTACCCCGGGAGGGGAGTGAAATAGTACCTGAAACCGTGTGCCTACAAACCGTTGGAGCAGCCTTGTAGCTGTGACAGCGTGCCTTTTGAAGAATGAGCCTGCGAGTTAGTGTTACGTCGCGAGGTTAACCCGTGTGGGGAAGCCGTAGCGAAAGCGAGTCTGAATAGGGCGTTGCAGTGGCGTGATCTAGACCCGAAGCGGAGTGATCTACCCATGGCCAGGTTGAAGCGACGGTAAGACGTCGTGGAGGACCGAACCCACTTCAGTTGAAAATGGAGGGGATGAGCTGTGGGTAGGGGTGAAAGGCCAATCAAACTCCGTGATAGCTGGTTCTCCCCGAAATGCATTTAGGTGCAGCGTTGCGTGTTTCTTACCGGAGGTAGAGCTACTGGATGGCTAATGGGCCCTACAAGGTTACTGACGTCAGCCAAACTCCGAATGCCGGTAAGTGAGAGCGCAGCAGTGAGACTGTGGGGGATAAGCTTCATAGTCGAGAGGGAAACAGCCCAGACCACCAACTAAGGCCCCTAAGCGTGTGCTAAGTGGGAAAGGATGTGGAGTTGCCCAGACAACCAGGAGGTTGGCTTAGAAGCAGCCACCCTTGAAAGAGTGCGTAATAGCTCACTGGTCAAGTGATTCCGCGCCGACAATGTAGCGGGGCTCAAGTACACCGCCGAAGTTGTGGCATTCAGATATAGATAAGCCTTCGTGGTTCAGTCGTCTGGATGGGTAGGGGAGCGTCGTGTGGGCAGTGAAGCTGCGGTGTAAACCAGTGGTGGAGCCTACACGAGTGAGAATGCAGGCATGAGTAGCGAAAGACGGGTGAGAAACCCGTCCGCCGAATGATCAAGGGTTCCAGGGTCAAGCTAATCTGCCCTGGGTAAGTCGGGACCTAAGGCGAGGCCGACAGGCGTAGTCGATGGACAACGGGTTGATATTCCCGTACCGGCGAAGAACCGCCCATACCAAGCAGGGGACACTAACCGTCCGGAGCCTGCCCGAGCATCCTTGTGGTGTGAGGGTTTTGGCCGAGCACGGGACCTGATCCTGGGAGGTAAGCGTATTAACAGGTGTGACGCAGGAAGGTAGCCGGGCCAGGCGATGGTTGACCTGGTCTAAGGATGTAGGGTCCGTGATAGGTAAATCCGTCACGGTGTCTTTGATGACGATCCTGAGATCCGACGGGACCCCCTCACGGGGGGATCCGGTGATCCTATGCTGCCTAGAAAAGCATCGGCGCGAGGTTCCAGCCGCCCGTACCCCAAACCGACACAGGTGATCAGGTAGAGAATACTAAGGCGATCGAGAGAATTATGGTTAAGGAACTCGGCAAAATGCCCCCGTAACTTCGGGAGAAGGGGGGCCCCAACCTTGATGGACACTTGCTGTCCGGAGGGGATCGGGGCCGCAGAGACCAGGGGGAAGCGACTGTTTACTAAAAACACAGGTCCGTGCGAAGTCGCAAGACGATGTATACGGACTGACTCCTGCCCGGTGCTGGAAGGTTAAGAGGACCGGTTAGCCCTTACGGGCGAAGCTGGGAATTTAAGCCCCAGTAAACGGCGGTGGTAACTATAACCATCCTAAGGTAGCGAAATTCCTTGTCGGGTAAGTTCCGACCTGCACGAATGGAGTAACGACTTCCCCGCTGTCTCAACCATAAACTCGGCGAAATTGCAGTACGAGTAAAGATGCTCGTTACGCGCAGCAGGACGGAAAGACCCCGAGACCTTTACTATAGTTTGGTATTGGTGTTCGGTGTGGCTTGTGTAGGATAGGTGGGAGACTGTGAGACCCGGACGCCAGTTCGGGTGGAGTCATCGTTGAAATACCACTCTGGTCATACTGGATATCTAACTTCGGCCCGTAATCCGGGTCAGGGACAGTGCCTGATGGGTAGTTTAACTGGGGCGGTTGCCTCCTAAAGAGTAACGGAGGCGCCCAAAGGTTCCCTCAGCCTGGTTGGCAATCAGGTGGCGAGTGTAAGTGCACAAGGGAGCTTGACTGTGAGAGAGACATCTCGAGCAGGGACGAAAGTCGGGACTAGTGATCCGGCGGTACATTGTGGAATGGCCGTCGCTCAACGGATAAAAGGTACCTCGGGGATAACAGGCTGATCTTGCCCAAGAGTCCATATCGACGGCATGGTTTGGCACCTCGATGTCGGCTCGTCGCATCCTGGGGCTGGAGTAGGTCCCAAGGGTTGGGCTGTTCGCCCATTAAAGCGGTACGCGAGCTGGGTTTAGAACGTCGTGAGACAGTTCGGTCCCTATCCGCTGCGCGCGCAGGAAATTTGAGAAGGGCTGTCCTTAGTACGAGAGGACCGGGACGGACGAACCTCTGGTGTGTCAGTTGTACTGCCAAGTGCACCGCTGATTAGCTACGTTCGGATGGGATAACCGCTGAAAGCATCTAAGCGGGAAGCCCGCTTCGAGATGAGATTTCCATACACCTTGTGTGTGAGAGGCCCCCAGCCAGACCACTGGGTTGATAGGCCGGATGTGGAAGCGGGGACTAAAGACCCGGGAAGCTGACCGGTACTAATAGGCCGATAACTTACACCACACCAACATCTGGGGAAACACGACTTCAAACGGTTTCCCAACGTACAGGGTGTTGTTGATCATGCTGCTTGCGTCCACTATGTGGTTCCCGGATAACAACCCTGGTTGTTGTTGGCCGTGGAACAAAAAAGTTGAATATCACTTCGTCTAAGGACGTTCGTGACCCATTGTTTTCCCCTCTGCACACCCGGTTTTTTGGCCGGTGGTTGTGCGGGTGCGGGTAGTAGGGTTACGGCGGTCATAGCGTGGGGGAAACGCCCGGTCCCATTCCGAACCCGGAAGCTAAGACCCACAGCGCCGATGGTACTGCATCCGGGAGGATGTGGGAGAGTAGGTCACCGCCGGACAAATTGTGAAGGGTGAGGCCCGTACCAGTGTTGGTACGGGCCTCACCTGTTTAACCCGTCGTTAGTCTTCCGGCGGCCTGGGCCGGCTGCGCCGGACGGTTGGACGGCCTGGTTCCCCGCCGGGCACGGCCGGCAGAGGAGCAGGTGGGCAAAATCATGCTGCGCCGTCATCCGGCCCCGACCCAGGGTCCCCCTTGGCTCTGACCCCGGTCCGCCCCTGGACCGGTCCGCCCTGCCCCCGATCCGCCCTGGACCCGGTCCGCTCTGACCCCTGCCGCCAGGAGCCCGCCGGGGACACCAAAAGTAATGGTCAAAGGTGACTCAAAGACGCGGTAGACTTGTAGAGCAGAAACCCGAAAGGGCAGCCTGTAACCGAAGATTTCCCGCCGCGAAAGCGGTCCGGGGCAAGGGTTACGGCGGTCATAGCGTGGGGGAAACGCCCGGTCCCATTCCGAACCCGGAAGCTAAGACCCACAGCGCCGATGGTACTGCATCCGGGAGGATGTGGGAGAGTAGGTCACCGCCGGACATCTGTTGAAGATAAGGATCCGCACAAGGACGTGCGGGTCCTTATCTGTTTAAGCGTCTTGTGAGGCCGTACCCGGTATTCCGCGGCCCAGCAAGACAATCCGCGGAACAGTAAAAGCACAGTAAAAGCCGTAGGCCCGTGCCCGTTGCCGCCCGTCCCCGTGACCTGTGCCCGGCCGCCGGGGCACGATGGTCCGGTGGCCGAAGCGAACATGAACAGGCACTTTGCCCGGCGGGTCAATTCCGGGCCAGATCTGGAGCGCACCATGTTCTTCAGTGATGCCGTGTTCGCCATCGCCATGACGCTGCTGGCCGTGGACATCAAGGTTCCCCAGGTTCCACCGGATCAACTGGGGGCCGCCGTCGCCGAGCAGTTGCCGGAGTTCGGCGCGTATGCCCTGTCCTTTGTGGTCACTGCCGCCTACTGGCTCAGCCACCACCGCCTCTTTCGCCTGCTCAAGGGCTTCACCGGCCGGCTGCAGCAGCTGAACCTGCTGCTCCTGCTGTTTGTTGCCCTGCTGGGGTACGCCACGGACATGCTGGCCTTCTACGGAGACCAGGTGCTCGGCGTCGTGATTTATGCGGCGGCGCTGGGGCTGATCGGCACCGTCAACAGTGCGCTCTGGTGGTATTGCAGCCGCGAGCACATGTTCCTGGATGACGTTGACCCCCGCCTTCCGGCCTACGCGCAGGTCCGCGCCCCGGTGACGCCCGCCGTGTTCCTGGCCTCCATCCCGGTGGCTTTCCTCTGGGGTCCACAGGCGGCGACCCTGTCCTGGCTGGCAATTCTTCTGATCAATGCCGTGCTCCGTTACCTGGGCAGCAAACAGGCCGCGCCGGGCTGACCGGCAGGCTGGGACGCCGATTCGTTGGATTGGCACTGCGTCGGGTAGTCTTATATCTGCTTCTTACGGAGCAAGCCTGGAGGATTCGCCTAGCGGCCTATGGCGCACGCCTGGAACGCGTGTTGGGTTAACGCCCTCGGGGGTTCAAATCCCCCATCCTCCGCCAAAAAGAAACACCCCGGTCCTTTGGGCCGGGGTGTTTCTTTGTCTACGGGGTAGGCCCTCAGCGCTGTTTCTCCTCCCGCAGGGCAGCCCGGGTAGCCACGGAGACCGAGCCGAACCCGATCACCGCCGCGGCACCGGCCAGGCCCAGATACACCCACGGCTGGATGGTGGGCAGCGGTATCCCTGAGACGTTCACTGCGATGCCCATCAGTGGCGGGATGGCCAGGGCGGTGCCGAGAACGACGGCGGCCACCACCAGCAGCAGCGATTCCGCACCGGTCATCCGGCGCAGCTGCCGGTCCGATGCTCCGAGGGAGCGCAGCAGCATCAGTTCCGGCCGGCGCCGTGCGGTGGCCATCACCAGTGAATTCACCACGGACAGGCCCACATAACCCAGCAGCACCAGCATCGCGATGATGTTCACCCAGGATTCCGCCTGCCGTTCCGCGGCCCCGGCAGCACCGGCGGCATCCCGGTCCGCGGCGGTCAGGCCGAGCCCTGCCAGCTGATCAGCCAGGTCACTGCCTGCTGCTCCGTCAGCGGCGTTCACCAGCAGGTAGTCATTCAGCCCGGCGGTGGTGTGCTGCAGCAGGGTGTCATTGGCAACGGTGACGTCGCCGAACCCCAGTCCCCGCTGATAGGTGGCCACAACGACGGCGGACGTTTCGGTCCCGTCTCCGTAATGGAAGGCGAACTCTTCACCCAGGCCGACGCCGGATTCCCGCGCCAGGTTCACGCTCAATGCCACGGTTTCGGGCTCGGCCAGCCGGTCCAGGGATCCTTCGATGACATCCAGGTCCAGGGTGGCGCCCAGATCCTGCGGGTCCACGCCCTGGATGCCGTACGCCTCCATCCCGTCCTCGGTACCGAGGAACCGCAGGTCGGCCAGCACCGCTGAGTGGGCCACCGGGGTGGCGGTGTCTACTGCCGGCAGGCCGGCAACGTCTGCTGCCAGCTCGGCGGAGATGCCGGACGCCGGTGCGCTGACCATGTAGTCCGCCACCATGCCGTCCCGGGACTGGCGGTCCGCTTCCGACTCCACCGTGGTGGGCATAAACAGCTGCACCGAGCCCAGCGCGATGGCCAGGGCCAGCGGAATGATTCCGGAGGCCAGCCGGCGGGGGAACGCCGAGGCATTGGCTTCCGCCAGAGCCAGCGACGCCGAGGGGCTTCGGCCCAGCAGCGGCTTCACCAGCCGCAGTACACCGGCGACAATCCACGGCCCCAGCATGCCCGCGCCGATGATCAGCAACAGCACGCTGGACGCGGCCACCGCCAGTCCGGCGGTGCCGGGCAGCGCCGCGGGAAGCAGAGCGGCCACCAGCCCCGCCGCCACCAGCGACACACCGCCCAGCCGGCGGCCCCGGCCCAGCTGCGACTTCTCCGTCACGGCTTCACGCAGGGCCGTGGTGGGAGCCATGCGCACCGTGCCGCGGGCTGAAACCAGCGACGCGCCCACGGCGGCAGCCACACTGAGCACCACGGCGGCCAGCGCCGGGAGGGGACTGTAGGCCAAGGCGAAATCTTCCGGAATGATGCCGCCGGCAGTGAACTGCGCACCCAGCAGATACGCCAGCCCGAAGCCCTGTGCTGCCCCCAGCACCGCCGCCGCACCGGACACCAGCAGGACTTCGCGGATGATCATGCCCAGGGTCTGTCCGCTGCTGGCGCCCACGGCGCGCAGCATCGCGAACTCGCGGCGGCGGCCCAGGATGGACAGGGACAGGGTGCCGGCGGTGACAAACACGGCTGTCATCACGGCCACCCCGGCCAGAGACCCGCTGAGCAACAGCAGCATGGAACGGGCGGCGGATCCGCCCAGGTTCTCCACGTCCCCGCGGCGGTCACCGGTATAGGTGACGACGCCGTCCACCCGGTTTTCGATGTCGGCCGCCAGCTGCTCCGGATCCACGGAGGAATCGGCAATCACCCCCACGGTGGCAACCGACCCGGGATGCGGCCACAGGGCGTCCGCCCCGGCCGCGCTGAGGAATACTGCGGGGGTTGAGCCGGCGTCCTGCGCCGACGCAATACCGGACACGGTGTACTCGGACGGCACGCCGCCGTGCGAGAGCATCAGCCGCTCCCCGGGAGCCGCACCGAAGGAGCCGTCCACCACCACATCGGTGGCGGCACGGGGTGCCTCGCCGGCGGTCAGTTCATAGGGCGCCAGGGCCGCGGAGTCCCAGGCTGCGGCGGAGAGGCTGCGGCCGCCGTCGTCGGCCAGGGGAATACTGACGGTACCCACCGCTTGCCCGACCCCGGGGACGTCGGCGATCGCGGCGGCCACGTCTTCCGGCAGGAGCACCCGCTCGGAGAACGGGGCGTCCATGTCCTCGACCACGGGCAGGGACTGCGGGGCGCCCACCACCACGTCCGCGGCCTGCAGGCGCTGCGCGTCGGTACCGCCGCGCAGCCCGGATTCAATGAGAACACCCATGGCGGTGATCAGCGCCGCGCACAGGAACACGGCCACAAACACGCCGGCGAATCCGCCGCGGTGGTGCCGGATGGATTCTTTGGCAAAAGACCACATGGTTAGCGCTCCCCAAGGTAGGCGACGTGCTCGGTGACTTCATGAACGGTGGCGCCGCTGAGGCTGCCGTCCAGCTGCCCGTCGGCCAGGAACACCACGGTGTCCGCCGCGACGGCGGCCACCGGATCGTGGGTCACCATCACCACGGTCTGTCCCAGTTCCGAGACCGTGTGCCGCAGCAGGTCCAGGACCTGGCGGGCGGTCCCGGAGTCCAGGGCGCCGGTGGGCTCATCCGCGAAGACGGCGGCGGGCCGGGTGATCAGCGCCCGGGCGATGGCTGCCCGCTGCTGCTGCCCGCCGGAGAGCTCCTGCGGCTTCCGCTCGCCGAAGCCGCCCAGACCCACTGACTCCAGTACGTACTCCAGCCAGACGGCGTCGGTGGCGTGCCCGGCCAGCAGCAGGGGGAGGGTCACGTTGCGGGAGACCGTGAGCTGGGGCAGCAGGTTGTAGGCCTGGAAGACAAACCCCACGTGGTCCCGGCGGAACCGGGTCAGGGCCTTGCCGCGCAACCGGGAAATTTCGGTTTCGCCCAGCAGCACCCGGCCCTGATCCGGCGCGTCCAATCCGGCCGCGCACTGCAGCAGGGTGGATTTACCGGAACCGGAGGGGCCCATGATCGCGGTGAAGCTGCCCTGCGGAACGGCCAGGGACACATTGCGCAGGGCGGGTACGGCGGCGGGGCCGGAACCGTAGCTTTTGGAAACGCCCGCAAGCTGCAGGGCTGCGGGGGCGGAGAACTCGTCGGCATCGGTAAACATGCGGATCATCCTTTGAATCGGGCGGGCAGGTTGGCTGTCTTCGACGCTACGGATCGGGAAGAGCGGATCCGATACAGCCAAACGGCCGGTTGAGGGTATAGCTGGCTATACCGACATGGGCGGGCCGCTCCGGCATAATCGGGCAGGTGACTATCCGTGCCGGCCTCGAATCCCGTTTCCGGGATGCCGCCTTCCTGCTGCGTGAGGGCGGCTACTGGCTCGCCTCCCTGGGAATGCTGGTGGCTGGCATTGTGCTGCTCCCGTTCCTTCCGCTGGGGGTGGGCTTGTACGCAGTGCCGGGGCTGCTGGGTACCCTGAACCTCCTGGCGGCGCGGGCCCAGGGGCGGGCAGCGGGTTTCACGTCCGCCGTGATCCCCTTTGACCGGCGGCATCTGGCCGGAAAGCATTCCTTCGGTGAACTCGCCGCCATGGTCAGCGCCTCGGAAACCCGGCGGGATGTGTCCTGGCTGCTGTTCCACGCTGCCTCCGCCCTGCTCGCTGCCGTGCTGACCCTGGCGCTGCCGCTGGGCGGTGTGCTGTATGTCCTGGCTGCCCCGTTCTGGCCGCTGTTTCCGCCGGATGCACCGCTGGAGCTGACCATCCCCGTCCGCAGCTGGACGGATGCCGGGCTGATGATCCTGCTGGGGCTGGCGTACGTGGCGGGGGCTTGGATGCTGGTGCCCTGGCTGGCCCGGCGGCTGAGCGGTGCCACTCTGGCGATCCTCTCGCCGCGGCGTTACGCGGACCTGGCCCGGCGGATCTCTGATCTCTCTGCGGCCCGGGCCAGCGCGCTCGCCGCCCACGCTGCCGAACTGCGCCGGATTGAACGCGAACTGCATGACGGCGCGCAGAACCGGCTGGTCGGCGTCGTGATGATGCTCGGGCTGGCGCAGCGGGCGGCGGAAACCGACCCGGCGGCGGCCGTGCCGTTTATCGGCCGTGCCCAGGATGCCGCGTCCGAGGCGCTGGCCGGATTGCGCGCCGCCGTGCACGATATTTACCCGCCGGTGCTGGATGAGCTGGGCCTGGGCGGAGCGGCGTCGGCCCTGACCAGCCGGTCACCCATTCCCTGCTCCCTGAACATCACCGGCCTGCAGCGCGCCCCGGCAGCGGTGGAAGCGGCCGCGTACTTTGTGCTGGCCGAAGCCCTGACCAACGCGGCGAAACATTCCGGCGCGGACCGGATTGATGTGGTGCTGCGGACCGAAACCGCGGGCCGGGAGGAGATCCTGGTGGTGCAGGTGGACGACGACGGCGACGGCGGTGCCCGGGTCGGCGCTGCCGGGGATTTGCCGTCCAGGGGCGGGGCTTCCAGGGACGCGGCGTCCGGCGGCGATGAGCCCGCCAGCGACGGCTCGGGCACCGGGCTGGCCGGCATTGCCCGGCGCGCGGCGGCGTTCGGCGGCCAACTGATCCTGACGAGTCCGCCGGGCGGACCGACACACCTGCGAGTGGAGCTGCCATGCGCCTTTTGATTGCCGAAGATGATGCCCTGCTGCGGGCCGGAATGCAGCTGCTGCTGCAGAGCGAAGGCTTCGAGGTGGTGGGTGCGTGGGATAACGCCGATGACCTGCTTGCCGCATTCGAACCGGGCAGCGCCGACGGCGCCGTGCTGGACGTACGGATGCCGCCCACCTTCACCAATGAGGGGCTGAAGGCCGCGCTGGAGCTGCGGGCCCAGGTCCCGGACTTCCCGGTCCTGGTGCTGTCCGCGTATGTGGAGGACCGGTACGCCAGCCGGTTGCTCGGCTCCGGTGCCCAGGGCGTGGGCTACCTGCTCAAGGAACGGGTGGGCAACGTGGGCGAGTTCGTGGACGGCCTGCGCCGTGTACTGGGCGGCGGGACCGTGATGGATCCCGAAGTGATTGCCCAGCTGTTCAGCCGGCGCTCCACCGAGGACCCCATCCGTTCCCTGACGCCGCGGGAGTTTGAAGTGCTGGGCCTGGTGGCCGAGGGGCTGGGCAACACCGCCATTGCCGAGGCCATCACCGTGTCAGAAACCGCGGTGAGCAAACACATCGGCAACATCTTCGCGAAGCTGGGGCTCGCGCCGTCGGACAGCGGCCACCGGCGGGTGCTCGCCACGCTGGCCTACCTGCGTTCCTAGCCCGGCTACCCGCCCTCCCGCACCAGGTGCCGCAGGTCCGGGCCCGGGTTGCCCGCCGGGTCTTGTTTCCCGGCGGCGTCCGGTGACAAGGTGTGAGGCACGGACCGGCCCGGGAGGTTGCACGTGGAACAAAGCGAGGCAAAGATCGCCCTGATCACCGGTGCGTCCCGCGGTATTGGGCGGCGGGTGGCGGAGCGCCTCGCGGAGCAGGGCACCCAGGTGGTGGTCAGTTACCGGCAGAACGCGGAAATGGCCAAGGAGACGGTGGCGAAACTGCAGGAACTGGGCGGCGGCGGGATAGCCGTGCAGGCGGACGTGGAGAATCCCGAGGACATTGTCCGGCTTTTTGATACCGCCGCGGATGAATACGGCCGGCTGGACTACTTCATTAACAATGCCGCCGCTGCCGCCTTCAAGAACGTGGTGGACCTGAAGACGCATCACCTGGACCGGGCTTATGCCGTGAACGTGCGCCCGTTTGTGCTCGGCGCCCAGGAAGCGGTGAAGCTGATGGACCGCGGCGGGCGCATTGTGGCACTGACGAGTTACGGCAGCAGCCGGGCGTTTCCCACCTACGCCGTTCTGGGTTCCTACAAGGCCGCCGTGGAGTCCTTTGTGCGGTTTATGGCTGTGGAATTCGCCGGCTACGGCATCAACGTGAACGCCGTGAACGGCGGACTGATCGATTCGGATTCGCTGGACTACTTCTACTCCATGGAGGGCATGGCCGCCATGGAGAGCGTGCTGTCCCGGATTCCCAAACGCCGGGCCGGCACCGTGGACGAGATGGCGGCCGCCGTGGAATTCCTGCTTTCACCCGGCGCCGAGTACATCACCGGCCAGGTGCTGGCCGTGGACGGCGGCCTGTCAGTGATTGCCCCGCCCTTCCATTCCGAGGCCTCGGGCCCGCCGATTCAACTTCCGGACCGGCCCACCCGGGACCGCCGCCAGTAGCCGGAACCCACCAGGAGGCAGCTGTGAGCTACGATTCCACCCGCTACCGGGACTATTTCGAGCACTCCCTCACCTATGCCGCCGGGTTTGGCCGCAACGTGGCCCGGTACGGGGACAGCATTGCGCTGGTGGACCCGCCGACCGGCCGGGAATGGAGTTACGCGCAGCTCGGTGCCGCCGTGGACTCCGTCGCGCGCGCCCTGGCCGAACGCGGCGTCGGACGCGGTGACCGGGTGCTTTACCAGCTCTACAACGGTGTGGAGTTTGCCCTGCTGTATCTGGCCACGCAGCGGCTGGGCGCCGTCAGCGTCCCGGTGAACTACCGGCTGGCGCCGGCGGAAACCGCGCACATCCTGCGGGACAGCGATCCGGCCGTGTTTGTGATCGACGCCGAACACGCGGACGGCGCGCAGCGGGCGCTCGAGCTGGCCGGCGTCTCCCCGACAGTGCTGGTGGCCGGCGGCAACGACGCCGGGCACTGGGGGATGGGGTCCGGTCACCTGGGACAGGACTTCGACGCCGCCGTGGCCGAGGCATCCGGCACCCTGCCGGACCTGCCTGCGGACTTCTCCACCTTCGAGGAAAGCACCCGGTTCTACACCTCCGGCACCACCGGCATGCCCAAGGGAGTGCCGCTGCCCTCCATTGCCGAACTGATGAGCGCCCACGACGTGATCATGCATTTCCCGCTGACCCCGCAGGACCGCACCCTGAACATGACCCCCTGGTTCCACCGCGGCGGGCTGCACTCCGGCGGGCCCAACCCGGTGTTCTACATTGGCGGATCGGTGGTGCCGCTGCGCAGTTTTAATCCGGCCACGGTGCTGGACTGGGTGGGGGAGCAGGGGCTGACCTACCTGATCGGCGCGCCCACCACCCTGGAGATGATCGCCGCCGAGCAGGAGAAAAACCCGCGGGACCTGACCACCCTGCACGGCATTGTCACCATGGGAGCGCCGCTGGACCGCGCCGCCGCGATCCGGTACCAGGAACTGCTCACCCCGCGCCTCTTCAACGGCTATGGCACCACCGAGGGATTCTGGAACACCTTCCTGCGCCCGGAGGACCTGCCGGCCCACGCGGGCAGCGCCGGACGTTCCTGCACGGACGACGACGTCGCCGTCGTCCGCGTGTTCGAGGGCCGCCGCGGGCAGCCGCACGAGCTGGCCGCCCGGGACGGCAGCGAAATCGGCGAGGTGATCATGCGCTCGCCGAAGTCCGGGTTCAGCTATGCCAACCTGCCGCAGGTGGAGGAGGAGAAGTTCCACGACGGCTGGCTGTATCCCGGGGACATGGCCACCTGGGATGCGGACGGGTACGTGACCATCATGGGCCGGACCGATGACATGATCATTTCCGGCGGCGAGAACGTCCATCCGGTGCAGGTGGAGGCCGCGCTCGCGGACCATCCCGGCGTGCTGGACTCCGTGGTGGTGGGGGTCCCGGACGATCAGTGGGGCCAGCGCGTGGTGGCCTACGTGGTCCGGCGGGATGAGGCAGTGGATGTGGACGGCCTGGACGCGTTCTGCCGGGAACACCCGGGCCTGGCGGACTTCAAGCGGCCGCGCGGCTACCGCTTCGTGGACGAGGTGCCGCTGACCGCAACCGGGAAGAAGATGCACTATAAGGTGGCCGATTCCGCCGCCCAGGACTGGCTGGACGGCCGGATGCATGTGCCGGGGGCGGGGCGGACGGCGGCGGCGGATGGGTGAGGGGCCGATGGCTGGGGGACGAGCAGCTGAGCGGGTCGTCATCACCGGAATGGGGGCGGTGACTCCGCTGGGAAACACCTGGCCGGACACCTGGTCCGGCCTGCTGGCGGGGCGCAGCGGGATCGAGAAGATCACCGCATTTGACGCCTCGGATTTCCCCACCCGGATTGCCGGCGAAGTAAAGAACTTCGACGCCGCCCGGTTGCTGCCGGTCAAACGCCTGCGCCGTTCCTCCCGCGCCTCCCATCTGGCCGTGGCGGCGGCACGGGAAGCGGTGGCCGACGCCGGACTGGGCGAATCGCTGGAAGGCACCGAAGCGGCGGTCCTGATTAACAGCGCGGTGTCCGGGTATCCGGAAATCCAGGACGCCACCGAGACACTGGGCCGGGACGGGCTGCGGCCCATCAGTCCCAGCTTTGTCGCGTCGTCGCTGACCAATATGCCCGCCTGCGAAGTGGCCATTGACCTGGCGGTGCACGGGCCGGTGAACGCCAGTGCGCTGGCCTGCGCCAGCGGCACTGCTGCCCTGCTGGAGGCCCGCCGGACCCTGCTGGCCGGCGACGCGGACGTGGTGGTGGCCGGCGGTACCGACGCGGCGATCACCTCGGTGATGTTTGCCGGACTCTCCGCCATGCGCGGGCTCTCCCGGCACAACGAGTCCCCGCAGGAAGCCAGCCGGCCGTTCGATGCGGACCGGGACGGTTTTGTCTTCGGGGAAGGGGCGGTGGTGTGCACGCTGGAGCTGCTCAGCCATGCCCGGGCCCGCGGCGCCGACGTGTATGCCGAGGTGCTGGGCGGGGCGATGACCAGCGACGCCTTCCATATTGTGGCTCCCGAACCCAGCGGCAGGTATGCGGCCGAAGCCATCTGCCGCACCCTGGACCGGTCCCGGCTGAACCCGGAGGACGTGGACCTGGTGGCAGCGCACGGAACCTCCACACTGGCCAATGACCGGACCGAAACCCTCGCCCTGCATGCGGCGTTCGGTGAGCATGCGCCGTCGTTGGCGGTCACCGCACCCAAATCCATGACCGGGCACCTGATTGGGGCGGCAGGCACCCTGGGCTCGTTGCTCTGCGCCATGGCCGTCAGGGACGGCGTTATTCCGCCCACCATCAACTACACCACCCCGGATCCGGAGTGCGATCTGGACTATGTGCCCGGGACGGCGCGGGAATCCCGGGTGCGCTATGCCGTGACGAACGCCTTCGGGTTCGGCGGGCAGAATGCCGTGGCGGCGTTCGGGCCGGTCTGAGCCTGCTTGTTGCCGTTCGCCTGTCGGGGGTGGCGCCTGCGGGCGCTTGCGGGTGACAGCCGGGCGCCTGCGGGTGACAGCCGGGCGCCTACGGGCCCGGAACGGCGGCAACGAAATTTCCGCGCTCGCAGAGCTCGCAGGAAATATTAAAGCCGCCTTCCTCCGGGCCCTCCGGTGCCCCCGGTGCCCTCCGGTGCCCCCGCCGTCAGTCGCCTGGCCCCGACCCGTGGCCCCCGGTTGTTAGCCGCCCGGGACCCGCGCCCGTCGTCCGTCCGCCCCGTTACCCGGGACCCGGTGCCCTTGTGTCAGTCCCGGGCCAGGTTCCTTTTCCCGGGGTGGACTCCGTTAGGCTCGCTGCATGTCTGTCCGCCGAAGTCCCCAAGTGCTTGTCCTCAATGGTGGATCCAGTTCGGGTAAAACGTCCCTGGCCCGGGCGTTGCAGGAGGTTCTGCCCGGGATCTGGCTGACGTTCGGCGTGGACAGCTTCATCGATGCCCTTCCCGGCGGAGGGGACAGCCCGCGTGCTGGAATCACCTTCCCTCCGGACGGCACCGTCAGCGTCAGCGCCGCCTACCGTGCGCTGGAGGCCTCCTGGTACGCCGGGCTCCATGCCATGGTCCGTGCCGGTGCCTGCCTGATCCTTGACGAGGTGTTCCTTTCCGGCGCTGACGGGCAGGACCGGGTGAAGGCAGTCTTCAGCGACGTGGAGGTGATGTGGGTAGGCGTTCACTGCCCGCCCGATGTCGCCGCGTCCCGGGAGACGGACCGTCCGGACCGGGTGGTCGGCATGGCCAGGGCGCAGGCCGCCAGCGTGCACCGCGGAGTCGTTTACGACGTGGAAGTGGACACCAGCCTCGCTGCCCCCGACGAGTGCGCACACCGGATTGAGCGCGCCGTCGAAAGCAGGGTCCCGCAGGGCTAGGTGTTGTCTCAGTACAGCTAGGCTGCGTCTACAGCCCGGCAAGCAGCGCGTTCATGCGCTCGATTCGCGGGAACCGGTCCTCGTACACGCCGTGCGCCAGTGTCAGGACCTCTTCATTCTGTCCGCCGCCCACCTGTCGCTGGTACTTGTCGATGGCGGCGTCGTGATGCACCGTCATCGACTCCAGGTAAATGCGGGAGGCGTCCGTGCCCTGGGCCGCTTCCAGGGCGGCCACCTCGGCGGTGCTGAGCAGGCCCTCTCCCTCGGCGGTTTCAGCATCAGGAGTGGCCTGCGCCGGCTGGTCCCTGGCATCGAGCCAGGTGGTCAGGGTGTCCATTTCCGATCCCTGGGTCTCTTTGATCTCCCCGGCCAGCTCCGCGACATCCGGGCCCACGCCCTCCTTGGCAAGGATCATGTCGCTCATCTCCACTGCCCGCTGCTGGTGCGGAATCATCGATTGGGCAAACTGCACATCGGCATCGTTGTGGCCGAGCGGCCCGGTGGGCGGAGCGGTTTCCGGGGCAGCAGTATCCGCGCAGCTGCTAAGGGAAAGGACCACCGCCAAGGCGAGGGCGGGAAGCAGCCTGAGCAGTGAGCGCGGGGAGCGTCCCCGGGAAGTTGCCTTGGACGGTGTGGTCATGATTCCCCCTGTACTGCGTTGAGACCTGTGTGGGCCCAGCGTAGCCATCCCATCAGGGCAGGGCAACGTGGGGCCGCACCGGCCTCTGCCCGCTTAGTTGTCCTCTGCCCGCTTAGTTGTTCAGGGCGTTATCCAGCGGTTCGGAGATTTCGCTGTAGTCGCCGGTTTCCAGCTGTACGGCCTTGCCGTCCAGATAGAGCGTGGGCGTGCCCCGAACCTGGAGATCCTGGGCATCCTGCAGGTCCCGCGCCACACGGTCCTTGATGGCGTCCGAGGAGTAGTCGGCGGTGAACCGGTCCATGTCCAGGCCCAGCTCTTCGGCGTACTGCTCGAAGATGCCATCCACATCGGACTCGTTCTTCCAGTCCTGCTGGTGCTCGAAAACCTTGGCCGCCATTTCCTCCAGCTTGCCCTGTTCCGCTGCGGCTTCGACGGCGCGGGCCGACGGCTCAGCGTTCTGGTGCTTGGGCAGTGGATAGTTGCGCACCACGATGCGGACCTGGTCGCCGTAGTCGGTCTTGGCCTGCTGGATGAGCGGGTCCATCATGCCGCAGTACGGGCACTGGTAGTCGGTAAAGAGGACCAGGGTGGCCTGCGGATCGGCCGGATCGGTGATGGTCCGGGCATCAGCGGGAACCAGCTTGTCCATCTGGTCCGCCGGGATGGTGACTTCCGCGGAGGCCGAAGCGGAAGCGGTGGCGCTGGTGTCCGGGTTTGCGGAGTCCGTCCCGCAGGACACCACCCCTCCACTCACAAGCAGTCCGGCAATGATCAGTGAAGGTACAACCCTGCGCATAGTTCCTTTCCGGATCGGGGAAGCGCGCGCAGCACGCGCCAAGTACGGGTTGGACAATGCTTTCCTTCAATTTTCCTACCGGCACGGCAGGCTTCGAAAGGGGTTTTGCGGCCTGCCCGTGTGATCTTGAACGGGTCAGTGGGTGAGCCGGATTACCGGGGCGGGTTATCCAGGCCGGGCTATCCGGCCCGGAAATACTCCATCACTCCGGCGCCGTCCCAGATTTCCGCATACTTGGCCTGCAGGTCATACAGCGAGGCGTTGTGCACCGTTTCATCCCGGTCTCCGACGGCGTCTCCCACCACAATCGGAATGAAGCCGTGCTGCACCGCATCCACGGCCGTGGCGCGGATGCAGCCGCTGGTGCTGGTGCCCACAATCACCAGGGTGTCCACTCCCCGGGCACGCAGCCGCTCCGCCAGATCGGTGCCGAAGAAGGCGCTCGCATACTGTTTGACCAGCACCGTCTCACCCTCCGCCGGCGCCACTTCCGGCATGATCGTGCCCAGCGGTGCGTCGCCGATCAGCAGCCGCAAGGCCGGGACCTTCAGGATGAAGACCCCGCCGTCCGCGCCGTCGGGCGCGTAACTGACCCGGGTGTGCAGCACCGGAATGCCGACCGCCCGGGCCGCCCCGATCACCGCGGCGGCAGTGTCCAGGAAATCCTTGTCCGGCAGGCAAAGCGGGCTCTGCGGCTCGAAGTAGGCACGCATCAGGTCCACGGACACCACCGCCGGTGTGGCGCCCGGTGTCAGGCTCCCGTCAAAGCCGGAGGCGAAGCCGGTCACAGCATCGCCACCGGGGGAGTCGGTGCGGCCAGGCCGGTTTCGGCGAGGCTGTTGGCCAGCAGGTCGGAGAGTTCACCGCCCCGGTTGAACAGGGGCAGCGGCTCCTCCCGGGTGGCACGCAGTTGGGTGCGCAGCTCAGCGGTGGCGCCGTCGTCGAGCATCCCCTTTTCCGAGCACACGACGCCGTAGCGGCGGGCGCCGTCGGCGGTGACCAGCCCGCGGCGCACTTCCTTGGCCACCAGTTCCGGATCCCGCTCCAGCGGATCCCCCCAGCCGCCGCCGCCCCACGTGACGAAGTGCAGCACATCGCCGGGGTGCACCGCGACGTCGTGCACCTTGGAGGGCAGGATGTCCGTGCTGCCGTCCGCCCGGTCAATCCATTTGCGGCCCCGGGCGCCCGGATCGCCGCCGCGCACTCCCCAGGGGTAGGTGAGCCACCGGTCATCGTGGATGGCGATGGTGCCCGGTTCCAGGAACCGGTAGGCAACATCCACCCCGTTGCCGCCGCGGTGCAGCCCGGCGCCGCCGGTGTCCGCGATGGTTTCCCAGCGTTCAATGACCATCGGGTAGTAGGACTCCAGGTACTCGCAGGGGATGTTGGTGAAGGAGGGCCAGAGGGAGTGCCCGTCCGGTCCGTCGCCCACGGGCCGTCCCGGGATACCCCCGAAACCGATGGAGTAGAGCTGGAACCACTCGCCCTTGCGGTCCCCGGAACTGTAGTTCCCGGAGTACATAAAGTGCGGCGAGGAGGAGAACCCGGCGCCGTTGAGCAGATCGGGATTGGCCTGGCCGAGCAGCCCGCCGAAAAGGTCAAAAAGCCGGCCGATGCCGTGGTTGCGCCCGTTCAGCGCTGCGGGGTAGCGGGGTTTCCAGAAGGTGTCCTCGGGGATTTCCACGTCCACCAGCGGATAGAAACCGTCATTCCACAGGATCTGCGGATCCGCGACGGTGATCATGTAGATGCCGAAGAACATCCGGATCAGGTTTTCGTTGATGTAGTAGTTGATCGGGCCCTGCGCCTGCGGGCTGCTGCCGGTCAGGTCGATCAGCACCTTTTCCCCGGTGCGGGTGATGGTCATCTTCAGTTCGTAGGGACCGAAGCCGCGGCCGTCGTCGTCAATGAAGTCGGTGAAGGAGAGCGGTTTGCCCTCTTCGAACACCATGGAGAGCAGGGTTTTCATGGCCCGGTAGTTGCGGTCCAGCAGGGCGTTCAGTGCCGAGGTGTAGGTGTCGACGCCGAAGCGGGCGCACATTTCCTGCACCCGCCGGGCGGCGGTGCTGCAGGCTGCCACCAGTCCGTTCAGGTCCGCCCGGTTCCAGTCCGGCTTCCGGACCTGGTTCAGGATGATGCCCAGCGATGTCTCGTCCCGTTCCCCGCGCCGGTAGAGCTTGAACGGCGGGATGACCACACCTTCTTCGAAGATGGTGCGCGCGTCGGTGGGCATGGACGCCGGGGTCTTGCCGCCGACGTCGGTCATGTGGCCGAACTGGGAGGACCAGCCGACAATCCTGCCCTCGTAGAAAATCGGCATCACCACCAGCCAGTCATTGGCATGGCTGATGGCGGCGCCGCAGGAGTACGGGTCCGAGGTCATCAGGACGTCGCCCTCCTCGATGGTCCCGTTGAAGTTCTCCAGGAAATCCGGGATGGAGAGGCCGAACTGGCCCACGATCATTTTTCCGGCCGGGTCCGCGATCAGCGGGAACTCGTCATGCTGTTCCCGGATGCCCGGGCTCAGGGCCGTGCGGAAGAGGGTTTCGTCCATTTCGTAGCGGGCGCTGCGTAGGGCGTTTTCGATCAGGTCGAGGGTGACGACGTCGACGTCGACCGCCTGCAACGGCTCGGTGGCGGTCTCCACAAGCTGGGCCATGGGGCTACTCCTTGGAATCTTCGACGGGGCGGATGAGCAGGCTGCCGTGCGGGTGCACCGTGGCGGCGTGTCCGGGCAGGACGAGGGTGGTGGAATCCATTTCGGCAATCACTGCCGGGCCGGTGACCACGTTCCCGGCGAGCAGCCGGTCCCGGTCATAAATGGTGGCCTCCACCGTGGCACCGTCCACGTAGATGCTGCTTTTGGTGCGTTCGGCGGCCGACGGATCGGTGCCGCCGGATTCGAGGGTGATCGCGGCAACCTCCGGATGCGGCCCGTTGACCGTGGCGCGGACGGTGACCAGCTCGTGGTCATTGTCCAGCAGGAAGGAGAACAGCCGCTGGTGCTCGGCGTCGAAGCCTGCGCGGAGGGCGGCGAAACCGCTGCCGTCCCCGGCCTGGAAAGCCGGGAAATCAATGGGCACCGGGATTTCGAAACCCTGTCCGTGGTAGCGGACATCAGCCGAGTAGGTGGTGTTCAGGTCCTCCTCGCCGAGCCCGGCGGAGAGCAGCGTTTCCCGGGCGGTGCCGGCCAGTTCCTCCAGCAGCCCGGCCAGGTCGGCGTCGGAAAAATCGCCGAACGGGCGCACGAGGGTGCGCGCCGCTTCATCGCGCAGGCTGGTGGTCGCGTCCCCGTAGGCGGAGAGCACGCCGGGGGAGGGCGGAATGATGACCGGCCAGGCGCCGGTGAGTTTCCCCAGCGCGTTGGCGTGCAGCGGTCCGGCACCGCCGAAGGCCACCAGGGCGAAGTCCCGGGGATCAAAACCCTGCTGGGTGGAGACGAGTTTGAGCGCACCGAACATGTTTTCGTTGACAATGTGCACAATGCCTTCGGCCGCGCGCTCCACCTCGTTCAGCCCCGTGGCATCGGCAATGGTTTTGACCGCCGCGGCCGCTGCTTCTGTATCCAGGCCGATTTCGCCGCCGGCCAGCTGTGAGGGCAGGTAGCCGAGCACCACGTTCGCGTCCGTGACGGTGGGTTCGGTGCCGCCGCGGCCGTAGGAGGCAGGGCCGGGGGCGGCACCGGCGGACTGCGGGCCAACCCGCAGTGCCTGGGTCAGCTGCGGAACGTGGGCAATGGACCCGCCGCCGGCGCCGACGGTGCGGACGTCCACGGAGGTGGCGCGGACGGTCAGGTCACCGACGGTGGTTTCGCGTCCGATCCGCGGCTGCAGGTTCTGCACCAGGGCGACGTCGGTGGAGGTGCCGCCCATGTCGAAGGTCAGGAAGTCTTTGTAGCCGGCCTGTTCTGCCGCCCAGGCTGCACCGGTCACCCCGCCGGCCGGTCCGGAGAGCAGCAGCGAAACCGGGTTGTCGGCAGCAACCGCACCCGAGACCAGGCCGCCGTCGCTGCGCAGGATGGAGAGCTGGGCATTCATGCCGGCGTCGGTCATCTGGGCGTCGAGGTTGCGGACGTAGCCGGACACCTGTCCCTGGACGTAGGCGTTGGCCACGGTGGTGATGGCCCGCTCGTATTCGCGCAGTTCCGGCAGCACCACCGAGGAACGGGAGACGGGGATTCCCGGAAGTTCCTCGGCTGCAATGTCCGCAATCCGCGCCTCGTGGTCGCCGTTGGCGTAGGCATTGATGAGGCAGATGCTCAGTGCTTCGATGCCGTTCTCCCGCAGCTTGCGGAGCTGCGCCCGGACGTTCTCCTCGTCCAGGGGGATAAGCACCGACCCGGTGGTGGAAACCCGTTCGGTGACCTCCACGGTGTCTTCCAGGTCTGCCAGCGGTTCAGGTTTGGGCCAGATGATCCAGCCGGCCAGTCCGCCGGGGACAAAGGAGCGGGCAATCTGCAGGACCTGCCGGAATCCGCGGGTGGTCACCAGCCCGACGCGGGCGCCCTTCTTCTCCAGGATCGCGTTGGTGGCAACGGTGGTTCCGTGCAGGACATCGCGGACCTCGGCCGGATCGATGCCTGCCGCTGCGCAGACCTGGCGGATGCCGTGCAGCACCCCGGCGGACTGATCTTCGGGCGTGGAGGAGGTCTTGTACCGGTGGGTCTGCCCGGTGTCCTCATTGACCAGCAGAATGTCGGTGAATGTGCCGCCCACATCTACGCCTAACCGAAATGCCATCAGTTCTCCTTGGGGGTGGCCCGGCATCCTTCCGGCCGTGGCGGCGCTGAGACGCCGGAGCCGGGCAGATATGCGGGGACGGGATGTGCGGGGTGGAAGCATGTCGGAACATTGCGGGTGATGCTGTGCCGTGTCCGGTGGCATCAGGTTAGGTGTGACGTACACCACTGTCAAGACATTGCATACAACCCGTTGCTGCAGCCCGAGTAATTCCTTGACATCTACCTAGGGCGACTGCCAAGTTGTATGCATCACGGCTTCCGTCACTGCGGAAACCGTTCCCGGCACCATCCTCAGGAGGACCACCATGACAGCTTCCGGACAGTCCGCCGGGCCGTTGGCCGGGGTGCGGGTGGTGGAAATGGGCCAGCTGCTGGCGGGGCCCTTCTGCGGCCAGCTGCTTGGTGACCTGGGGGCCGACGTCGTCAAGATCGAAGACCCCGCGAAAGGGGATCCGCTGCGCCAGTGGGGACGGCAGCTGCCGCAGGGACAATCGCTCTGGTGGTCCGTCGTCGGGCGGAACAAACGCTCCGTCACGCTGAACCTGCGCGATCCCGAAGGTCAGGAGCTCGCCCGGCAGCTGATTGCCGGGGCTGATGTCCTGGTGGAGAACTTCCGCCCGGGGACCATGGAGCGCTGGGGACTGGGTTTCGCTGAGCTGCAGGAGCTGAATCCTGGTCTGGTGATGGTGCGGGTGTCCGGCTTCGGGCAGGACGGACCCTATTCGCAGCGCGCCGGCTACGGTGCAATTGGCGAGGCCATGGGCGGGCTGCGGTATGTGGTGGGGGATCCGTCCACGCCGCCGTCCCGGGTGGGGATTTCCATCGGGGATACCCTCGCTGCGCTGTTCGCCACCATCGGAGCCCTTGCCGCGCTGCAGGAGCGGCAGACCAGCGGACGCGGACAGATTGTGGATTCGGCGATTTACGAGGCGGTGCTCGGCGTGATGGAGTCCCTGGTGCCGGAATGGCAGGTCACCGGATACCAGCGGGAGCGTACCGGTGCGGTGCTGCCCAATGTGGCGCCGAGCAATGTGTATCCCACGCAGGATGGGCAATGGCTGCTGATTGCCGCGAACCAGGACACCGTGTTCGCACGGCTGGCCAAGGCGATGGACGCTCCCGAACTGGCTGACGATCCCCGTTACGCCAGCCACGGGGCCCGGGGTGAGCGGCAGGAGGAACTGGATAACCGGATTGCCGCATTTACCTCCGCACTGGATGCGGAGAAGCTGGAGGCGCTGCTGGAAGAACACGGGGTGCCCTCCGGGAGGATCTTCCGGCCGGTGGACATGTTCGCGGACCCGCAGTTCCAGGCCCGGGAATCCATCACCGAGGTGGACCACCCGGTGCTGGGGCCGGTAGCGATGCAGAATGTTTTTCCGCGGCTGAGCCGGACCCGGGGGACCGTGCGCTGGCCGGGCCCGGAGCTGGGTGCCCATACCGCGGAGGTGCTGGCCGGCATCGGCGTCGATCCTGATGCGTTGGCGCAGCTGCGGGCGAGTGGTGTGGCATGAGTCTGCCCGGGTTGCCGCAGTCAATCCGGCTGGTGGAGGTGGGGTTGCGGGACGGCCTGCAGTCCGTGCCCGAACCGCTTGCGACGGCGGAGAAAGTGGAACTGGTCCGGCTGCTGATCGACGCCGGGGTGCGCGAGATTGAGGCGGTGTCCTTTGCGCATCCGAAGGTGCTGCCGCAGCTTGCCGATGCTGCGGACGTGATGGCTGCCGTGCCGCGGGTGCCCGGCGTCCGGTACCGGGGTCTGGCGCCGAATTACCGCGGTGCCGAACGGGCCGTTGACTGCGGCCTGGACGAGCTGGTGGTGGTGGTGTCAGCGGACGAGGAGGTCAGCCTGCGCAACCAGCGGCTGACCGTCACGGAGGCGCTGTCCGGTCTGGAGCGCGTCGGGAAACTCGCCGAAGGTGCGGGCCTGCGACTGGTCACTGCGGTGGCGTGCTCGTTCTTTGCGCCGGCCCGGGGTCCGGTGCCCCGGGCCGAACGGCTGCGTGCGGTGCAGGCTGCCGTGGATGCCGGGTCTGCCGGGGTGTATCTGGCCGGGACCTCCGGGGAGGAGGAGCCCGGGGAGATGTACGACGGCGTGGCGGAGGTGCGCTCGCTGTATCCGGGCCTGGAGGTGGGAGTGCATCTGCATAACCGCAACGGGTTTGCTCCTGCCAATGCTTTGGCGGCGATGCTGGCCGGTGCGGACTGGTTGGAAGGCTCCTTTGCCGGGCTTGGCGGGGACCTGTGGTTTCCCGGCGATCCCTCGGTCCTGGGCAATGCGCCGCTGGAGGATCTGGTGCACCTGTGTGACGGGTTGGGGATTTCCACCGGGATAGACCTGCCGGCGTACATGCGCGCGGTGGACCGGAGTGTTGAACTGACCGGGAGGCCTTCGGCGTCGTTTGTCTCCCGTGGCGGCACCCGTGCCGATCTTGCGGCCGCGTCCTGGCCGGAGCTGCCCGAACCTGCTGCCGGTCGGGGATAACGTGGTGGGCATGGAAGAACCCCTCGCGACGGCCGGGACTGCGGGATCTGGCACGTCTGCTGCGGCGCCAGAGCAGCCCGCTGCGCCCGCTGATGTGCAGGCGCAGCCTGCTGCTACACCGGCACACCCTGCAGCGCCCGCTGATGTGCAGGCGCAACACGGCGTTCCCGCTGATGACAGTGCCTATGCCCGGATCCGGGAACTGATCGCATCTGGCGAGCTGGGACCGGGGGACTGGCTGCGCGAAGCAGCGCTTGCCTCGCGGTTCGGTGTCAGCCGCACTCCCATCCGGGAGGCCCTCAACCGGCTGGCTGCCGAGGGGATAGTGGAACTCAGCCGCAACAAGGGTGCCCAGGTGGTCAGCTTCAGCGGCAAGGATGTGGCGGACCTGTATGACGTTCGTGCCGGGTTTGAGCCGCATGCTGCATTGCTGGCGGTGCCCCGGCTCTCGGATGCCGATGTGGACCGGCTGGCCGAGCTGGCAGCGGCCATGGAAGAGGCTGCTGGTTCTGGATCGCTGGAGGGACTGAGCGCCTTGAACAAGGAATTCCACGAGATTTTTGTCCAGCGGTGCGGCAACCGGCACTTTGCTGCAGCGCTGCAGACGCTCATGCGTCCTGCCGTGGTGGCTCACACCTTCCATAAGTACAGCCCGGAAGCGTTGCAGCGCAGCATGTCCCATCACGCCGAGCTTGTGGCTGCAGCCCGGGCCCGGGACGGGGAGTGGGCCGAAGCGGTGATGCGGACGCATATCCTGGCTGCCCGGAATGCCGCGGGGGCTGTGCAGGCTGCTTCGTAGGCGGGGGCTGGCGTTCCCTTGTTGGTCCGCCTTGTAGGTCCGGGATGAACCTTGTCAGAACGGGGGTACCTCTTCCGGTCCGGGGACGGAGCGTGCGTTTGGATCCGCGTCCGCCAGTTCCAGGAAGGGCTCGGTCCGGTAGACCCGCCCGGTGGGCGAGGTCCATTCCAACACCCCCGGCTTCGGTTGGCAGGCTTTCCAATAACCCAGGGTCTTGAACCGGTGATGCCTCCGGCACAGGTGAGCCAGGTTCGAATGCTCGGTGTTCCCGCCTTTGGCCCAGTCTTTGGTGTGGTCAATCTCGGTCACCCCGGTACTGACCCGGCAGCCGGGGAACCGGCAGGTCCCGTCCCGTGCCCGTAACCAGCGGGCGAGTCCGGCGGGGACTTTCCGGCGCCTGCCCACCCACAGGATCTCTCCGGTGTGCGGGTCCCGGACGAGTCCGGTCCAGCGGGTAGCGTTGCGGGCCAGCCGGCGGGCCGCTTCGGCACTGATGGGCCCGTAACCGTGGAGTTCGGCGGGTTCCTCGTCAGCACCGAAGAGGGTTTCAGCGCTGATCAGCACCATGATGTCGGCGCGCGGGATGCTGCCAGTATCGTCCGGATCGGTGATCCCGGCGGCGGTTTTGTCCGCGTGCCCGCCACCGTCGGCCGCCCCTGCGTGCCCTCCACCTTCGGCTTTGTCCGCGCGCTGGCTGCGGGCTGGTCCGAGGCCGCCCATGAGCAGTTGGGCGAGGATGTCGGCACGCAACTGGTCCCTGGTCCGCGGGTCCCCGGCCGTCTGTTCTCCCTGGGCGGAGGTGCTCAGGGCGGTGTAGATCTGCTGGGCGTCCGGTGCCGGCAAAAGGGCCGAGAGCCAGGACATACCGTCCTCAACCGGATCCAGGGTGACCTTCCGTTTCTCGAAGGCGCTTTCGTGCCGAGCAGGAATGGTCAGTGGATACTGTTTCTCCCGCAGTCTGCGGGCTTTGGCGGAGAACTGTGCCCGGGTCAAACCTTCGGCAGCTGCCAACAGATCCGCTTCGAACTCCTGCAGGTCAGCGGCGGGAACGTTCTCGCACTGCTCCAGAACCACTTGCGCATGCGGGTAGCTGAACGTGCCTTCCTGCAGGGCGGTGAGGGTGGAGGCGTGCGGGCCGCAGAGGCTGCCGGCCTCGTCCATCAGCCGCTGTGCGGTCATTTGCGGGATTCTTAGGATGGCCGCACACTCGGTGGAAGCGAGGCTGAAGGCCATACCCGGTTCCAGCCGGCCGGTGGCGTCATGGTAGCTGTCCCGGAAGACCTCCTGCATATGGTTCATCAGCCGGGCCTGCTGGGCCTGGGCCCAGGAGATCAGGTGTCCCATCCGGCCCAAGGCTTCGCCCGTGGTTACTTCGTCGAAGGACTCAAGATTCGCCAGGGCCAGGATTCCGGTAAACCCATCCGGATAAATGTTGCCTGAGCATTCCGCATTGCCTGGGGCGCCCGCGGGACCGGTGAAAGCAGTGGCGCTGGCTGCACCCATGGAACTTGCAGCGGGCATGGCATCCGCAGACCCCGCGACAGATTCACCAGCCGGATCAGCGCAATAGATCGCAACGCTGGGCGCCGCACATGGTGTTGAGGGCGCATCCGGACCGCTGGCTGCCCCTTCCCGTGGAAGGTCTTCGCCGGCCGGCATTCCGGTTCCGCACCCGGTATTCCCGTCCTGATCCATGCTTCAGCATTTCATCCGGCACTGACATTTCCGGGCCAAAAAAGCTCCCAAAAGGACCCGCCAGAGCACCAGCAAATACCTGTCTTTTTGGGTCCACTACTCGTGTTCAAAAGGGGTCGCCTTGGAAAGGAAAACGGTAGTGAATCGACGAGCAGCGCCCTGCCAAGTGCACCGCCATCACACACCACCCGTCACACCCCGCCCGTCACCCGCGCAATCCGCTCGCGTGCCGACCGCTCGCTGGGACCCATAGGACCCAGACCCAGCCGGATGACACCCAAAACCAGTTTCACGGGAAACCGCATGGGCACCGGCACCGGTCCGATATGCGGCGCCTTCAGCCCGAGCAGCTCCCGATGCTTCGGTTCCAGACTGGCAACGGCACCGGCAAACAGCACCCGGTAGCCGAAACGCTGGTTCCGGGGCAGCGGAGGCCGACGCAAAAACCGCAACGCCTCCTGCACGTACTCGCTGCTGCGCAGCTGGGCATCATAGGAAGCCATCTGCTTGCGCAGCTCGTCCTCGGACCGGGTCGGATTCGGAATGCCCATCAGTTCCCCGGCCACCGCCCACTCGGCGACATAGGCGTCCGGCCCGCCGGGAATCGACGCGCCGTAGCGCTGGTGCGAGGAAAGGAACGCGTCGGTGAACGCCAGATGCACCCAGCGGGCAATTTCCGGATCGTTGGCGGAATAGGGCTGCTCGACGTCGTCGGCGTCCACATAGGTGCCATGCACCCGCTCATGCAGCCGCAGCACCCAGTCCGACCCGGCCTTGGCCGCATGCGTGTCCCCGTACGTGACGGTGAAGATCCAGCGGATGGTCCCGGCCAGCCGCCCCAAGGGATCCGAGCGATAGTCGGAGAAATCATGTACCCCGGCCATCGCACCCGGGTGCAGTGCCTGCAGCAGCAGGGCCCGGATGCCCGCGATGATCGGCGTCATGGACCCGTGCACCGCCCACACCGCTGACTCTGGACCGAAGTGGCCGACGTCGTCGCCCTTGGCCAGCTCGAGCTCCCACTGCGGAATCTCGGTGGCGTTGTTGCTGAACGTGCCGATCAGCTGGCGGCGCCAGGTGGCGATGGATTTGGGAAGGGAAATGCTCACGTCTCCCAGTCTCGTCCCGTTCGGGCTGTGCCGCCAGCGCGGCCGACAGCACAGCAGAAGCGGCAGGCTACTCGCCGGCCGCGCCGCCGGCCGCGCCGCCGGTCCCGTCTCCGGACTCCGCACGACGGCGGGCGTTCCGTGACCGGGTCACGGCACCCACCACGCCTGCCGCGAGAAACAGCAGGGCAGCGATCTGCAGAACCCAGGCAATGCTCTGCAGCGGGTCGAACGTTGCCAGCAGGATGCACACCATGCCGGCAAGAACGAGGACATTCACCAGGTGTTGGTTTCGCATGCGCCACCCTTTCACAGGCCGGGCAGGATGTGAATCACCGCAGCAGGATGTCCACCGACCGCGAGTTGCCCAGCCCGCGCTCGAGCACGCCGGACCGGTTGGTGACGTCGTCGCGCAGGATTTCGGTGACCGAGCCCAGGAAGCGGGACAGGTCCACCTTGTCCTCCGGAGCCGCCAGCAGCAGCTGGAAACCGAACTCGTGCAGGGCATTGATGGACGCCTCGGCGAAGGACAGCGAGGACTTCACAAACGCCTCGTCCATCATCACCGTGCCGTAGGTGCTGAAGCCCTGGGACACAATGCCCAACTGGTACGCCAGCGCGGAGGCCATGATGAACGCGGTGAAGCGCTGGCCTTCGCCGCCGGACATCAGCGACGCCTGCAGGTTGGTGTACGTGTGGCCGTTGGCCAGGCGGTGCGTGCAGGTGATGGTCACGTGCGAACGGACGTCGAGCACCTCGGCCCGCCAGCGCTTCTCCTCCGGGTCCTTCAGCCGGTCCACCAGCGCCTCCAGCGCAGCGTACCGGGCATCCATGTCGGCCTTGTCCTGACGTGAGCCCATCATCGGCAGCGCGTTTTTCAGCTCGGTACGGAACTTGTACGCGGCGTCGGGAATGGTGGTGGCCACCTCGATCTCCAGGTGGCTGCCGGCGTGGTATTCCACCCGGCGGAGCACGGAGTTCAGCGGCAGCAGGCGGGAGGAGATGCTGCGGCGTTCCTCGTCCAGCAGCTGCAGCAGGTCGCTGAACCGCTCGTAGGTGCGGTTGTTGAAGTACTCGCTGAACTCGGCTTCGCGCTGCGGCAGGCCCTCGGTGATGATGCCCTCGAACCGGTCCTCGTACGCGCCGGCAGCCTCCACGGAGGTGCCGAAGTCCGAGCCCCACTTGTCCGAGAACGTCTCGAAGGTCCGCTCCAGCTTGGCGCGGGTTTCCAGCAGGGTCTTCTCCAGACGGGCCTGTTCGGTGATCAGGGCACGCTCCACCTCGCCCGCGGCTTCCTTCAGCCGGGCGGCGTCGGTCAGGTCGCCGAACGGGTCAAACAGCTCGGCCAGCGCGGTCCGCAGCCCCTCGGACAGTGCCTCGGGTGCCTTCGCGGAGAGCGCGCTGCGGCGTTCGACGGCGGCGGCCAGGTCGGCGTCGAGCCTCGCCGCTTCGCCCTTGAGCCCGCCGACCTTCTCCGTGGCGGCGGTCAGGTCCAGCTCGGCGGTGTCCAGTTCGAAGCGGATCTGCTCCAGGTCCGCGTTGGCGTCCCGGGCGGCATCCAGCCGGTCGGTGGCCTGTTCGACGGCGGCGCGGGCCTCGTCTGCGGAGAGTTCCTCCCAGCTGCGCTCGTCTTCGGCGACGCGGCGGACGGCGGCCAGCCGGCGCACAATTTCGTCCTGCTCGGCGGCATGCTGCTTCGAGACGGTGTCCGCCTCTTCGAAGACGGTGCGCAGGGCCAGCAGTTCGTTGCCGAGCGCCGCGACGGTGTCCTTGTTGTCGAAGCCCAGCACGTTGTCCGAGGCCTTGGTGTGCCGGTCATCCTTTTCGGTGGTGCTGCGGTTGCGCTTGACCGCACCGCCCAGGCTGACGCCCTTGGCGACGCCGGCCAGCCCGGCCGGGTCCTCCACGCAGACGAAGTCGTAGTGCGCGGTGATTTTCCGGCGTACCCAGTCGCCCATGGCTGAATCGTGGGTGAGCAGCTTGGTGATCAGGTCATCCGGGCCGGGCTCGGCGGGCCCGTCCAGCGGCACGGACACGTCGATGCAGCGCACGTAGCCCTGCATGTCGTTTTCGCTCAGGAACCGGGTGACCGCTGCCATGTGCTCGCCGGGGACCAGCAGGGCAGTGGCCAGGGAACGCAGGGTGCGTTCGGCGGCCGGACGCCACTGGGCGTGTTCGGCGGGCAGGTCGATCAGTTCCGCGGCGAACGGCATGTCCGCTTCCCTGATGCCGGTGGCGGCGCAGATCCGGGTGCGCTGGTCCAGGGATTCCTGCCGGATGTTGGACTTGCGGCGGCGGAAGGAGCCGATCTCGTTTTCAAGCTTCGCGATCTGCCCCTTCAGGGACCAGGCCTCGCCGTGCGCGTTGCTGCTGCGCTCCTTGGCGGCCTCGAGATCAGCGGTCAGGGACTTCATCAGGTCCGTGGCACGGCTGCGGGCGGTGACCAGCCCGGCGGGGGAGAAGTCGACGTCGATCCCCGCTGCGGCGAGCTCGTGCCGGAACGCGGTTTCCACGGTTTCGCGGGAGCGCAGCTGTGCGGCGGCGGCGGCGAGTTCGCGTTCCAGGGTGGCGATGGCGCCGCCGCCCTCTGCGGCGTAGCGGGCGCTGAGCGCGTCGCGCTGGTCCTTGAGCGTGGCGCGGCGGGTTTCCGCGGCGGAGAGTTTGGCGCGCGCAGCGGAGGCTGCGGCGTCGAGCTTCTCCGCGGTGCGGGTGGCGCCTTCCAGGGCCAGGCGCTGCCGGTAGGCGGGCAGCCCCTCGGTGGTCAGGGCGCGGTTGTGCGCCAGGGCGTCCGCGGCCTGCCGGTAGCGGGCGTGCAGTTCGGGGACGGAGGCCAGGTGGTCGCGCTGCTGCCGGGCACGTTCGAGCTGCCGGCGGATGCTGCGCAGGTGGCTGAAGTCCTCCACCGCTTCCTCGGCGGCGGTGAGGGTGCGCGGGGTGTCCAGCACGTTGGTGCGGAAGAAGTCATTGACGGTGCCGCCCAGGCCCTTGCCGGTCTGCAGGATGCGCAGCAGGTTGAACGCCTTCTCATCCTCGACGCCGAGTGCCGCGCGGTAGCGTTCGGCGAACATCTTGTGCGAATCGAACACGGCGGCGCCGGGCAGCAGCGCCTCGAGGCTGCCCTTGGTGAAGCGGCCGCGGATGCCGGTCTGCAGGGCGGCGAGGTCCAGGGGCTTGTTGTGCACCAGGTAGAAGCGGCCCAGGTTGTGTTCGGTGCCGGAGGCGGGCAGGTCCATGACCACGGAGAGGGAGGTGATCTGGCCCAGCCCGTTGTCGAAGGTCAGGCAGACCGCGGACCAGGTGGCGCCGGGACGCTGGTAGGCGGTGCCCGCGCCGTCGTCCGCTCCCTGCGTGCCGAGCCGTCCGCGCATGTAGGAGAAGGCGGTGCGTTTTTCCTCGGCGTTGGTGCCGTTGTTGTTCTGTGCGGCCTCGTTCATGCGGGGGCGGGCGTCCATGACCAGCAGCATGGCGTCGAAGACGGTGGATTTGCCCACGCCGGAATCGCCGGTGAGCAGGGTGCCGGCGCGGTCCACCTTGATGGTGTGCGCGCCGTCGAAGGTTCCCCAGTTCACGATCTGCACGGAGGAGAGCCGGTTCTGGCCGGGGTTGATCAGGTCTCCCATGGGGAGGGTGGTTTCGATGCTCATGCCGGCTCCTCGCCGTCGTTCGTGGCGGGGGTAGTGTCCAGATCCAGCGTGGCCGCGCCGTCGTCGTCCGCTGTATCGTCCCCAGCGTCCCCGGCGAGGGTCTGCATAAAGGTGACGATGTCGCCGATCTGACTGTAGGGCAGGGCCAGCGGCAGGGCGGGGGAGATGACCCAGACGTTGTCCAGCTCGGTGGGGATGAGCAGGCGGCGGTCCTGGACGAGCTTGCGGATGGCGGCGTCCGCGGTGTCCTCCACGGACTTCGCGTCGCGCTGGCCCGGATCCACGTAGGCCTCGAGCACCTCCAGGATGTCCTGCCGGGCGATGGTGGCCTCGTTCCCGGTGCCGGTGTGCCGGTCCAGGATCAGCCGCAGGCGCAGCAGCAGCAGGGTTTCCTCGCGGGTCATTTCGCGCTGGCGCTGCAGGGCGGAGGTATGGGGCTCGGGCATTTCCACCGGGCGCAGCAGGGCGACCTTGCGGTCCTCGTCAATGACCAGGGACAGGAACAGTTCGCTGAGGCGCACGCGCAGCTGCTCCTGGTTGTCCACCACGGTCTCGTACACGTTGTCGCTCGAAGTGGCGTCCAGGTAGGGGCCGCGCAGCAGTCGGATCAGGGCCTGGCGCAGCTTCAGCGGCAGGGTGCCGGTGTCGCCGGGGAACAATTCGGGGCCGTCGACCAGCAGGTCACGGGCTGTTTCTGTTTCCTGCTCTTCTGCGTCCAGCTCCGGGGTTTCCGGGGTGCTCTCGTCCAGGGCGTTCTCTTCCGGGGCGGCGTGGGTGGTCTCGCTCATTTTTCGGGGGCTTTCGCGACGGCGACGGCGGGCAGCAGCGCGGTGCGCTCGCTGCCGTCGATCTGGGTAAAGGTAACGGATTCAAGGGGTTTGCTTGCATCAAAACCAGCCGAGCCGCCGGCGAGGAGGGCGCGGATGCTGTTCAGGTGCCGATGTTCGGGCGGCAGCTGCTCGAAGACCTGGGCCACCGTGGCACTCGGGCGTTGCGCGGTCGCCCGGGAGACGGCGTCGGCCAGCACCCGCCGGTCCGCGCGCGGGGTGCGGGCCGAGCGGTGGATGTCCGCCTCCGTGAACTGCGGCGGTTCGGGCAGCGTGCGCGGGGCGGCGTGGTCCTCGGGGTTGTAGACCCGGACCATGCTCAGCGACTCGAAGCCTGACCCGTACAGCTGCGGCGCGGGCACGACGGCGGCGCGGCGGCGTCCGCGCGGGGCCTTGTGGATGGCGGCCTCGGCGGCGCGGATGAGCTGGCGCAGCTGCACGGACTCGCGGTACTCGTCGCTCTGCACGTAGGTGTGCATGGATTCGGAGAGCCGGCCGTAGATGCGGTGGATTTCGGTGGCCTGGTCGCGCATGTCGGAAATCAGCCGGTACAGGCTCTGCCGGTCCTCGGGGGTCAGGTTGTCCGCGAAATCGCGTTCGAGGACCTCGGCGATGGCGGCGCGGAAGCGGGCCTGCTGGTCGGCGTCGTTCAGGAAGGCGGTGAAGCCTTCATAGGTGCGGCCTTCGGCGGTGCTGCGCAGCTTTTTGTCCGCTTCGAGGATTTCGCCCATGGTCAGGCCCTTGGCGGCGTTGGATTCCACCATTTCCTGGCGCAGGTTGTGCAGCATCTTTTCCAGGCCGTCGCGCATCCGTTTGAAGTCGGCCGGCAGGGCGGCGGCCAGGTCCAGGATGTCGCGGGCGGCTTCGACGGCGGTGTCCTCCGGCAGGGGCGGGGGAGCCTCGCCGGTTTCCAGGGCGCGGATCATGTCCTCGCGGCGGGCGACCTCTTCCTTAAGCACGGCGATGCGGGCGGCGGGGTCCGGATTGGATTCCTGCGCGAGGTTTTCCACCCGGTCCAGCAGGGTGGCCAGGCGGGAGGAGTTCAGGGAGGTTTTGTCGCTGCTGAACCCGTCCAGATAGGAGAGGAATCGGGCGGAGGATTCGGTGAGTTCGTAGACGAACTTCCCGTCTGCTCGCGGCCGGGCGAGGAAGCGGCGGGCCACCCAGTCATCGGCGTAGTTCCGGCCGGTCCAGTCCTCGCGCAGCTGGACGCCGTCCATGCGGAGCCGGGTCAGGAAGCTGTCCGTCATGGCGTGGAAGTCGTCCAGCGGGACCCGCGGCCGGGTGCGGGTGAAGGCTTCGCAGAAGAGGGCCAACACCCAGGCGTTGGCGTTGGTCAGTTTCCAGCCGGGGGCCGCCTGGAGCCGCTGCAGTTCGGCCCAGCGGGCAACGGCGTTCTCGATGAAGGACATTCTGCGCTTTCCGGCCGTGCGGTGAGGAGAGACGGGCCTCCTCGATTTTAGCCGGGTGGGAGGGTGCGGTGGGGCAAGGGCGTCCGGGGCGGGAAGCTTCGGCAACGGTAATGCACCTAGCATGGCCCTAGCACTAATCACCCCGATGTAGCCACGCCGATTCAAACTGAGTTGACGGGCGCACTGGGTGATGATGAGAAGATGATTCAGCAAGTCTTGCATCTTTCGCGTATGGCGCACGCATCTGCGCCATAGTCGAGAGATGCCGCACAATGAAATTGGGGGATCGATGCCGAGGAACTATTCACCTCTAACCTTGAAGCAACTCTTCCTAACTTCCGGGCATTATTGTGCGTTTCCCGAGTGCACATCCGCAATCGTGCACTTCACTGATTCTGGCCCGGTTGTTCTGGGTGAAATCGCTCATATCGAGGGATCATCTGATGACGGGCCGCGGCCTAATCCGTCGCTGAGTTCGAGTTCACGTGACGGTTACGGCAACCTCGTTATCCTATGCGCTCACCACCATAATCTGGTCGACAAGATAGATTCCGCCTATCCCGTAGAGGCTTTGCAGGAATGGAAGCGAGATGCCGAGCAAGCGACTGCTGAAAAGCTTTCAATTGGCGCAACATCGGTGTCTTTTGCTGAGTTGCAGATCGTCTGTAATGCCTTTGCTGACGGCGACATAGACCTTCCGTCC
Source organism: Arthrobacter zhangbolii (assembly GCF_022869865.1). NCBI lineage: Bacteria > Bacillati > Actinomycetota > Actinomycetes > Micrococcales > Micrococcaceae > Arthrobacter > Arthrobacter zhangbolii. The sequence continues at coordinate 248,433 of NZ_CP094984.1, forward strand.
ACTCCTATGATTGCCGTCCCGCCCCAAGAAAAGATGGATGCGAACGGTCTGACTGAAGCGATCCGCCCGACCATGACCATCGGCCTTGCACAAGCTCCACAAGCCGCGGACTTTATTCGTCGCCAAGCTCAGCTATCGTCCAGGTTTCCAGCTCGAATCCGGGCTGGTTTCGTTCAAGAGTATGACCGCCTGCATTCGAAGGGGCGGGTGGGTGACGAGCTCTTCCTATCGCTTCTGGACTTCGGTGCGAACAGCGCTGTCAGTCCTCAAACCGATCTGTCGAGGATGTTCGTCATCCGTGCCGCTGCCGCTGCCGTGCTTTGCCACCTATTCGAGGTTTGCGATGTTTTTGAGCCGCCCGCATGATACTGCCCACGAAATACATCCCCGCAGCCGACAGCGTTCTAGGGCGAGCAGCCTCGATCCTGCCGTTGAGGGGCAAAAACCCCACAGTCAGTGAGCTGTGGCACTCGTACAGGATAGCCAGCCCAGATTCGTCCTTTGACACATTTACGGAAGCGTTGACATTGCTGTACTTGCTCGGATTTGTATCTCTCGACTCCGGTGTCCTCGAATGGAGGGTGTGAAATGCGCTTGAACTCACTGACAGCGAACTTTGCGGAGTTTCGTGCCGTCACCTTCCAGGACGGGCTAAACATAGTTGTTGCGGATAGAGCTAAGGAATCGACTAAGACCGATTCTAGGAATGGGCTCGGAAAAACCACTGTTATTGCTCTTATCGACTTTTGTTTGGGCGCAAACATGAGTGCCCGCTTGGAGCAGATGAAGGGTAACGAATGGTACTTCACACTGTCATTCACGACGAGGGCAGGCATAACACTTAGCGTTTCTCGTGGTCCTGACTCTCCCGGTGAAGTCCATATCGAGGGTGACGTCGTCACTGCAGGGATTGTCCTGCGAGAAGGCGCCAACCTGGATGAAACAACCACCATAGGGTCGCGCCAATGGACGAATTGGCTAGGTCAAGAGTGTTTCGTGAGGGAAGGAATGCCGGCTGCGCCCCCGTCGTTTCGAAGCCTCGTGCGTCATTTTGCTCGCTACCGGACAGACTCGCTGATCGATCCATTCCGCACCCTCGCGAACCAGCGCGCCGAGGCTGTCCAAGCCGAAAACGCTTACCTCCTCAATCTCGACTGGCGGTTTGCGAAGGAATGGTCTGAACTCAAGGAACGTAAGGCCCGTGTCGCACTGGCCGATGACCCAGACAACACAATCGACGCACGCATCGCCGCGTTAGAACCTCAGCTCGTCCGGCTAAAGCGGCGTGCGGATTCCCTAACAGAAGACATACGCACCTTTTCAGTTTTGCCTGAGTATCGGAAGATCGAATCCCGGGTTCAGGAGGCTACGTCTAGGATCAAATCTCTGGCGAACCAAAACTTTACTGACCGTCAACAGCTTGCTTTGTATGAGTCGCAGGTACGCGACGAGTTCACGACGAGTAATATCAGCGTCCAGAGGCTATTCGCCGAAGCTGGAATGGTCTTGGGTGATGCCATCATCCGTAGCCTCGATGAAGCAGCTGAGTTTCAGCGACAGGTGGCAGCCAACCGGGCCTCGTATCTGGAAGATGAAGCGCGCCGTATTCGGGAACGGATCGCTCAACGCGAAGCTGAGCAAGCTGAAAATGCCGCTCGCCAAGAGCAAGACATGCGACTGCTGCGCAGTGGAGGTGCGCTTGATGACTTCGCAGCTCTGCAAAAGCGGCTTGCTGAATCGCAAGTGCAGGTTGCTCAGGTTGAGGAACAGATCCGGACGTTGCGCGAGCTGGGGGATCGCAAGTCCAAGCTTAAATCACTCGAGCTGGACCTAGTCACCAGGACCAAACTCGACCTGCAGGAGCGTTTCGAATTGCGTTCTGGAGTGATTGCACGCTTTGGTGAGATTATGGAGTCGCTTTACGGGGAGCCAGCTGATCTTCGAGTATCCCCGGGAAGGGGCGGAATTCAGTTCAAGGTTGTCTTACCGAAGACGGGGTCGGGCGGGGTCCATTTGATGGCAATCTTTGCCTATGACGTAGCACTAGCGGAGGATCTGGCAGCTCGCGGACGAGGTCCTGGGTTCCTACTCCATGACAGCGCGATTTTTGCGGACGTGGATGAAAGACAGACTGCGAAAGCCATTGAGGTAGCGTCTGCATCCGCAAGCGAGTTCGGCTACCAACATCTATTGACCATGAATAGCGACAATGTGCCTTGGGAAGAGTTCTCTGTGCGGTCGGTGTTCAGCGATTCAGTTGTGCTCACACTGCACGACGGTGATCCTTCTGGCAGTGTCTTGGGTACGAGATTGAGCCCCAGCGACGAGTCCGAATGAGTTGAGGACGGCTTGGCGGCTAAGAGTAAGTGGGACAGTCGCAAACCTCCTCGACCGCAGCATCGACCAGTCGTCTGGAGTGCCCGCTGGAACCTGTAGCCAAGCATTTGGCTGCCACCACCCCTCTGGCATAGCCCGCCCCCGCCGCTTAGACCGGCTGCGCCGACCGAGCTCACCGAAACCGAGGAGCAGCATGCCCACGATCGCCGAGACCGTGGTCCATAACCTCGACGACACGGGGTCCGGCGGATCTGGGGTGTTCCCGGCGATTCCCTGAGCGCGGTAACCGACGCGGATCATCTCCTCGCGGCAGCCAACCTCTTCCTTGTGCACGGCGCCGCGCGTGACCGGGTCCGGGTTAAATTCCTGCGCCAGTTTGTCCACCCGGTCCAGCAAGCCGGGAGGAGTTCAGCGAGGTCTTGCCGCTGCTGAAGCCGTCCAGGTAGGCGAGGAAGCAGGCGGAGGATTCGGTGAGTTCGTAGACGAACTTCCCGTCCGCGCGCGGCCGGGCAGGAAGCGGCGGGCCACCCAGTCATCGGCGTAGTTCCGGCCGGTCCAGTCCTCGCGCAGCTGGACGCTGTCCATTCGGAGCCGGGTCAGGAAGCTGTCCGTCATGGCGTGGAAGTCGTCCAGCGGGACCCGGGGCCGGGTGCGGGTGAAGGCTTCGCGGAAGAGGGCCAACACCGGTATCCGGCAATACGTCGCTGGCGGGGTGCCTGCGGTTTCGGTTTAGAGGAGCTTGGAGGTGCTCGGCAAACACACGGACATCCCGTTCAGAAGCGCGGTCCAGCGGCGTCCTCGGCACGTTGCTCTCATGCATACGGATTCTTGCTACGGGCAGCAAATATGCGGCGCCCTCTAGAGTCCTAAGCTCATCGGCAGGGAAGGTCGAGTCACACTTGGGCTACCAGAGCTATAGGTCAAAGCCCTGGCAGGCGATCCATATCGGCAGATCTGTTCACAAATATCATCCAATTTTGTTTGCATAAAAATTGCTGTATTCGTTAAAGTCTAGAACTTAGATACTAGGTCTTCGGCTCAATTCCTACACTAACTGCTTATCCATTTCGGAGTCGAGGCGAGTTTTGGCGTGGGGGCCATTCGCATTGCGGAAGACGTCGGAATCGGCGCGATAAATGCCTCCATGTCTGCCAGGATGAAGGCCTCCTCACCCGTGTACCTGTCACCCGAATCGTCCCAAGTCGGCTTTGGTCCCTCTGCTCCAAAATATGCAATAGCCGTCGGCCTCGCGATGCTGGTAAATCGTGATTCGTAGAGCACACCGTCTAGTCCAGCGGAATCAAAGGCCGTCGCCCATTGGCAAGTTAATGCATAGGCGTTAGATATGGATCCAAGCTCTCGAATAGCTCCGAAGTTGGCGGCCGCCTCAGCACCGGTGTCAGCTAGCTTTGCTTCAGCTGGCAAACGAAGTGTCGTTACTTCCATCGCGTCGACAGTCGCCTGTGGCACCAAGCGCTCCCGAGTGATGGTCTCTCCTAGCCTTTCCCGAATCGCTGTCGGGATGTCCGTGGCCATGTAGCAGGTCCCTCTGGGTGATGACAGGTTGAACCTGCCAGTCGGTTTCGAGGCAAAGTACCAGCTACCGTTCCCCTTGGCCACCGCGCGGAATAGGTCGTCGGATACGCCCTGTTTGTGTACAGGGAAATCGGTGACGTCGTCGGGTTTCTTCAGTGCGGCATTCTCACGCGTCATGAGGCCCAAGCTGCTGCATCGTGGCGGGCCAACTCGAGGACCGCTCCAGGATCGTTTCTCTTGACCAACCATTCCGCCGCGGATTCGTCCTTGAGCGCCTCTTTCGGGCTGCGCATCCAGAGTGCGATCATCCAGTCATCACTAGTCCCATTTCGCAGCTCGGCGAGAACCTCCGGTAGATAAGGAATGAGTTCACCCTCTGCGGTGAACTGCCACTCCGGGTAGAACCTCTTGCGGTCCGAAGTCATCAGTCCGATGAGCTTGCCAGTTTTGACTTTTTTATCTAAGGCCTGCCGCGTGATTCCCAACCACTCGCTCATCGCCGCCGTGTCATAGAACGGTCCAACCCGATCCGCCAGCGTGCTGGAGCGCAGCGGAACAAGACGCATCATGGCCCGAGCGAGGCGTTTTGAATCAAATGTTTTCATATCGATGTCAGCTTCAACTAGCTCTTTATACAAAGCGTCTGTGAGGGCACGAACTGTCTGGGCCTTAGTGCCAGCTTTACCAAAACGCTGGACGGCTCGGTTCCATGAAGATTGGATGACATCCCGAGGAATAGTGGTGTCCTGGTACCTCGTTCGCCCTAGAGGCTCTACCCAGTCATCATTCGTGTGTAAGGCAATCGCGTACATGATTGAGGGAGTGGCGGGCGTCCAAGGCTCATCGGTCTTCCGCCAGAACGCCTCAGGCAAAGATTTTGGTTGCGAAGAACGATCAGCCCGCGATTGCTGGGCATCGAAGTTGTGTATATCTTCGATGCCTGAAAGTGCTTCAGTCTTCCCACCGGGATTCCTAGCAATTCGTGTTTTGAGGCGTCTACTCGTAGGTGGAGTCAATTTAGTACCCTCCTTGTCAACCTGAGCAACCACCTTATGCTTCCCCGTCAACCGTGGCAACCCCTCCAGACGTTCTATTCGTCGAATAGGGGTACAAGACTCCCGAGCGGGGACGCAGAGCCTCAGTCACTGCGTCATCGAATCAAAGCAAACCCCCACCACACCTCTAGCCCAGCCCGATCCCGCCGCTTAGACTGGCGGCCATCTGAGCGCACAGAACGGAGGAGCAGCATGCCCACGATCGCCGAGACCGTCGTCCACAACCTCGCCGCCAACGGGATCCAGCGGATCTGGGGAGTTCCCGGCGACTCCCTGAACGCGGTGACCGAGGCCATCCGCCGGGAAAAGGGCATCGAATGGATGCTCACCCGGCACGAGGAGGAAGCAGCGTTCGCCGCCGCCGGGGAGGCGGCGCTGACGGGCGAGCTCGCGGTATGCGCAGGCAGCTGCGGACCCGGCAACATGCACCTCATCAACGGGCTCTACGACGCACACCGAAGCCGGGTCCCCGTGCTCGCCATCGCCTCGCACATCCCCAGCGACGAAATCGGCAGCCAGTACTTCCAGGAAACCCGCCCCACCGAACTGTTTCGGGACTGCAGCGTCTTCTGCGAGATGGTCCTGAGCCCCGAGCAGATGCCGCGGCTGCTGGAGATCGCCATGCGGACGGCCATCGAGAAGAGGGGCGTCGCCGTGCTCGTGATGGCGGGCGACACCGCCCTGCAGGACGCCGCGGACGAGCGCGTCTTCACAGTCCGCCGCACCGACCCCGTCACCGTGCCCTCCCCGGCGGAGCTGCAGGAGGCCGCCGCCACGCTGAACTCCTGCGAGAAGGTCACTATCCTGGCGGGCGCCGGCGTCGAGGGGGCACGCGAGGAGGTCCTCGCCCTCGCCGACGCGCTCGGTGCGCCGATTGTGCATGCCCTCCGCGGCAAAGAATTCATCGAGCACGACAACCCGTTCGACGTCGGCATGACCGGGCTCCTGGGCTTCGCATCCGGCTACCGGGCGATGGAGGACTGCGACGCGCTGCTGATGCTCGGCACCGACTTCCCGTACCAGCAGTTCTACCCGAAGCACGCGAAGATCCTGCAGGTCGACATCCGCGGCGAGCAGCTCGGCCGCCGCGTGCCGCTCACCCAGGGCCTGGTCGGCGGGGTGCGCGAGACGGCGGCGGCGCTGCTTCCGCTGCTCGAGCGCAAGTCCAACCGCACCCACCTTGAGAAGTCGCTGGACCACTACCGCCGCACCCGCAAACAGCTCGACGACCTGGAGAAGCAGGGGCCGGGTGCCATCCATCCGCAGCACCTCACCCACTTGATCGACGAGCTCGCCGACGACGACGCAGTCTTCCTGCCCGACGTCGGCACTCCGGTCATCTGGGCGTGCCGGCACCTGCACATGGGCCCGCGACGGCGGCTGATCGGATCCTTCTGGCACGGCACCATGGCGGCGGCAACCCCGCTCGGCCTCGGCGCCCAGGCGGTGGACCGGAACCGGCAGGTGGTGGTCCTGGCCGGTGACGGCGGCCTGGCGATGATGCTCGGCGAGCTGCTGACGGCGGTGCAGCACAATCTGCCGATCAAGATCGTGGTGTTCGACAACGCGGCGCTCAGCTTCGTCGAGGTGGAGATGAAGGCCGCGGGCATCGTCAACTTCGGCACCGGGCTGCAGAACCCGGACTTCGGCAAGGTGGCGCAGGCGGTGGGGATGCACGGCGAGAGCGTCACGCGCCCGGAGGACCTCGAGGGTGCACTGCGCCGTGCGTTCGAGTACGACGGCCCGGCGCTCGTCTCCGTCGCGGTGGAGCGTCAGGAGCTCTCCATCCCGCCGAAGATCGACGCGAAGCAGGCCACCGGCTTTGCGGTCTACGCGCTGCGCACGGTGATCGCCGGCAACGGCCGCGAACTCATCGACCTGGCAAAGGCCAACGCGCGGCAGCTGCTCTGAAACCCAGCTGGTCAGCGGTGGCAGTTGTCTGTTCGATCCGATCGTGTAACGGACTTTGATGGGATAATGGGGATATTCGGTGGTGGGTGTTTATCTCAGTCTCGTGAGTTTTGACGACGTACATCCAAGCCAAATTGCTCTTGTCCCGGGAGTTGTTGCTAGATTTAAAAGTGGAACAAGGATTTGATAACCACTGTTGTCCCCTGTGCGGCCACATATAACTGACTGGCTGTTCCTACGCGGCAGAAGTCAAGTGCTCCAGCTCTCACCTAGTAATTCCCTAAGTTGTTCGTTCAATCGCAGCAGGCCCTCACGGGGTCTTTTTTTATGCCCAAAATCAGGAAGGAACCACCATGTCCACTCTCTTTGCAGGTTCTGTCGACAGTGCTTACCGTCGGTCCATCACGCCATCAATGGCAGGCATCGGTGTAGAAAGCAGGAGTTCGTTCGAGGTCGTCATGGACTCAGTAGCCAAACTGCTGGCAGATCCCCGGGCCAGGTTGTCCTCGCCACGAACCATCAATGTGCTCAGCGGACAGATTGCCCGTGCCGAAAAGATCGTCAACACCACGGATCCCAGGTTCTCACTCATCGACGTATGGGAGGCTCTGCTGCTGGTAGCTGAAACACCCGACCACAATCAGTCCGTGGCGGCTCGCCGACTACTTGTTGTGGCCTTGGCGAAGATGCTTTGCAGCCCCGTCGAGATGCCTCTTCGTCAGCGCCAGCGCTATTGGGAATACCTGAAGGCTTATCTCGCGGTGCTGGGACAAACTCCTGGCTACGAGGAAGCTCTGACGCGTATCGACCAGCGGTTCGCCCGATGGATGGACGTCCTCCGCTCGGCTGTGTGGAACGGAAGAATCCAGCCGGTTACCGGTCCTCCGGAGAATGCCAGCCACAGGAAGTACCTCAGCACGACCGAAGGATTGGACAGAGGACGGTGCATGTCGCGCGCCACAAATGATGAAGCGCAATACTTCGGAAACACCTCGGATCACTGGAGGAGGCATACGTCCCACCGGTAACAGTCAATTACATGCAATCCCCAGCCCCGCCTTCGCCAAGGCGAGGGCTTTTTGTTTTATACGCCTTTGAAAGGACCCGCCTCATGTCTTCCCCATCCAATCCCTCGGATCCGGCCCTGTTCCTCTGGGCGTCCCACCTCGGCCGTGCCGCCAGCGATGTTGATTCCCACCAGCTGAGTCGCGGGATTGCCGCTGTTGGGCCCCTCATTGAGCAGTACATCGACGGTTATCGTCCCGGTAAAGCTCTACCAATAATGACCATGCTCAGCATTCTGGAAATCTGTGGTTCCGGGCCGGAAACTCCGCGCTTCTGCGACGGACGCGCCAAACTGCTCAACGTCTGGGCATGCCTGGGCAACCTGCAGGGTGTCCGCGGAACACCCCTATCTGTTCTGACAAGCAGAGTGGAGCTGATCCTGGCGCTCAATGACCTGCTCATCATTGATGAGACGCCGCCCAACGTGGAAATCTACATCACCGTTTTGGACGCAGAGTTGGCGGCTATGCAGTGGGAGCTCCTGTATCTGTTGCCTGCTGATTGTGCCTTGCAGATTCAACAGATAGATGAAGATTGGCGCGCTTCAGCGATGGAGGAGCCCATCGACGAAATGCCGGTGGGTTGGTGAGAGCGGCATCCGGGATCGGTTGAAGGGCGTTTGAGTACGACGGCCCTGCGTCGCCTCCGTTGCGGTGGAGCGTCAGGAGCTCTCCGGGCCGCCAAAGTTGACGCGAAGGAGGGCCATCGGCGGCCAGGTTCCGCAGGCACGAAATGATTTCACCGAGCGCCTTCTAAGTTGTTATGTAGGCTTGTCCGGAAGCGTCCGAGCGGCGGGTTAGGCTGGGCCGGTTGTCATCTTCAGGGGGAAATACATGAAGCGTCCGCACCCGGTTGCCGGAATGTTCGCCGCCACGCTTGTGCTGTGGCTTGCATCTTTAGGCTGCACATTATTTGCCACTTTCACAGTCGGAATTGACCCGAACGCCGGGATCGCGGGCCAGCCGTCGCTGCTGGCGGTTTTCGCGGCCGTCGCCGCGGTAGGCGCGGGAATCTTTGGCATCTGGACCGGATGGCGGGCCTGCCGGGCTCTGGATTATCTGGTGCGCACAGCCAGGTGACTGGGTAGCCGCCACCGCAGACAGTGAAGCAGGCACCTCACATCCTCCGCTAAACGACCGATAGTGAAACCTGTTCACATCGCACGTTACCGGAGGATCCTTGAAGTATTTGAAGATTGTTGTCGTTGCCGCACTCAGCGCCATGGTGGTCACCGGCTGTGGTGACACCGGTCCTGCGCCAGCGGAGAAAGCGGTCGTGGAGCCGTCAGCCTCCAGCGCACCAAACACACCGGCCTCCGCCCCTAAACAGGACGGCACAGCATCCCGTCCATTCGATTTTGGAACGCTAGCTACCTCTTCTCCCAAGAGCAGGTGGGATGTGACTGTGACTGAGGCGGTCACGGCTGGGGGCGCGGAGCTGGTCCTCGCCGAGAACCTATATAACGAGGTCCAGGACGGTTGGGACTACGTGCTCGGCCGCATGACCTCGGTGGTGAATGAAAACCTTCCAAGTGCGGATGCAGGTGAACCCGTGTCTCCCACAGCATCTGTTATGCCGGTCTTCATTGGTGGCGACGGACGGATTTACGACATATGGAACGACGACAACTCAGCCGTCGTCATGGAAGAGGACTGGATCGGGCAGCCCGAAATCATTGCCAAGACAGGGATTGAAACCACCGGTCGCTTCGCTATCCAGGTACCAAGGGCTGCTATTCCAGGAGGCCAGTTCGCGACGCGTAATGAGGTCAATGGAACAATTCTCTACTTTGGGGCACCCATCAAGTAGGACTGGTGTAGAACGGCGGCTAGGGAACCGTCGGTACCTCGCCGCTCACCTCATCCCGGGCCCAGCCTCAGCATGCTACCGGCGCTTGAAGAGAACGAACTCAATTTCGTCGGCACGGACTTTGCGTGCACCGTCCAAGCGTTCCGTTGCCTGCTCGGCCCAAGAGCCGGTTACGGCACAGTAGCGGGCGTAGGTGTCCGGGAACCATGCAGCCGTCGGTGCGCCGGGCCAGACATCGGATAGGTTGCGGGCAACCACCTGATCGAGGATGAGGTAGCGGGGTGGAGCTTCCTGGCCTTGGGCGAAGTAGAGGAACTTGGTGGAGAAAGCCGGGCCGAACCAGGGGATGCGTCCCTTGCCCTTGTCCGTGGTCAGGACGCCGTAGACGTCCTGTGCAGATTCGCCGCTCCTGACCCCTTGCCAAGCTTCGACCAGCAGCTCTTCGGCTCTGTCCTGATGGGCGGCGAGGGCGTTCAGACGCTGATGCAAGCGTGGAGCCCGGCGGCCAAGGCCCCAGGCGAGTGAATAATACAGAAGCTGGAAGGCATTGGACGGGGTGATTTCACGGCCGCCCAACTCGAATACATCCGCACGGGAAACCTTTGTAATGCCCGGGCCTGCCAGTACACCTTGCAGCGGTGGCAAACCGCGCGTGCTGAGGGCGTCCTGCCATCGGTCGCAGTTGACCGCGATTTCGTGGCCCATGACGGCGTCCTCCCCAGGAAAAGCGGCGAAGAGGTCTTCGGGCAGGGGCGCATCGGCATTGATCATGGCGTGACTCTACTGGGTGAATCGCCGGTTTACCTGCGGCTCGCAGGACGGTCCAGGGAATTCGCGACTGGCGCCACACGCTCACTCACGCGGCCACCACTTCTTCGGGCCCGCCCGTTGGACTATGCGGACATAGCGTTTCGGCCGCATCTGATATTTATTACGCGCCGACAGCGCTCACCCCTCCTCCGGGCCAAGGATGGCTTCAGAAAGGACGGGTGCGAGCTTCGCAGAGTATTCCGGTGTTATGTGCTGCGGGTCTACGAATATCGGGGTTGTTCCGGCGAAGGCAGGGCAGGAGACCGAACCGCAAAACCACGGGACGGTCGAAACGAAACGGGTTCCTTCCACACTCTCCGCTGCAGCTTTCTCCGCGGCGACCGTGCTGACGTATCGATCCCTATCCGTAACGGCGCAGTCGCCGGGCCTGCTCACCCTGGTGGCGCATTCCATCAGGTTTTTACCGGTCGCAGCGACCGACATCAGAACGATCTGCCCTTCCGTCACCTCACGAACGTCCGTCAGCTTTTGGACCGTTGCTTCGGACCAGAGTGAAAGGGCTTCCTCCTTTGCGGGCGCTCCCACGAGGCGATCACGCGTATTAAGGGCACTGGATACGAGCACCATGTCCGGCGTCATCTCGGCGATTTTCGCCATGGTCCACTGCTGGTGCGCAATACATTCATCGGCAAAGCCGGCCTTGTCATCGGACCGCTCAACCTGCAGCTCGATGGCAGGACATTGCTCCTTGGTCAGCAGCTGGATCCTCCACCCCTGCTTTCCAAGCGATTCGCGCAGCCCCGGCATCCAGCTGAGAGCCACGGAATCACCGATGACCACTGCCGTCTTTGCAGCGGCGGTATCCCCGTAAATGCACTGGCTGAAGTTTGCGTCAGTGACATTCATGCACTTATCGACGGTCCACTCGGGAACAAACGCCAGGTTATCCAGCGACGGCGAGAGTTCCGGCCAGGCCGTTGACGTACTGGCTGCCTCGATTTCAGCGGATAGTCTGCCGGCAGCGGTGTCCGGCGGTGCGTCAGGAGTTGCACCCTCCTGGCCGGAGGTCGACGCCGGTGCCGGCTGGACGGACAGCGACGGTTCCGTTTCGGTGGTCGTCGTTATGGCGAGAATGACTGCAAAAGCCGTCACTGACACAAGGACACCCATCGCGGCCTGCTTTGACGGCTGGTCAAGGCCGGAAGACTTCCTCTTCCTGGGGGGACGGGGCGAGGGATCCAGCCATGACGATTTACGGATGGGATCTTCAATAAAGTGGTAGGAGGCGATTGATAACGCACCCATTCCCAGCACCATAAGAACCCATGCGGTCAGATTTTCCTGCGGAACAACCGATTCCATCAGGATGATGACCGGAAAGTGCCACAAATACAGTGAGTAGGAGATGTTGCCAAGGTAATTGCTGACGCGGTTGGTCAGGGGATACAGATAAGGCTGTGGGCCATTTATGCCTGCGGCTATAACCAGCGCCGTAGACAAAACGGGTACGCATCCCCATGGTCCGGGAAACGCCATGTCAGGACTCACGTAGATGATGCTCCATATGATGCCGGCCAGCCCCGCGTAGCCCAAAACAGTCCTCATCATCAGGGATAGCGTTGGAAGACTGCCCGCTATCACTGCGAGCAGCGCCCCGACTGCCAGTTCCCAGGTACGCGACGCCGTTGAAAAGTACGCGACGGTTGGACGCGCTGCGGTCTCCCAGAGGGAAAAGACAAAGGCCGCCGCAACGACAAGGCCCATGACTCCGGCCAGGAGACGGCGGGCGGCAGCCAGGGAGAGACTAAGCCGGTGGGCGAGCACACCCATCACCAGAACTATCAGCCAGGGCCAGAAGACATAAAACTGCTCCTCGACGGCGAGGGACCAGAAATGCTGCAGCGGCGACACCGGTCCGCCGGCCTGCATGTAATCGGTACCCGTTGCGGCATAATGCCAGTTGGCGCCAAAGATCAGAGCGTAGAAGCCGTCCCAGGTGATACTTTCGGCCCGCGTCCGCCGGAAAAGCGCCCAGGAAAGAATGATCGTGACCGCTATGACGATAACTGCCGCCGGAATGATCCTCTTGACGCGGCGCCGATAAAACCCGCTGAAAGAGATGCGGCCGGTTCGCTCCTGTTCCCGTAATAGCAGGCTGGTAATCAGGAAACCGGATATCACGAAAAAGACGTCCACTCCAACGAATCCGCCGAACGGATAGCCCAGCAAATGATCCGAGATCACCGCTAGGACGGCGACGGTACGGAGTCCCTGAATATCCAAGCGTGCTGAGCTGGGGGGCGTACGGCGGGCCCTTCGCGTCGGGGCCGGCAAAGCGGCCTTAAGCACGGTCATGTACGTGTCCCCCATCGTTGCAACCGCAAAATTTTCCACAGCATAGTGTTCGCGGATGCGATCGGGTAGCGTACCGGCACCGCTGGCGAATCAGCAGGTTTCCGGGTGAAAAGGCCTCGCGAGGCCGGTAAGGTCCTAGAACAGCGGCCAGGGCACGGCAGGCATGTCACCGCTCGGCTCCGGGAACCGCGACGTCGAGCGTAACCGGGCACAACGCGCGGCAAACGCCGCAATCTCCTCGGCGGTGAGCAGCTTCGCCAGCTGTGAGCCCAGTTCGCCGTGCAGTCCTTCGAGCACCCGGTCAATGCCCGCAAGCTCTTCGGCGCTCAGCTCCTCACCGATCCAGCCCCACAGCACGGTGCGCAGTTTGTGCTCCTGATGGAAGGTGAGCCCGTGGTCCACCCCGTACCGGTGCCCGCCGGCCATGCCGAGGACGTGGTCGCCCTTGCGGTCGGCATTGTTGACCAGGACGTCGAACACCGCCATCCGCCGCAGCGCCGCAGTGTCCTCATGGATCAGCGAGACAATCCGCCCGGCCTCATCGGAGCCCTGCAGCACCTCTTTCCAGCCGGTGTCCGGCACGTCCTCCTCCGGGACCAGGTCCACCGGAGCCTGCTCCGGGTCGGTCTCCTGCCAGAGCTGGACCATGCCTTCGCCGAACCGGCCGTCCCGCAGCCAGGTGCGCGGCACGATGTTCCAGCCCAGCGTTTCGGACACCAGATAGGCCGCCACCTCGCGGTGGGCCAGGCAGCCGTCGGGAAAGTCCCAGAGGGGCTGCTCGCCGGCAATCGGTTTGTAGACGACGGCGGCACCGCCGATGCTGCCCAGGAAGGTGGCGTTGGACGCCGTGGTGAGGCGGCCGGTGAGCGTGAGCTCGGCGGTCACCAGGTCGGGCGCGGGCATCAGGCCTCGGGGAAGGTGCAGGTGTGCCCGTCGGCGTCGATCGGCTGGCCGCAGATCACGCAGATGGGCCGGCCGGCGCCCACCACTTCGCGGGTGCGCTTGGCGAAGGCCCGGGCGGTGCCCACCGGCATCCGCACCCGCAGCACCTCTTCGGCGTCGTCGGCCTCGTCGTCATCCTCGAGGAAGCCGTCGTCGTCCTCATCCACCTCGCCGAGGGGGTAGGCCTCGATGACCACCTGCGCCGTCGTCGGGTCCCAGCCCAGGCTCATCACGCCGGCGCGGAATTGTTCCTCCACGGCGTCCAGATCATCATTGTCCACGAGCTCCAGGGGAGTGCTCGCGGGAACGTGGAAGGGGTTGCCGTCCACGGTCATCAGCTGGTCGAGGATCTCGTCGATCTTCTCGGCGAGCTGGGCGGACTGCAGCTTTTCCAGGGCAATACTGACAATCTGCTTTCCGGTGCGTACCTGCAGGTAGAACGTGCGCTGGCCCGGGACGCCGACGGTACCGACGACAACGCGGTCCGGCCAGTCGAACTCATGAACGGTTGTAGGCATGGAACTACTCTAGGCTCATTGCGCCGGCGGCGCCGCGTGGCCTGCGCCACCACCCACCGGCGCATCCTCGGACGGCGGGGGAGCGGCCAGCCAGGACAGGTCGCCGGCGTCGGTGTTGGTGGCCAGGACGGTGGGCCGTCCCGCGCCGTAGTGGACGATCGACACGGAGGCCGGACCCACGTTGATGCGCTGGAACATGTCCAGATGCATACCGAGTGCGTCGGCAAGGACCGACTTGATGATGTCCCCGTGGCTTACCGCCACCCAGACGGCGCCGGGCCCGTGCTCGGCCTCGAACGCGGCGTCGTGATGCCGGATGGCGGCCACCGAGCGGGCCTGCATCGCGGCCATGGACTCGCCGCCGGGGAAGGTGACGGCGGAGGGCTGGGACTGCACCGTCTTCCAGAGCTCCTCCTTCGCGAGGTCCTCCAGCGTGCGGCCCTGCCAGGCGCCGTAGTCGCACTCGGTGAGGCCGTCCTCGACCGGGGTGTGCGGAGTGCCGGCCTGGCGGTCCAGGATGAACTGCGCCGTCTGCCGGCAGCGTTCCAGCGGACTGGACACCACACCGGCCAAGGGGACGACGGCGAGCCGGTCACCGGTGGCGGCGGCCTGGTCGCGGCCCACCTGATCGAGTTCGACGCCGGGGGTCCGGCCGGCCAGCAGACCGGAGGCGTTGGCGGTGGTGCGGCCGTGCCGCACGAGGATTACTGTTGCCATGCCCCCAGCCTAGTTCTACGGGCGGGGGCGGGGCGGACGGTGAGTGGGGACGCCGTCGTGCGTTAGCTGTCTGGGGGTGTGATCGCTGGACGATGCGGTACACAGTACTTCGAGCGACTTTGAAGAGTTCGGCGATCTCGGAGGTGGTATGTTCCCCTGCGTTATATAGGGAGACCACGTGTGCTTCCTGCAGCTTCGAGAGTTTGGGCTGCTTACCGCGAAGCCTGCCCTTGGCTTTGGCAACCTGCATGCCTTCTCGGGTTCGGGCGCGGATGAGGTCGGATTCAAACTCGGCGACCATCGCGAGGACGTTGAACAGCAGCCGCCCGACAGGGTCCGAGGGATCGTGGACGGACCCCAGCGTGTCCCCGTCACGCACCGCTGCCAAGGCCTGGCGTAGCCCCGGCCGGTCACGGTTGGTGCCGGTCAGCCCGTGGTCGGTGTAAACCAGGTCCGCGGGGACGCCGAGGGCTGCAAGTTGGTTCTGTTGGACCGTGAGGTCCTGCTCGCTGGTGGACACCCGGGCATAACCGACGATGTGGGCACTCATGGTTGCGAATGTAGCGGTTGGGCTACCTTCATCGGGCGCATGCCCGGGCGGGGTATACGCGAACCACGAGGTCAAACAGGTATCCGGGCATGTCAATGCCAGTAAGTGCGGTTGCATGTGCCGCGGAGTAGGACCGGCTTACGGGCTCCAGGAATGCGAGTTCCTACCTGCGGCAGCGGGCTGGCGGCTGCCTCCTTCCCATTGACGATGGGAGGCATGATCGGCGGCATCGTAATCTCGCTGTTGGTTGCCGGAGCCGCCCGGCGGCTGGCCGCCCTGGCCGGATTCGCCGTTGCTGCAGGGCTCGGCCTCACCCTTGTCCTGCAGTCCTGGTTCGAATACCTGCAGGGGGATTTCTGGATCAATGCCGCCGCGATGGGACTGTCGGTTCTCGCAACCGCTTCGTTCATCGTGGGCTGCAAGTCGTTGCTTGGCGCCAAGGGCATCGGCGTCGGCGCGGTCATCACCATGTTCGTGGCTAACCCAATCTCCTCGGCGACGACACCATGGCAGTTCCTGACTGAGCCTTGGGGCCAGATCGGGCAGTTCTTCGTTCCGGGAGCGTCGAACTGGCTCATTCGCTCCCTGAGCTATTTCCCCGATGCGAACCTCGCCCCGCAGTGGTGGATCCTCATCGGCTGGACCGCCGTCGGCGTCGTCCTCACGCTCACCGCCCATGCACGGGCAGCTGCAGCGACACCCGCGCCGCACGCCCAGCGTGATGACGAGCCCCGTGAAGAAGTGTCTGTGGCCTAAAAAAGATGGTCAGCGCACGAGGTCGACGGCGGCGGAACCTCGCGAACCCGACAAGCAGGAACAGCGCAATGACTTGGGTGATCCACAGCAGTCCCCACCAGTCGGGCTCCGGGCTGGTGGCGTTTGGGATGTGCCAGAACGGGCTGATCGCCAGGGTCGTATCCGGGAGCTTGAATGTTGGGCCGAGCAGGGTCAGCCCAAACGAGAGAAGGACACCCAGCCATGCGGCGAGGCTGACCTGAGGTCGGGCGCCGACGACGGCTACGGATACCGCGATGACCGTCCAGACCGCGGGCACGGTTGCGACGGCTTGCAGGAAAGCGTCGCCGAAGTTGACGCCAATGTGTGCGCCGGCGGCCAGAGCGGCGATCAGTGTGCCGGGCCCCGTTCGGGGCGTCCCGGTCTGAGGAGACACTGAGGTCTACTATTTGCATCGTTCAGGCGAAGAACCACTGGGTGTTGAATAGTTGCTGCTCGGCTCTGCTGAACGGGCATGGGGAGTCGCGGTGAGCCTGATGCCCAACCCGCCGAAGCCGAACGCGGTGGTCGGCATTCCGGGGTTCTAGAACCACTTCAGCCGGATGTTCGTGAGGACTGCATGGACGAGGTTTTGGCCGACTCCCACGAACCCGATGTTGTCCTCTTCGCTTTACGTTGGTCACCATGGCGGAGTGCTGGTTCAGGGGGAACTGTCCGCATCGCTGTGGTCCCGCGGCAGCAGCACCCGGTTCATGATTCATTGCACGCCGCCCGGCCAGACATACTCCTCGACGTGGTCAAGAATAATCCGCAGTGATCCCGGCATAGATCCTCAGGAACCCCTTGCTGACATCGCCACCATGGTGATTTGCCAGCACACTAGCTCTAGGCATGACTAGAGAACGGGGAGGCTATGAGCGCGGAGTCGGTCATCAGTGTTCAGGGGCTGGAGAAGTCTTTCGGGAAATTCCAGGCTCTGAACGGGCTGAACCTACAGGTTCAGCGTGGGCAGGTGCACGGTTTTCTGGGGCCAAACGGTGCAGGGAAATCAACAACTATCCGCGTGCTCTTGGGGCTGTTGAAGGCCGACGCCGGAGACCTGCATGTCCTGGGAAAGGATCCGTGGCGGGAGGCCGTGCCGCTGCATCGGCGGCTTGCCTATGTGCCGGGCGATGTCGCGTTATGGCCGGGCATGACCGGCGGCGAGGCCATCGACCTGCTGGGATCGCTCCGCGGCGGGCTGGACGAGGGGCGGCGGGCGGAACTGATCCAGCGGTTTGAGCTGGATCCCGCGAAGCGGGGCCGCCAGTACTCCAAGGGCAACCGGCAAAAGGTAGCCATCGTCGCCGCACTGGCCTCCGACGTCGAACTCCTGATCCTCGACGAGCCAACCAGCGGTCTGGACCCGCTGATGGAGAACGTCTTCCAGGAAGTGATCGGTGAGGCAAAGCAACGCGGCACTACGGTGCTGCTCAGCAGCCATATCCTCGCCGAAGTCGAAACCCTCGCGGACCGGGTGAGCATTATCCGGGACGGACGGATTGTGGAGGAAGGAACGCTGGCCCAGCTTCGCGGGCATACCACCACGGCCGTCCACGCCACTCTGGAACGTGACCCGCTGCCCGGCCAGCTGACCGCATTCGGGAACGTGCACCTGGACGGCGGCAAACTCACGGCTGTGGTGGAGTCCGCACGGGTGGGTGAGGCAATGGCAGCACTCACCCCGTTCGGCATCACATCGCTGACCGTTGAACCGCCCTCGCTGGAGAGCCTCTTCCTGCGGCTGTACGACGATGACACCCCCTCTCCACGGCGCGCCCATGAGTAACGCCCTGACGGGTACCGGGCCCCTGCTGCGTGCTACTGTCCGGTTCGACGGACGTAGCTTTGTGCCGTGGATCCTGATCGCGACGGCGCTCTCTGCGTCCTCCGTGCTCGTCTACCCATGGGTCTTTCCCACCCAGCAGGACCGCCTCGGACTGGCCCTTGCCATTGGCTCCAACCCGGCACTGGGCCTGATCTTCGGGCCCGCCTACGATCTGAGCACCGACGACGGTTTCAACGCCTGGCGCAGCCTCGCCCTGGGCGGATTCCTCGCCGCACTCGGATCGATTTTCACCGTCACCCGGTCCAGCCGGGGCCAGGAGGACTCCGGACAGGCCGAGCTTCTAGCATCCGGTGTGCTGGGCCGGAGCAGCCGTCTGCTGGCGGGAGTGAGCCTGGCCCTGATCGGCTCGGTGGCTCTGGGCGGCGTCGCCGGAGTCGTCACTTCCTGGTGCGGCGGCGGCTGGAATGCCTCCCTGCTGCTGGGAGCAACGTTCACTGCCACCGGTTGGATGTTCGCGGCGGTCGCCGCTGTGACCGCGCAGCTGGGATCCGATGCGCGGACGGCGAACTCGCTGGCTGTGGGTACCTTCGGCGCGCTTTTCCTGCTGCGCGGCTTTCTGTATTCGGTGGAGGCACCGGACTGGACGTCTTGGATAAATCCGTTGAGTTGGATGACGGAAACCCGGCCGGCCAGCGGCAACCACTGGTGGACGCTGCTCCCCGCAATGGCTCTTACCCTGGTCCTGCTCGCTATAGCCTTCGTGCTGCAGTCGCGGCGCGACTTCGGGCAGGGGGCAATCGTCCCCGGACCCGGCCCCGCCCGGGGCAGGGTTGGAACTCCGTGGAGCCTGGCGGTCCGGCTGAACCGTGCCCCGCTCCTGACGTGGACCGTTGCATTTCTGATTATCGGGGTGGTCTTCGGGTTTTTTGCCCGCTCCTTTAAGGACATCCTGAGCGGTGACAGCGCAGCCGCCTCGGTTCTCGCATCCGGCGCAGCCACGCCGGATGGCCTTGCGCCGGCCTTCCTGGTGACGATCCTGAGCCTGGTCGGTATTCTCGCCGCCATTCCCGGCGTGCAGATCCTGCAGAAGGTGCGGATCGAGGAACTGGAGGGCCGGCTTGAGCCCGTTCTGGCCGCCGCCGTTCCGCGCTCCCGTTACTTCACGGCAAACGCCATGCTCGCATTGGCCACACCAACCATGTACCTGCTTCTCGCTGGAGCCATCATCACGGCGCTGGCCTCCGGGGACCTGGGCATCGACGCCGGCAAGGTTCTGCTGCAGGCCGTCGTGACGGTTCCGGCCGTATGGACGGCTACCGCCGTCTCGGTGGCGGTCGTCGGTGCGCGGCCGCAGGTGGTAATCGCGTCCTGGGCTGGTGTGTTTATTTCCTTCGTGCTCACGTTGCTGGGCCCGACGTTCAGGCTCTGGGACTGGGTACTGGCGATCAGTCCGTTCTGGCACGTTCCCAACGTTTCCGTCGACGACGCCGGGTGGGGCGGGTTGGTGGGAATCTCCGCCGTGACTGCGGTGTTCCTGCTGATCGGTTTCACTGGTTTTCGCCGTCGGGACCTCGATGGGTAGCCATTCGTCGCCGATGGAGCGGGGAGTGGCGTTTTGACGTCGCGGTGGGGGATCCCTCAGCGTGCGTGGTGGTCAGCTTGGGATCGGAGTCTGCTGATACGACGCGAGAGCCCAACCGTGGCTGTTACGGACATACACGCTGGTCATTAGGGCCTCGAATGCCGGTGCTGGGTTGTCGCGGTAGGCAGTACCTCGATAGACGAGCACGGCGGCGGATTCCCCGAGTGGGATGAGTCGTTCCTCATCGATGTCGTAGGAACGCCATGGTGGTGCTTCATTGAGTGAGTCAATGACGTCCTGTCGGCTGAACACTTGACCGTGTGCCAGGACCATGACGCCGTCGTCTGTCATGATTCGACCGTAGAAGTCGGCACCGGTGCTGTTGCACAGCGATTCCCAGCCCTGATGCTCTAACTCCATAAGTTCTTGCAGGCTCATGTGGCTAGGGTAGTCGCCCTTGTAAGGCCCTGGCTGCCCGAGCGTCGTGCGGCCATTGGCCGCACACGCAAGCAACGCGCCCTGTATCTACATCTTCAGGTCAGCCCGTCCCCATCGCTACATGTGGCCTATCTTCAGGTGCCGACGGCGGGCCACGGTCGTTCGCTCAAAAGGACTGTTTCTCGAACCAGGAATTTGCTCTTGAGACCGCCCTGTCGATCTCTGCTGGAGGCCGTTCATGGAGAATGGCGAAGGCAAGCTGCTGGAGCCGAAAGGTATTCCGCCGGACGGAGGCCCGGCGCACCTCCGCAGCATTCGCAATGAGTGAAAGTTGTTTCCATCCGTTCCAAACACCCACGCAGGCGAGGTCGGTGGACAGGTCGCTTCGGGAAGACAGGTCCCAGTCGAGTACACCCGACATGCGCCCGCCCTCCCAGAAGACGTTGTGGCCCCCGAGATCGCCATGGGCAAACACTTCCTTGACTGGCTCAAGGTTCACCAACGCCCAGATCGCATCCATGGCTTGCCTCTGCACCTCCTGCTTCAGGCGTGGAAGTACCTCTTCGCGCTGGATCCGATACCACTCCGGCCCCCCACAAAATGCCAGAGGCTCAGCGAGCAACCCTGAGATTGGCTCCGTGGGAATGGATGACATCCGGGCGAGCAAGTCCTGTAGCTCTGATGGCTCACCTTCACCTGCAGGACAAGGTGAGCCGGGCACCAGTTCAACCGCAACGGCTGAAAACTCATTTAGCGTTACTGCCGGGCCCAACGATCTGGGTACGTGGAATCCGATCGATACCGGAATGCTGTCTACTAGTTCCTGGCGCTTTCGCATCTCAACGTTCATGCGCGGATCGCGTCCGATCCGAACCGCAGCCGCCCCATGCAGCAGAACAACAATATGAGCTGACCCGATCTCTACAACCTGTCGCTGAGCCGCTTGTGCAGCCGGCGACAGGTCCTTAATAGCGATATCCACGATCGAGTGAAGAATGCCGTCTTCCATGCTCCCCATGACCCGAAACTAACAGGGCTCTGTCGCAGATGCGCGTTTTGCCGCTAGGCCGCAGCAGAAACAGGCATGGCGTTGCACCGCGTTGTTCCCGGCGATCGAGCGTCGCGATCCGGTCCTTTACGGGACATTTGCGGCCTGAAACTCATTCCCATTTACAGACATCTTCGCTTGATTCATAGTCAAGGCATGAGAGTGGTCGGTATTCTCCCCGAAGACGCCCCCGATCCCCGTGTTGAATGGGCCGAAAACCTGAAGCGCATGCCTATTCCGGTGCTGGGGCTTGTACCCCAGCCGTCGCTGGAGGACACGGACTTAGTCAGCCTGAACTCCGCCATGGGGGAACATGGGTACAGCGAAATGACAGCGAGCATCACCTACACTCTCTGGCGAAACCCGGATGATCGCTCAGACCCGGTTAACCTCGCGGACCTCGACGAGGAGACCCGCAGATCGATCGAGGAAGTTCCGCCCTGGCCCCGGCCTCCGTGGCTGATCGAGCAGGTGGAGCGAATGCGCTATCCGCAGCTGTGGGAGGCCGTGCGAACCACTTGGCACCGCGAGCCGTCGGAGCGTTCTTCGGTTCAAAGCCTCCTGGCTGACCATGTCAACTACATCCTCATGAACCAGTACCGGCAAGAGCTCTGGCCAGGGGCCAACCCCTGGGACCAGCACGCACCCATAATTACCGGCCGGATGGTCAACGGCCACGCCAGGACCGTCGTCAACGGAGTCGATGTGCCCGGTGCAGAGGTCGATACCGACCCGTTCGTCTACGGCGTCGGAGCCCGCTTTACCGGCGGCGTCGTGACCGCCGTACTTCCACGCACTGAACTCAAATGGATCCAGGTCCGGTTTGCGACCCGAGGCTGACGGAGCACGCGACGCTAGTCGCTCTCAGGGTGCAGCGACGGATCCGCGCCGGTTTCGACCCATCGGGTGAAGGTGACCGTCAGACCATCCCGCGTGGGCGAGGCACAAAACGGACCGGCCGCGGCACTCGCGGTCTCGCTCAGGGGAGCGACGCGGATGAGGCGGAAAGGTTCATCGCCGGCGCGTGCCCTGATGGTGACAGCGTCACCGGATCTGCTCAACCGCACCGTGATGACCTGACCGATCCACTCCGGAACAGGTGCCACCGACCAGTCCGAGACCTCGTGCGTGACGACGGCACCAACCTGCGGAATCCCGTCGGAAACCTCGACGCCGGCCTTGATCCACACCGACTCCGAGACGTGCAGGAAGATTCCCGCCTGATCGAACTGCTCCGAGTAGTCCAGGAGAAACGAGACCTCCATTGCACCCTCAGCACCTAGCGGCGCAAGGAGAGCATGTGCGCTGTCATGGACGAACCCATACGAGGTGTACCTCCACGCATCACTGTGCCCGGCCGCGGTCACCTGCAGACAATTCCCGTCAGCGACGACTTGTATCGGCGGGTTACGCCACGTCCCCCGGCCCCAGGCAATCTGGTTTTCTTCGGCCTTTGTCATCGCGCTCAATCTCCCCGTGTGAGTCTTGAAATCCTTTTACATTGTCCAAGCAGTGGCGCATGGGCCTGCACTTGGGGCGATTCAGTAGCGGTCGTTGGGTGGCTAAGCCTGCCCCACTCGTTTCACGCTCCCATGAAGATAGTTGGTGAAGCCGAGAGGCTGATGCGGATTGGCTACTGGTGAGAGCCCTCGTCCGAGGCATTCTCCAACCAATCCCTTAGCCCGTGCCGAACAGCGAAGATACCGGCAAGCAGGGCGAGGGAAACAAAAAACCCGAAAAGGATTGCCGGGCCTCCAAACTTCGTCCAGGACAGGGCATGGGCACACACGCCGGCAAAGACCGCTGCCATGAACGCAAGCGAAGCCGTCATAACGTTGGTCCATCCGACTGTCCGGCTGTCCAGCGACCTTTCCGTCAGGACAGCGGAGACGAGCTGCCACGCTGCCACCAACGCCACTTCAAAACCGATGAACCCGACCGTAATTGCTGCGGTATAGGGGAAAGCGAGATACGCAGCTTCGGGAAATCTGCCGGCGTAGCTGTCACCCGCCTGCGGAATGAGAATGAGCTGAAGCAGTAGTGCTCCGAGAGCTAGGACTGCGAACGCAATGCGCAAAGGCAGGGCTTCCTGCTTCGTCATAGCAACATCATCTTCCTATCTCACGGTTGTTTTGCCTGCTTTGGCGGGAGGGGCTCTTCAAGCCTTGCTGCAAACGCGATCAGAAAACAGACCAGCAGATGCTATTCCTGCGGGCCTGGTCCTCCAGGACCAGGGAATGGAGACGGTCCGGTATCTGCTGACGCTGCCAGTCGCGCTCAGCACGCGCGGCGCCCCGTTCCTGATCGTGAGGTGCCGTCGCAGCAGCAGCCCTGATGGCATACGCGGCCGCCCCCAGATTATGTTCCGGAACGTGGGCGACACAGGCCGCCTGCCCGGCCGCGTACGCGGCGAACCGGGAAGCGCCACGCAACGGACGCGCAGCACCCATCGCGTGTCCGCCGATTGCACGAGTGGCCATCATCTTCACTTCACCGCGCGTCCAGGCCCGTACAGCTTCAATCGCCCTACGAGGCCGATCATCCGCACGGTTTGATATCTCGAAGAGCTCTAAGACATGCTCTGCGCAGGTAGCCGCCCACAACGCCAGGAGCCGGTGATCGGCTTCCGTCAAAAGTCCACCGCGTCGGACAGACACGAGACGAGGATCGCGGACAGCAGGGAGAATCATGGGACTGTTTTTACTCCTCCCTGTTCTGGCAGCGGCACAACACCCGGACGGTTTATGGCCTCATTATGCAACTGTGGGCGTCGTCGGCGCGGAACCAGGAACCGCTTCCTGGCTTGAGGTGGTGCTCCGGCGGCCGGGTGTCGTCATCAGTAGGATCACGCCCAGCACGGCGCCCCATATGGTGAGGGTATCGAAGGCGAGGCGCTCGGTAATGCCAAGGCCCAATGAAATCGATGGCCCACCGCTGATCGCATCGATGAAGAGAACAAAGCCGGCGATCGAGAGTGCGAGACTCGCCAGGGTCAGGGCTAACGCCCACCGTGCTGCCGTGCTGCCTTTGAGTGCGACGGCGAGGATGGCCATTCCGATCCACTGCATCAGGGCCTGGGCCAGGGCCGCGGCGTCATGAGCCTCCGGGTGAGTATCCCAGGGTAGGAAACCGACCAGCATCACAAGCGCACCGCCCGCGGCCAGGAAGGACATCGCGGCTTTCCCTACCCGCTGTCGAGGCCAGGCCGACCACAGAAGGATGGCTCCGACAGCCATCAGGGCTCCGTTGGCAATCGTGGAACCGTTGGCCAGCAGATGGCCGGGGGAGCAGATGTAGCGCTCGACGTGCGTGCCGGCGTCGAACGTCCTGCAGGCGGTCACGCCGAGATCGCTAATGAAATTTGAGGACCAGGAGTACGGGTTTGGCCACTGCGCTGCCGCAATTACCTGCGCCGGAAAGGTCAGGAGGCACAGCGTCCACAGCGCGGCGCCCCAACGAAGTCGTGTCATGCCCCGAGCATACAATACGAACGTATGGTTTGGTTCGGAGTAATCTCAAACCATGACTTCGGCGGGCGCCCAGCGCATTCTTACGGCTGTGCAGGACATTCTGGTTGAGCGCGGTCTTGAAGAGGTGACGATCCGCAACGTTGCTGCAGCCGCCGGCCTCTCGATAGGCGCCGTCCAGCATCACCATAAGACGAAAGACGATTTGATCATGGCGGCCATGAACGAGGTCTCCAGGAACTTCATCGAGCGGGTGGGCTCCGCAGTGCACCCGGAGGCATCGGCGCGGCAGAATCTGGACGCAGTGTGCAGGATTCTCGGGGGAGTGGACGATGAATCCCGCACCGCTTCGGTGATTTGGTTGTCCTACGCCTCGAAGGCCACAACCAGCAGTGCAGTTGCCAGCGCCCATCAGGCATCCTGGCGCCTGATGGAAGAAGGCCTGACAACCCTGCTCCGGCAATGGAATCCGGACCTCGCCCCGGATGACGCCGCCATGCTCATGGCACTGCTCGATGGCCTGGCCATCGCCAGGGTAACTGAGACCGATCGAATGACATCTGAACGGGCTCAGCGTCTCATCGACCAATACCTGGACGGGCTCGAACCTCAGCTCCAGGAACGCGTGGACAGTACCACCAGATAGCCGTCGGGATCAGCGATGGTGACCCCATGCTCGTCCCAATACGGATTGCGTGCGCTCACCCGCCGCCCGCCTGCATTCTCAATGCTCTCCAGAAGCTGGTCCTCAACCGGACCCTCAAGATAGAGAACCAGAAGGTCCTCCTCGCTAGGCGCGGGAGTAATTTCCCGGTCCAGAACCAGCTCGAGATGCCAATTTCCGCCCGGCCAGCCGATAAACGCCAGCTCCTCCAGCGTGCCGGTTTCACTGGGCTTCCGCCCCTCCAATGTCATACCGAAGCCTTGCACCCAGAAACGTATGGCGGCATCCATATCCTTGGTGGGCCGTGCAATTCTGATGTGGGCGGCAGCGAGGGAAGTCATATATGAAGGCTACAAGTGACATAGAGCAGTTCAGCGGGATTCGGGTGCCCTCCGCCCGGTAGTGTCTTGCGAAAGGTTGTCAGCACCGTCATGAAGTCCGGGTGTGGAGTCCGGGCGTGACGTCCCGCCCCGTTATGGAAGGCCCCGTACATGCCCTCACCGCTTGTCCCGCTTCCGCCGCGCCAGGTCGGGATTGCTGACGCGGCACAGTTCACCGGCACCGCACCGGAAACGATCCGTGAGTATCAACGGATTGGCCTGCTGGCCGAGCCCGCACAAGGCAGCGACGGCGGCGGCAGGTACGGCTATGAGGACATGATCCGGCTGCTGTGGATCCGCAAAATGGCCGACGCCGCGATGGCCGTGGATGACATCCGTGAAGTCTTTGCCGACCCGGCTCCTGCCGGTGACGACGACGGCGGCGATGCCGCCGCCGTCGTCGTAAAGCGCATGCGCACCGTGGAGGGCCGGATGGGCCTGCTCTCCGACGTCGTCACGGGACGCCTCGAGGAGCTGCCGGCGGGCTGGCTGCGCCAGGCGGAGTTGGACAGCCTGCTGGTCATGGAACGGATTTTTGGGCCGCTCGGAGCGGCCGTTAATGCCGGCCGTTACACCGTCATGGCCGCGCACCCGGGTCTGCGGGAGGAATCGGACCGCGTGGAGGCCGCGGAGGAAGCGCTCGATGACACGGTCGCCGTCGAGGACCCCCGCGTGGTGCAGGCCGCCGCTGACCGGCACGCTTTTGAAGGGAAACTGGACGCCGCCATCATCAATTCCGGCCAGGCGCAGAGCGACGATGAGCTCTTCGACTCCTGGGATGCCCTGAACCCCGCCGGCACGGCACGTGGGGAGGACGCCGGCGCGGGGGAAGCGTGCGTAAGCCTCATCGACGCCGTCAAAATGATGCCCTACGACTACTCCCCGGCCCGCCTGCGGTGCCTGGAACTAACCGCAGAGCTCGCCGCCAACG
The DNA here is from genome assembly GCF_022869865.1 of Arthrobacter zhangbolii. Classification (NCBI taxonomy): domain Bacteria; kingdom Bacillati; phylum Actinomycetota; class Actinomycetes; order Micrococcales; family Micrococcaceae; genus Arthrobacter; species Arthrobacter zhangbolii. The sequence continues at coordinate 275,072 of NZ_CP094984.1, forward strand.
AGCCGAACGCGGCCCCTGCTGCGGCGGCTAAATAGCGGCTACGCCGTCGCCGGGTCCATGCTTGATAAGCGGGCCTGACGTGCCGCTGAGACGGGTGCCCTGCTCGGTGGTGGCGGCCATAACCAGCACGCCAAACTCGAAGCCTGAATACCGTGTGCGCTTAAACAGGCCGGCCTTCGGCTCGGCGTGCGCGCCGGGCCCGATAGCCGATACAAAAACGTCGCTGGCCTCGTCACCACTGGCAATGAAGGTCACCCGGCGCTCGTAGATCTCCGACTCGAAGCGGGCGTGCAGCTCAACGACGAACTCGCCACCGACTTCCACATCGGGATGCATAACGCTCCCGTCCCCCAAAGAGACTTCACCGGCGGGCTTCAGCGTTCCGTCAGGCTGGCGGACCAGTACTGTCGCACGGCCTTCCCGAACCTTGCCGTCTTTCGCCCATGCGACATCGTCACGGGGATAACTTCCCAGGGTCACCTCGGCTTTATTCACAACGCGCACCCCTTTCCGAAGCTGTAGGGCACAACGTTACGGCCTCCAGGGTTTCGGCTGTGCCGCGGCTCATCCATGGCGGGAAAGCGGTGTTTTTAAGTGCGCTCGTGCCGAAACTGAAATAAGGACAATACCCATAACGAGAGGAAGCTGGAGGAAAACAATCGCATTTATCGCCGGACTTTCGAAAGGCAGCTGATCGAAGAACTGGGCTATCCCCGTTACCACCAACATGAGATACGAAGTCTGCATGAGCACGAGATGGCGGGACATCCAAGTGGAGCTTCTCGGCCGCCGTAAAGGCTGGTAAACGGCGAAGCCCACAAGGACGAGGACCACCACTGATATGGCATGGAAGAGGCTGGGCCCGTTCCTTATCTCGTAGATGCCGAAGGAAGAAAATGCCATCACCGAGGCGGACGCAGCATACAGCCACCCCAACCTTCTATGGAGAGCTGTGCCCTTGCGCAGGACAAGCACGATAGCGCCAGCGAGCAGTGCAACGCTGACAGCGAGAACATGCAGGACCACCATGGTGTTGAGTATGACATCGAGCAGAACACACCCGGTGCCCAGCGGGGCGGGTCGGTTGCCGCACGCCCCGGACATCTGCCCGCCGACCCCGGGCAGCACACGTTCCGGCGGGAAGCACCACCAGTCCCGCTGCGCAGATCATCGGAGCTGAGCCTGGACGAGGAGCAACAGAACATGGGCAAGAACCGCCGACAACAGTCCGCCGGGGGGCCTTGCGGACAGGAGCTGACCGCAAGCCCTGCCACGCTGGGATCAGTACCAGATCGGACGAGCCCCGTGATCATCGAGCTCAGCACCGGACCGCCAATGAAAGGACCTGCCCCATGCGCATTCTCGTCACCGGAGCCACCGGCCAGGTCGGACGCCACCTCGTGTCTCAGCTACACGAGTCCGGGCACACGGTCCGTGCGCTCACCCGCAACCCCGCCAAGGCCGATCTGCCCGCCGGTGTCGAGGCGGTAGCCGGCGACCTGACCGGCATCACCAGCCTTAGATCGGCGTTCGAGGGCATAGACGCTATCCACCTGATCACCTTCGGCGGTGACGACGGCGAGGATCTCACGAACGGAGCGGAGATCGTTCGGCTCGCCGAGCGTTCCGGCATCAGCCGAGCCACGGTCCTAGGCGGCTGGTCACCCACCAGCATCGAAGGGGCCCTGAAGGCCAGCTCCATCAGCTGGACGATCGTGCAACCGGCCGAGTTCATGGGCAACGCCCTCGACCTGGCACCCGAGGTCCGTGCCTCACGCACGGTCTCCATGCTCGCCAACTACCCCAGCGCCGTCGTGCACGAAGCCGACATCGCCGCAGTGGCAGCCACGGCGCTCACCTCAGACGGGCACGGCGGCAAAGCCTATCCGCTGACCGGACCGGAGGCACTCACCACTGCTCAGCGAACACAGCTACTCGCTGAGTCAACCGGTGAGCCGATCAGGTTCGTTCAACTGAGTGAGGAGGCGGAGCGCGAGCGGCTTCGTGGCTACGGCTACGACGAGGACTATGTCGAGTTCGGCATCCAGCTGGCCGCCAACCCACCCGCAGCTGCCGGCACGGTCCTGCCCACCATTGAAGAGGTAACTGGACGCAGCCCGCGAACCTTTGCCCAGTGGGCCAGGGAACACGCCAACCAGTTCCGAGCCGTCTCTTGATCCGGGCGCATCCTCCCAGGGCGTCGACGCCGCCCTGGGAGGATGCGCGGGTCTCCGCCGAGACTGGGCGGCGAGGATGGCAATCATGGCAAAGCGGGCCGGCCGGTTGATGCGCAGTTCCGCGAGGATGCGGCGGACCGGAGCCCGTTTCATCTGCCCCGGCCGGCACCATGGCAGGTCGGTGCGCCTACCGGCCAACACTTTTTGTGCACCGGATTCCGCCCAAGTATTGCGCAGGGGCAGCAAACGGAAGCCAATAGCCCAATGACGACAGATTCCGGCACGGCCGCAGCAAAAACACCAACCGGGCTGAAGCGCGCCGTTGGCGTGCCGCTGCTGTTCGCGTTTATCGTGGGCGACACCCTCGGTGCCGGCATCTACACCCTCGTGGGGACCATGGCCTCCGACGTCGGCGGGGCTATCTGGATACCCCTGCTGATCGCGCTGGTGGTCGCGCTCCTCACTGCCGCAACCTACGCGGAACTGATCACCAAGTACCCGCACGCCTGCGGAGCCGCGCGCTATGCTGACCGGGCTTTTGGCATCCCCTATGTGTCATTCCTGGTCGGCTTCCTGATGATGGCCTCCGGAATTACCACGGCTGCCGCGCTGGCGAACGCCTTCGCGGCCGACTACCTGACGGCGCTCATCGATGTGCCGGCAGCCCCCGCAGCCGTTGTCTTCATCATCCTGCTGACCCTGATCAACCTTCGCCAGGATTGCGCTCCTCACCCAGCAATCCGCGGCTATCTGGCTCAGTGCCGCCGTCTACGTGCGATCGGATCCTTGTTGTTCCTCGCTGCCCGTGCGCAACGCAAGCACGAGGACCGGGTGAACGCCGGCTAACCCGCACCCCGCTCAGCCTGGGGCATGCAGCATCCGTTCGACGGCGGTGACAACCGCCTGCCGGCGGGCGGCAACCTCCTCACCACGGGTCGGGTTCTCCGCGAGACCAGTCAGACCCTCCGGTGAAAGCTGCCAGGCCTGCGCTATGGCGTAGATAAACACCAGAATGTCGACGGCGGAGAGTGGGTGGGCGGCAGCCGTAGCGACGGAGAGGGTCTTGCTCCGGTAGGTATCGCCCGGCTCCGCGGTGGCTTCGGGCCGTTCAAGCCGGGCCCACATGCTGAGGCGGAGGACTTCCGGGAAGCGCTGGTGATGGTCGAACACGTCTCCGGCCCAGCCTGCGAGGTCCTCGGAGCGCGGCGGGACATTCTCTGCCATACGGCGCAGGGCGTCCGCGACGGTGGCATCAAACAGGCCGCTTTTGCTGCCGTAGTATGCGTAGATCATCCGGACGTTGCTCCGTGCCTGGGCAGCGATCCGCTCCACACGCCCGCCGGCCAGGCCGTGGGCCGCGAACTCGATGGTCGCCGCGGAGAGAATCCGCTCCCTCGTAGCTTCGGCGTCGCGTGCCATGCGGTTCCCCCTGATCAGGTCTTGACGGGCCCGTGCCCGGACACTAGCTTAGCGGTAAGTATCCATTTACTTACAGGAGACGACATGACCCGCATTGCCCTCGTCACCGGAGCCAACCGCGGACTCGGACGAGCCACCGCGCTCGATTTGGCGCGGAACAAAATCAACGTCGTCGCCGCGTCGCGGAACGGTGCAGGTGACGTCGTGGACGAAATTACCGACGCCGGCGGAGAAGCCATCGCCGTCCGGCTGGACGTCTCGGACCTGTCCTCCATCGAAGCGGCCCGTACCGCAGTGCTCGACGGTGTTGGGGAGAAATGGGACGCCGACACTCTCGACGTGCTGGTCAACAACGCCGGAGTTGGACTGTTCGCGCCGCTCGGCGGCATTACTGCCGAAGACTTCGAGACCACGTTTGCGGTCAACGTCCGGGGTCCGCTGTTCCTCACGCAGGCCTTCCTGCCCCACTTGTCGGACGGGGCGAGCATCGTGAACGTGTCGAGTTCGCTCAGCCGGCACGTGAGTCCGGCGACCTCTGTCTATGCGGCGTCGAAAAAGGCACTAGAGGCACTGACCCGCAGCCTCGCCGTCGAACTGGGTCCGCGAGGCGTCCGGATCAACTCGATTGCGCCCGGGCCCACCGCGACCGACTTCAACGGCGGAGCCATGCGCGATGACGAAACCATGCGCGCGGCACTGTCCGGGCAGACCGCCCTCGGGCGGGTGGGCAGGCCGGAGGACATTGCCGACGCGATTGCGGCCATGGTCTCCTCAGAATTCCGTTGGGCAACGGGGGAGCGGTTCGAAATCTCGGGCGGCGTGCTGCTGTGACCGGACCCTGCCTCCCCGGCACGGCGCGTTCGCCTACTCCGTCCGCTCCCATGGCAGCAGACCGTCGTCGAGGACAGGGTTGAGCGGGACCATAACCACCGGACGATGCTGGCGGTGGGATAGCTGCACGGCTACGGAGCCGGTGAAAAACTCCTCAACGGAGCCCCGGAAACCGGCTTCCCGGGTGCCGACCACAATCATTGCCGCGTCCAACTGCTGCGCCAGCCGGGCAAGCTGCTGTGCCGGCCCGCCGGCCAGCGCCCGGACGGACCATTTCACCGGGTGGGGATCCAGGATCCCCGCAATCTCTGCCCGCAGCCCGGGATCGATCTCCTCTTTCTCGGTGAAAGGCAGGTCCGGATTCAGCGGCGTCGACACCACCGTTCCGTCGGACCGCTGCTCCACCTGCTCGCTGGAGTCGTCAACATGGGCGCAGACCAGATCTGCACCGAGCTGGTCGGCCAAGCCTGCCGCCGCCTCGACTACCGCTGCAGCAGTGCCGGTCTCGACGCCAACCAGGACCTGGGGCTTGGAGTTGCTCATGAAGGTGACTCCTTATGTCTGGACCGGCGGCACGTCCGGGCCGACGGCCTCATGGGTTGCGGCGGTGCCGGTACCGGGTTAATCGGATCTGCTTCAAAGGCTCATCGTCTAAGGAAAAGGTGCCACACCGTCCCGGGTTTGTGCACCGGCTGGGCATGATGCCGGCTCGCAAGGCGCGGATTGGTGGTTGCTGCCCTTTCCCGCCGGCTCAGCCAGTCTTGTGCCGGCGTCGGACGGTGAGGACCGCGAGCGGAAGCAGGACAGCGGTGGCGAGGACTGAAAGCACGGGGAAGCTGCTGGCGGCGAGCAGCGGGCCGGCGGCGAAGGCGGCCACGGCGCCGCACAGGTTTGCGAGGGCGTCGACGCCGCCCTGGGAGGATGCGCGGGTCTCGGTTGAGACGACCCGGCTGAACAGGGCGGAGCCGGCTACGTTGATGAATGACCAGCCGACGCCGAGCAGGAACAGCGACACCATGATCCAGCCGGTGTCCGCAGGCCGGAGGGCACCGATCGTTGCCGATGCTGTAAACACCAGGATGCCCGCCACGATGCTGGGCCGGTGGCCGTGGCGGTCCACAATGAATCCGACCAGGGGTGCCAGCGCGTACATACCGGCGATGTGCAGGCTGATCGTGATGCCGATAACCGTGATCGATCCGCCCTGGTGCGCAAGATGCACCGGGGTCATCGTCATGATCGACACCATCACCACCTGGGCGGAAAGGATGGCAATCATGGCAAAGCGGGCCGGCCGGTTGATGCGCAGTTCCGCGAGGATACGGCGGACCGGAGCCCGTTTCTTCCCGGCCGGTGCCGCGGGGGAGGGGACACTGGCCTGCAGGGTCAGCAGGGGGTCCGGCTTCAGCCGGAGGAACACAACGACGCCGGCCAGGGCCAGGCAGGCGGCGGCCACCAGGAACGCCCCGGCGAACACGGAGAGTCCGGTAGCCCGGTGGATGATCTCGCCCGGCACCCCCAGGTTCGGGCCGAGCACGGAACCGATGGTGCCCACCCACACCACCAGGGCCAGGGAGCGGCCCTTGTGGTGCGGCTCGGCAAGATCGGTAGCAGCGAACCGGGCCTGGAGGCTGACAGCGGACCCGGCGCCGATCAGCAGCAGCCCGATGAACAGCGGCACCACCAGGCTCCACTGGGCCGCCGCGACCAGGAGTGCTGCGCCGGCCGCGGCGGTCCACCACCCGGTGGCCAGGGCGATGCGGCGGCCGCGGCGGGCGGCCAGGTTGCCCAGCGGCAGGCCGAGCAGGGCGGCCCCGAGCGTACTGGCCGTCCGTGCCAACCCCGCCCATGCTTCGCTGTTGGTGACTTCCCCTGCCAGCAGCACGCCGATTGAGGGGGCCACGCCGACGCCGACGGTGCCGATAATCTGCATCACAACAAGCACGCGCATGGTGCGCCGCTGCACCAGGCCCAGCGGGTCCGGTGCGACGGCGGGATACGGCCCGCGCGCGGGCGGCTGGGGGTCTGACACTGGCGTCCTTCGTCGTGAGGGGCTCGAGGCGGTTTGCCGCGCACGGCCGCTGGCTGGCGAACCCCAGCCTATCCGCCCCCGCCGGCACCATGGCAGGCCGGTGCGCCTGCCGGCCAACACTTTTTGTGCACCGGATTCCGCCCAAGTATTGCGCAGGGGGGAGCAAACGGAATCCAATAGCCCAATGACGGAAGAGACCGGCACTGCCACATCAAAATCATCACCCGGGTTGAAGCGGGCCATCGGGGTGCCGCTGCTGTTCGCGTTTATCGTGGGCGACACCCTCGGTGCCGGCATCTACACCCTCGTGGGGACCATGGCCTCCGACGTCGGCGGTGCGATCTGGCTACCCCTGCTGATCGCGCTGGTGGTCGCGCTCCTCACCGCCGCAACCTACGCAGAACTGATCACCAAGTACCCGCACGCCGGCGGAGCCGCCCGCTACGCCGACCGGGCCTTTGGCATCCCCTATGTGTCCTTCCTGGTCGGATTCCTGATGATGGCCTCCGGAATCACCACGGCTGCCGCGCTGGCGAACGCCTTCGCGGGCGACTACCTGACGGCGCTCATCGATGTGCCGGCAGCTCCCGCCGCGGTTGTCTTCATCATCCTGCTGACCCTGATCAACCTTCGCGGCGTCAAGGAGTCCCTCGCCGCGAACCTGATAGCTTCCGTCATCGAGGTATCCGGCTTGGTCATCGTCATTGTGGTCTGTGCCATCGTTTTCACCTCCGGTAACGGGGAACCCTCCCGGCTCCTTGAGTTCGCGCCGGACGTGCCGCCCCTGCAAGGCGCCTTCGCCGCATCGATCGTCGCGTTCTTCTCTTTCCTGGGTTTCGAAGCGGCAGCAAACATGGCCGAGGAAGTACGTAATCCTTCCAAGGCCTACCCCCGCGCACTGTTCGGCGCCATCTGCACCGCCGGGCTGGTGTATCTCCTTATCGCCCTCGGCGCCGTCATCGTGATGGCCCCGACGGAGCTGGCCGAGTCCACCGGCCCACTCCTCGCCGTCGTCGGCGCCAGCGGTGTCGCCATCCCGCCGGGGCTCTTCAGCATCATCGCGCTGATTGCCATTGCCAACGGCGCGCTGCTGTTTATGGTGATGGCCAGCCGTGTCGGTTACGGCCTGGCGGAAGCCGAATTGCTCCCTCGGGCCTTCAGCCGCGTGCTGCCGGGCCGCCGTACCCCGTGGGTTTCCATTGTGGTGGTGGCCGGGCTGACGATTGTCCTGACGCTCACCGGAAATGTCGCCTCGCTGGCCGAAACCACCGTGCTGCTCCTGCTTTTGGTGTTCCTGTCCGCGAACGTCAGCGTCCTTGTCCTCAAAAAGGACAAAGTGGACCATGAACACTTCTCCGCCCCCCGGTTCATGCCGGTCCTGGCGATCATTGCCAGCATTGCGCTCCTCACCCAGCAATCCGCGGCTATCTGGCTCAGTGCCGCCGTCTACGTGGCGATCGGATCCTTGTTGTTCCTCGCTGCACGGGCGCAACGCAAGCACGAGGACCGTGTGAACCCCCGCTGATCCGCAACCGCAGGCTGCTGGTTGCAGGTAGTCGCCCCGGGATTCAAGGGTGTGACGGCCCGGGCGCCTGCGTGGCAGGCTGGGCGCACGAGATAGCCGAATCCATGGGAGGGTGACGTGAGCGCAGGGCGCTGGGGGCTTGCCGGGGCGGGCAAACAATAGGGATATGTAAGGCTCAACGTCCCGATGGATCGGGGCCCACCACCAGGCAGGTGCTTGAGGCGGTAGCGAGGACCCGGCCGGCGGCGTCGCGCAGGTCCGCTTCGACAAAGGCTGCGTTGCGTCCGGTCTTGGTCACCCAGCCGTGGGCCGTGACAGTGCCCGTGTCCGCGGTGGCGGGCCGCAGGAAGGACACCTTGAGCTCGAGGCTGGTGTAGCCGACGCCGGCCGGCAAAGTCGAGTGCACGGCGCAGCCGCAGGCCGAGTCCAGGACGGTGGCGAAAAAGCCGCCATGGACGGAGCCGATGGGGTTGTAGTGCGATTCGTCAGGCTCCGCCGTCATGACGACGTCGCCCTCGCTCACGCTGACGAGCCGCAGGCCGACATGACTGCTGATCGGCGGGCCGGAAACCTCGCCGGCGGCCAGCGCCTGCAGGTGCTCGAGCCCGGTCCGCGAGAAGATGCGCGCGACGTCCCGTTCCGCCGGGGAGTATTCAAGCGTTTTGGAACGCATTTCGGAAGCGGACATCGGGTCTCCTTGAAGGCTTGTGGGTGCTGGGATCCATAGCCACAGTAATGCAGGCCACACACAGGGCGGCGCAGGACTGCTTGCGGAGCAGATGCAAAGAAACGTTTGCAAATAAACCTTTGCACTGGCATGCTGGCTCCATGACCGCAGAACCACTGCCCGAAAAGCAGCCCGCCCGTGACGGTGACCGTGTCCTCGACGGCCCCGTACTCAAAGCCCTGGCCCACCCGCTCCGGGTGCAGCTGCTGGACATCCTGTCCCAGTACGGGCCTCAGACCGCCAGCAGCATGGGCAAACGGGTGGGGGAATCCAGCGGAGCCACCAGCTACCACCTCCGGCAACTGGCACGGCACGGCCTGGTCCGCGAAATCGAGAACCGGGGCTCGGGACGCGAGCGGTGGTGGGAACGCCCGCGGGGCACCCTGGCCGTCAATACCTCTTCGTCCGAACAGGACCCTGCCGTCCGCGAGGCGGCCCGGCAGGTGAACCGGCACTTTGTCCAGGGACGTGCGGAGGCCCTGGCTGCCTTTACGTCAGGCAGCCCGTCCGAACTGCCGGCAGAGTGGGCGGACGCCGCCATGCTCAGTACCCTCAACGCCCAGCTCACCGCAGACCAGCTCCGGAAGTTCACCCGCGAGATGGAAGCGATCCTGCGGGAAAAGCTCGAGGCCTACCGGAGCGAACCCGGAACCCCCGGCGCCCGCCCCGTCCAACTGCACTTCAACGCCTTTCCCCTCATCGATTTCCAGGAGCAGCCATGAGTTCCGCCAGCCTCGGGTACTACCCGCCCGCCACCGTTCATGCAGGATTCACCTCCCGCGCACTGATCCGCCTCGGCACGGCCTTCATCGCCGCCGGCTCCCGGCTCGGCCGGCCCGAAGGGCCCGAAGTTGCCCTGTTCCGGCAGCACCTTGAGCGCCGAACGGACGCACGGGCCATCGCCCACAGCGGTCTTTACCCGCTGCTGTAACGCCGCGGTGCGTCTGGGCGGCGGGGTGCTCACCTCCGTGTTCCAGCTGCAGTAATGTACTGATCCTATTCACTCGGGGGGACACCACATGGCATGCAACGGCTGCAGCACGGCTTCAAAACTCGACTTCGACTTCAGTATGGCGTTCCAGCCGATTTACGACGCCGCTGCCGGCCGGGTGTGGGGCTACGAGGCTTTGGTGCGTGGTGCCTCCGGGGAAGGGGCCTATGAGGTCCTGTCCAAGGTTTCACCGGAGCAGAAGTACCGCTTCGACCAGGACTGCCGGGTCAAGGCCATTGAGCTGGCCTCGCGCCTGTTTCCCGCGGGCGAGGAGCTGATGCTCTCCATCAACTTCATGCCCAAAGCTGTTTATGAACCGGCTGCCTGCCTGCGGGCGACCCTGAATACTGCCCGCCGGTGCAACTTTCCGATGTCCTCGATCATGTTCGAGTTCACCGAAAACGAAGAGGTCTCCGACACCGCGCACCTCACCAACATCATCACCGAGTACCGCAAGCACGGGTTCACCACAGCCGTGGACGATTTCGGTGCCGGCCATGCAGGGCTTGGCCTGCTGGTTGATTTCCAGCCGGACCTGATCAAAATCGATATGAAACTCGTCCGCGGAATCGACACCAGCCCTGCCCGCCAGGCCGTCCTGGCCGGCATCATCGGCATCGCCCGGGAACTCGGCATTACGCTGCTGGCTGAGGGGATCGAAACCGAGGCTGAGTTCCGGGTGCTCAAGGCCGCCGGGATCCGGCTGTTCCAGGGCTACTGGTTTGCCAAGCCTGCCTTCGAGGCGCTTCCGGAAGTGCGGATGGACGCTCTTCCCGATGTCCCCGCAGGGGCCTGACTCCATCTGGACCGAGCTGCTGGCAGGCGGTGCCGGTCCGCGGGTGTTACCGGCCGGCCCTTCCCGCGAGGCGCCGGCTGAACTGATGGGCCTCTTCAAGCAACGCCCGGCCCAGGACCGGGAGCCTTGCGGATCCGAAGCGCTGCTCGATGCCGGTGATGCTTAGGGCGTACGTCGCGTTGCGTGTGGCGTCGAAAACGGCCGCGCCCATTCCCCAGCTGCCCTCCACAATCAGGCCGGGGTTCACCGCGAACCCCTGTTCCCGGGTGCGGAGTATCCGGTCCCGGATCTCTGCTTCGGAATGTCCGGTGCCCCACGGATTTCCCCAGCGACGGAAGTAGGCATCGACTTCCTCGGGCTTGCTGAAGGAGAGGATGGCGAGTCCGGCCGAGGCGACGCCCAGCGGGAAACGCACGCCCTCGTACAGGACGAAAGACCGCACGGGGAAGCTGCCTTCCTCCCGAAGCAGGCAGACCGTCTCGTCACCTCGGCGGATGGAGAGAAACGCGCTTTCACCTGTCACTGCCGCGAGCCGCCGGACATGGGGGATGGCCAGTTCGGTTATATCGTGGCGCGCGCCGGCGACGGTTCCCAGCACGAACAGCTCGGTACCCAATACCCAGCGGGAACGGGTTTCGTCGAAATCGACATATCCCTCGAGTGCGAGGGAACGAAGCAGCCGGTACGTGGTGGGCCGGGTAAGCCCGGTGGTCGAAGCGACCGTCCTCGTGGGCAGCCCGCCCGGGGAGGCGCTGAGTGCGCGCAGGATGGCGGCCACGCGTGCAACAACTTGGCTTCCGGGAAGCGCTTCAGGCATGGTTCACCGATTCAGTATGTGGACAACTTGAAAACCAGAATTCACATAGTGCCGAATTCATTCTGGCCTATTGATTCTGCTTTTCCACCCTGTTTGGCTCGCCTCCATCCGATTGAAGGAGTTCCGATGTCCAAAGTGTGGACAAGCGCCCGCGAAGTCCTCGACGGCGTGCTCAGTGACGGCATGACCCTGGCGGTTGGGGGCTTCGGACTGAGCGGAATTCCGTCGTACCTCATCGAGGCGGTGCGGGACTCCGGGGTCCGGGACCTCACGGTGGTCTCGAACAATATGGGAGTGGATGGAAAAGGCCTCGGCCTTTTGCTCGAGAACGGCCAGGTTTCCCGGGTCATCGCGTCCTACGTGGGAGAAAACAACGGGTTCGCCGCGGCCTATCTCCAAGGGACCCTCGACGTGGAGTTTGTGCCGCAGGGAACGCTCGCCGAACGCCTCCGGGCGGGGGGAGCGGGAATCCCCGGCTTTTACACGGCTACAGGGGTGGGAACCCCCGTAGCCGAAGGCAAGACGACCATGGAGTTCGGGGGAAAGGAATATCTCCTCGAGCGGGCGATCGTTGCAGATGTCGCCCTTGTGCACGCTTACCGCGGTGACCGGGAGGGCAATCTCGTTTACCGCCATACGGCCCGCAACTTTAATCCCCTGGTGGCAGCCGCAGGCCGGCTCGCAGTCGCCGAGGTCGAGGAGCTGGTTGCCCCCGGATACCTGGATCCGGACCACGTAGTAACCCCGGGGGTGTACATCCAACGGCTGGTGACAACGTCCCTGGCCAAGGACATCGAGCAGCGGACAACCCGGCCGCGCACACTGACTGGAGGGAACAGATCATGACTTGGACAAGGGACGAGATGGCGGCGATCGCCGCCGCAGGCCTCCGGGACGGTGACTACGTCAACCTTGGCATCGGCATTCCGACCCTGGTGGCCAACCATATTCCTGCAGGCGTCAACATCATTCTGCAGAGTGAAAACGGGCTGCTCGGTATCGGGCCGTTCCCTTATGAGGGAGAGGAAGACGCCGATCTGATCAATGCCGGCAAGCAAACCGTCACGGCTGTCCCGGGGGCAAGCTTCTTTGACTCGGCCACGTCGTTCGGAATGATCCGGGGCGGGCACATCAACACAGCCGTCCTTGGTGCGCTCCAGGTCTCGGCACGCGGCGACCTCGCCAACTGGATGGTTCCCGGGGCAATGGTCAAGGGCATGGGCGGGGCGATGGATCTGGTCGCGGGCACCCCTCGGGTAATCGTGGTCACCGACCACGTGGCGAAGGACGGCAGCGCCAAGATCGTCAGGGAGTGCACCCTGCCGCTGACAGGCAGGCAATGCGTCGATGAGATCATCACCAACCTCGCAGTTTTCGATGTCACGGAGGACGGCCTGGTGATGACGGCGATAGCACCCGCCGTGAGCGTCGAGGAGGTACGGGCGAGGACCGATGCCCCGTTCACGGTCGCCTGGGTCGCCGGCCGGGAGCCGGTGCCGTCCGCCGGACCCGAAGCGGTCAGGAACTGAATCCGCCGTCCACCGGCAGCACGACTCCGCTGATGTGGCTTGCCCTGTCGCTCAGGAGCCAGCCGGCGGCATCACCGACCTCGGTAGTGGTACCTGCTTTGCGGAGCGGGGTGGCGGCGATGCGCGCCTCGACGCCGCCGGGGATGGCTTCGCGGGTCTTCTGCAGCATGGGCGTTTCGATCGGCCCCGGAGCGATGGCGTTGACCCGGATACCTGCCGGCCCGTTGTCATGGGCGGCGGTGCGGGTGAGGCCAATGACGGCGTGTTTGGTCGCTTGGTAGGCGCCCATGCCCGAGCTGCCCCGGGTGCCGCCGATGCTGCTGACGTTAACGATGGAGCCGCCGCCCCCGCCGGACATGGCCCGGACCTCCTCGCGGATGCAGAGCCAGACTCCCTTGACGTTGACCGCCATGATCCGGTCGAAGTCTTCTTCGCTGACGTCGTGAAGCATCCCGGCGCCGGTGAGCCCGGCGTTGTTGAACGCGCCGTCGAGCCGCCCAAACCGCTCGAGGGCAGTATCGACGAAGCGCCGCACGTCCGCTCCGACGCTCACGTCGCCCGTAACCCAGGCCACCGGTGTTCCTGCGGCCGTGAGTTCGTCGGCGACGGTCCGGAGGCCGGCTTCACTCCGGGCCGCAAGCACCAGGGACGCCCCGTCGCGGGCGAATACCCGTGCGGCATCGGCCCCGATGCCGGTGCTCGCACCGACAATGAGGATGATTTTTCCTTCGAGAAGCCGTGCTGTCATGGTGTTTCCTTTCACCCCGTTAAAGGGAACGTTACGTTGCCGCCGGCATACGCCGTCGGCCTTGGGTCAGCCGTACCGGACGGTGCGTCCTGCGGCAACGGCAGCAGCAGCGGCGGCACCGAGCATACTGGCGTCATTGCCCATCAGCGTGAATGAATAACCGGCGTCGACGGCAGCTTGGACGGAGCCTGCAGTGGGACCGCCCGCATTGCCGATCGGCATGCCCGCTGCAGCTGCGGCGCGGATGGCACCTTCGATGAGCTCGGTCACGTGTGGTGAGGATTCCGTCCCGCCCTCTGAGGTGGACAGATCTGCGGCACCGATCAACAGGCAATCGATTCCCTTGACCGCAGCGATGTCTCCAGCGGCCCGGGCGGCCGCCCCGCTCTCGATCTGGGCGATCAGCACCACCTGCTCCTGGCCGTAGCGCATGTAGTCCTCGCGGGGCATGGCACCCCAGGCCCCCGCACGGCTCGTTGAGCCCACGCCCCGGGTCCCGAGAGGTGGAAACCGCGTGGCTGCGACGGCGGCTTCCGCCTCCTCGACGGTGTCCACGTGCGGCACCATGATCCCCTCCGCGCCCGCATCGAGGAGACGCTGGATCATGCCGCTGTCCAGTGAAGGAACGCGGACAATCGGCGCGACGCCGGCGAACAGGGCGGTGCCGATGTGGCGGTACGCGGTTTCCAGGTTCATGGCGGAATGCTCGAGGTCGATGACCACGAAATCGAAGCCGGCGAGGGCAATAAGCTCCATGCTCTCCATGGCGGGAATCTTTATCCAGGTGCCCAGCGCAGGCGCCCCCGGATTCGCTAACGCCTGCCGAAACAGGCTCGCCGGATAGGGAAGCGTCATTTGGCTGGATAGTCGTCGGCGTTGAGGACCCAGCCGGACGCGGAGAAGTCCTCGCGGGGCGCGGAGAAAATGTCGATGAGTTGTTGGTGCCCGCCGATCCCCTGGGTGGTGTGCACCGTGGGCGGGGGAATGATGCAGATGGACGGAGTAGCGATCCGGCGGCTCTCATCCGGACGCCACTGGGTCGAGTCCGGCCCCCACGGGTAGCGGATGTGGTGGATGAAGCTGCCCTTGACGGCGAGGGAGATCTGTTCGAAGTCATCGTGGAAGTGGGGGGACAGCTTGGTCTTTTCCCGCGGGCCCGGTTCCTCGGCAAGGAAGTTCACCATCAGGTTGGTGGTCCGGAAGATCCGTCCGAACCGGCCGGGAACAACCGGGGTGTCCTTCAACCGGTAAGTCCGCAGGCGGAAGCCTCCTACCGGATCCGGCCACGGCTTCAGCGGGGTGGCCCGAAGATCCGGTTCCCGGTAGGCCTCCGCATTGAGGGCGCCCTCCCGGAGATCGTCCGCCACCGAGGAAAACAAGCGGATAAGGATCCCGTCAGCCGTGGCCGTGACCGAGCTGTCTCCGGGCGGAACAACGACGAGCGCCTCCTCGTCCACACTGGTTGACTCACTGCCGGCCGTGATGTGCAGGGGTGCGCTCTCGGAGTACAGGAGGACGGCGTATTCATCGGGTTGTCCGGTGCGGGGGAAGACGTCGCCGGCTTTGGCCTGGGTGTAGCTGATGACCAGGTTGGCGGCGCGGGCGTTCCACGTGCGGCTGCCGTGCGGGCCTGTTTCGGAGGGCTCATGGGACAGGAATTCAATCCACTGCGAGGGTTTGATCGGGGTCGACGGATCCACGGTCCTGGCCGCCGTCGCCGGCGCAAGGGAGGACCGGATGTCGTCCTTGGCGTATGTGTTCATCAGGATTACCTCATCATTGAGTCGATGGTGACGTTCTGGACGCCTTTGAGGTTGAGCATTTGCCGTGCCTCGTCGGGGCTGGCGATCTGTTTGCCGAGGTCCTCGACCACGGCGCGGATTTTCCGGACCTGCTGTGCGTTGCTGGTGGCAAGTTCGCCTTTGCTGATCCACAGGCTGTCTTCAAGGCCCACGCGGACGTTGCCGCCAAGCCAGGCACTGTGGGTGCCGAACTGCATCTGGTTGCGCCCGGCGGCGAAGGCGGAGAAATAGTAGTCGTTGCCGAAGAGCTTGTCCGCGATGGTGACCATGTGGGTGAGGTTTTCGTGGTCGGCGCCGATTCCGCCGAGGATGCCGAAAACACCTTGGATAAGGAACGGCGGCTCCACCAGGCCCCTGTCGACGAAGTGGGCCAGGGAGTACAGGTGGCCGATGTCGTAGCACTCGAACTCGAAACGCGTGCCGTGGCCGTCCCCGAGGGTCCGGAGGGTGTGCTCGATGCGGTCAAAGGAGTTGATGAAAGGGTGTGAATACGTGTTGAGCACGTACTCCTTTTCCCAGTCGTGCTTCCAACCCGTGACTTTGTCCGCGATCCCGGAGTAAACGAAATTCATTGATCCCATGTTCAGGGAGGCAAGTTCGGGGGAAAACCGGAGCGCTCCGGCCAGGCGCTGGTCCATCGTCATCGCAGACGAGCCGCCGGTGGTGATGTTGATGACGACGTCGGTCTTCTCGAGTATGGCGGGGACAATCTCCTCATAGATTTCGGCCTCCCAGGCGGGCCGCCCGTCGGGGTGCCGCGCATGGAGATGGATGATCGCGGAGCCGGCAGCAGCGGCTTCAAAGGCCGAGGCAACTACCTCTTCGGCCGCGAGGGGGAGGAAGGGGCTCTGCGAAGGGACGTTCACCGACCCGGTCACTGCGGTGGTGATGATGACCTTTTCTGCCTGGCGCATCAGTTTGTTTCTTCCAGGCCCAGCAGGAAGGCGGTGTTCCTGCAGATCATCTGGCGGATGTCCTTCTCGGCCACCCCGTGGTCGAGCAGCTGCTGAATGACGTAGATGTAGCCGTCCACCGGCAACGGATTGGTTTTCTGGCCGAGGTCCGAATCGATGACGGTGTGTTCGGGACCGATCCGGTCGATCCAATCCACCAGGCGGCTTATGGGGAAACCGGGGGCGGGAACGTCCGGGTGGTACATGGACAGCTCATGTTCCACGAACGCGCCCGACTTCAGCATTTCTTCGACGTCGTCATCGGAGGCGTTGACAATGAAATCAGGATGGTGGAGCAGCAGCCGGCGAACACCGTTTTCCTTCGCGGTTGCAAAAAGTGCCTTCATCGACGCCGCATCGAGGTGGCCGCCGGTAAGCATGATGTCTGCCTCCGCAACCAGTTGTGTAACGCGGACGGTGTCTTCGGAGACGTTGCCGCCGGCGTCCCAGATGGACACCTCCTTCTCCTCGAGATTGGCGCCCGCGGTGGGGAACCCGTCGTCGTGGTTATGGGCAGCGATGTGCTGGGCCGCCGACACCGTGGGACCCCATACGGCACGTCCGCCCATCTGGATGGCGACGGCGACGGCCGACGGGTTGATACCCCCTACCTCGGAGTTGAGCGCAACGCCCCCGTAGACAGGGGTTGGCGCGTCCGCCAGCTGGGACCCCATGGCAAGCAGGTCCATGACCGTGTTGTGGTGGTGCGACTTGATGAGCAGCGCCCGCATGCCAATGCGGGCTGCATCATAGGACGCCTCCACATGGTTGAGGCGGCGTGGGAACGGGCTCGGCCCGGAGTGGACATGAAGATCGACCGCTCCTTCCAGGACTTTGAGCAGGGCGGGCGAGGGAACGTCGTTGGAAATGGACATCCGAGAACCTCCTTGTTGTTCGGATTGTGTTGACCGTGTTCAACATACGAAGTCCATGGGTTGCTGTCTAGGGGTTTGCGGCGCAATTTCTGCCAGGCGGTCCGCCGACCGTTCATCAAATGAAAATAATGCTTGCATTATGAACAACCAGTTGTTTTACTGAGCGCCAATGATCCTTCGAGCCTCGACGAGGAGGTGCGGTGTGCCTGATCCGCTTGATGCGCTCGCCGCCGCAGACCGCAGCGCCGCGCTGCCCTATGGTGACCGCGGGGCTATTCAGACCATCGACAGGGCAGCCATGATCCTTGCCCTTTTCGACCAGAACACCCAGGTGCTGAGCCCGACCCTGGTGGCCGACCGCCTCGGACTCAACCGGACTACCGCGCATCGTTACCTGCAGTCCCTGCAGGCGTCCGGGTTCCTCGGCCAGGGCTACGGCCCCGGTCCCCTGATCAACCAATTGGCTTCGCTGGTGTCGGCACGCCAGCAGATCCTTACGGTGGCACCGGCCATCATGCGCACGCTTGCAGACCAGACGGGACTCACCGCGGTGCTGAGTTTCCTGGGACGGTCCGGCGCGGTGGTGAGCCATGTCGAAGAAGCGAACGGGGGGACCATCCTGCTGACCGTGCGGGTTGGCACGGTTCTCGAACTCAAGGCGGCCCAGTCGAGGATGCTCCTCGCTTTCCAATCCGACCCGGAGGTGGCTTCCCGCATGCACGCGTCCCTTGACGGGGCGGAAGCGCGGAAGGAGCAGGCGGAACTCGCGCTTGCACGGCGGAACCGTGTGGCGTGGGCCGACCTGGGCCGGGTTGGCCTGGCATCGGTGGCGGCGCCGGTCTTCGGAAGCCGTGATATACAGGCCGCGGTGGCCGTCCTCGGCACCACCACAATGCTCTCTCCCTCTGACCTCTCCTCCCCTCGTGTAGAGCTGCTTCGGGATGCTGCCGAACGCATCAGCTCAACGGTGACCATCTGATGCCTGCCCCGACCGTCAATGATGTCGAACGGATAACCAGACCATGACCCTGTTACCTCGAACAGCTCGAACAGCTCGAACAGTTCGGGCACCGCGCCCGAACTGGGCACTCCTGATTCCGGCTCTCGCCCTGGTTGCCGGAGTGCTTCTCCTTCCCCTCCTGCAGAGCCTCTTCCGCAGTTTCGGGGGCGTGGACTTCACCCTTGACCACTACAAGTCCCTGTTTACCGACGGCGTCACGCTCACGGTGCTCGGCAGGACGGCCGGAACCGCGGTCATAGTCACCGTGGTCACCTTCCTCATCGGGTATCCCTACGCCTACCTCATGACAAGGGTGGGTCCGCGACTGCGCGGAGTGCTGCTCGTTATTGTCCTCGTCCCCTTCTGGACCTCGGTGATGGCACGCAACTTCGCCTGGATTGTTCTCCTGCAGCGGGGCGGGCCCGTACAGAGCCTCTTTGACGCCCTCGGGGCCGGCGACGTCGTTTTCTACGGCACCGTTGTGGGCGTCACCGTGGCGATGAGCCAGGTCCTGCTTCCGTTCATGGTGCTCCCGCTCTTCAGCACGCTGAGTTCCATTGACCGCAAGCTGCTCCTGGCGGCACGAGGGCTCGGCTCGTCACCGATCGCCGCCTTCTGGAAGGTCTACTGGCCGCTTTCCCGCGGAGGGGTGGTTTCGGGGCTGATCCTCGTGTTCACGCTGAGCCTCGGGTTCTACGTGACGCCGGCGCTGCTTGGTTCACCGCAGCAATCCCTTATTGCCCAGCTGCTCGCCCAGCGCACCACCCAGATCCTGGACTTCGCCGGAGCCAGCGCGTTGGGGATGCTCGTCCTGGTGGTCACCCTCGTACTGGTGGTCTGGGCGAACCGCATCGGCGGCACCATATCCGCGATCGGCGTCGTGGCCACGTCAAAGGCGAAGGACACCCCATGAGCAAACTGACAGACACCGGCAGCCGCAAGGCTGCAGCTCCCCGCAGCCGGCGGCGGCGGGACCGCGGGGTTGATCCGATTCCCGTATGGCTGTGGGTGGTCGGCGGCGCCGTCGCGCTCTATCTGGTCCTCCCCACCCTTGTGGTCATCCCGTCCAGCTTCTCGTCATCCTCGGCGTTCAAGCTGCCGCCGGAGGGATTCACGCTCCGCTGGTACCAGAACTTCTTTACCAACCCCATCTGGCTTACCTCGCTTGCCAATTCCTTCCTTGTGGCCCTGCTCGCGGCTGCAATGGCCACCGTTGTGGGCACCGCAGCGGCGGTGGGCCTGAGCCGGATGACCGGACGGACCGCGTCTTTTGTCCGCACGGTGCTCATGGTGTCCATGGTGACCCCGTCGATCGTGATTGCCGTGGCCGTCTACATCTCGTTCCTGAAATGGCACCTGACCGGTTCGCTCCTGGGGTACGTGCTGGCACATGCCGCGCTGGGAGTCCCCTTTGTGCTGGTGGCCGTGACCAGTGCCCTCGGCGGCTTTGACGCGCAGCTGCTGAGGGCCTCGGCGTCGCTCGGTGCTTCCCCGATCCGTTCCTTTATTACGGTGACGATGCCGCTGATCAGCCGCGGCATCCTCAGCGGTGCGGTCTTCGCTTTCGCCACGTCCTTCGACGAGGTGGTGATTGCGCTGTTCCTCCGCTCGCCGACGTTCCAAACGCTGCCGGTACAGATGTACAACAGCGTCACTTATGAACTCGACCCCACCATCTCGGCGGCATCGAGCCTCATCGTCGTCGCGGTCACCGCCATCTTCCTGGTGCCGCAGCTCATCAGCAACCGCAAGAAGACCGACTAGGAGTATGCCGTGACCCTTTCGAACGAAAAGACCGTTCCCTCCCGGAAGGCGCCCCCGACGCTGGTGCGGCGGGGCACCCAGATCCGGCTGGCGGGCGTTACCAAGGATTACGGACTCGAGGTTCCGGCGGTGGACGATATCTCCCTGACCATCGAACCGGGGGAGTTCATGACCTTCCTCGGACCAAGCGGATCAGGCAAGACCACCACCCTCAACCTCATTGCCGGCTTCGATACCCTCACCAGCGGGACCATCGCCCTGAACGGAACCGACGTCGGAACGCTGCCGCCGCACAAGCGGAACCTCGGGATGCTGTTCCAGAACTATGCCCTGTTCCCGCACATGACGGTTGCCCAGAACGTGGGATATCCGCTGCGTGAGCGGAAAATGTCCAAATCCGACATTGCCCGCCGGGTGTCCGACGTGCTCGACCTGGTGCAACTGCCGGGCCGCGACCGGAATTACCCGACGCAGTTGTCCGGCGGGCAGCAACAGCGCGTCGCCCTTGCCCGGGCAATCGTCTTCCAGCCCGAGGCGCTGCTGCTCGATGAGCCGCTGGGTGCCCTGGACCGAAACCTCCGCGCCACACTGCAGGCAGAGATCCGCCGGATCCACCGCGAAGTGGGATCCACGTTCGTGTTCGTGACCCACGACCAGGAAGAGGCAATGAACCTCTCCGACCGCATTGCCCTCTTCAACAACGGGCACATTGAACAGGTGGGCAGTCCGCAAGAGCTGTACCGCGAACCCGAAACACTTTTCACGGCAAGGTTCCTGGGCGACTCCAATGTCTTTGACCTTGGCGACGCGGGCTTCGGGGAGCACGCCGTCTGGGAGGACCGGACCTGGTCGGTGGATCCCCGCACCGTGGCGGGGCATGCGGGCGTCCGTTCGCGCAGCGCCATAGTTGTCCGTCCTGAAGACCTGTTCATCGCCCTTGATCCAGGCTCCGTTCCGGCCGGGGCAAATACCATCCCGGCCACCATCAAGGACCTGGAATACATGGGGTCCTACCGCACCGCATTGCTGAACCTGGGGAGGGGCAACCTGGGCGGCCGCGCCCGTATCGACGCACTGGGTTCGACGCTGAACATCGGCGATGCCGTCACCGCCTGGTGGCGGCCCGAACGCCAACGGATCGTCGCTGCCTGACCCGCATTTCCTCGCTTTACATCGACGTCTTGAGTGGTACCGTGTCGCCTAACGTTCACCAAGTGAAACTGAAATTCATATTATGAACAACGCCGAGCATCTCGGCCAAACCCCAAAGGAAACGACAATGATGTCCAGATCCAAATCAGTGTTTGTGCCGGCCCTCAGCATCATCGCCCTCGCCGGACTGCTCACCGGCTGCGGAGACTCCGCAGAGGAAGCCACCGGGCCCGATGCACCCGTTGAACTCACTTACGTTGGCTACGGCGGCGACGGGCAGGCTGCACAGATCGAGGCATGGCAGAAGTCCTACACAGGCGACAACCCCAACGTTTCATTCATCAACACCTCCCCGCCCGACGTGGCGCAGGTGAAGGCACAGGTGGAATCCGGTGCGGTGCAGTGGGACGTGATGGCGGTTGCCCCTTATGCCGCGGAACAGAACTGCGGCACCCTCTTCGAGAAACTCGACCTGTCTTCCGTGGACCAGAAGGACCTGGTCCCGGGCACCGTGGGGGAGTGCTACATCGGCAACTGGATCAACGCCACCCCCATGGCCTACCGCACAGACGCCTTCCCTGACGGCAAAGGCCCCAAGACCGTTGCCGACTTCTTCGACACCGACGCGTTCCCGGGCAAGCGGGGAATGGTCACCAACCTGCAGAACGGCATCCTGGAATACGCGCTGACCGCAGACGGCGTGGAGCCGGACAAGATGTATCCGCTCGACGTCGACCGCGCACTCGGCAAGCTCGACAGCATCCGGGACGACACCACCTTTGCCCCGAATGTAGGAGCACTGCAGCAGGCCGTCAGCGCCGACCAGGTTGATATCTTCTTCCTGCCCGACTCGCGGCTTGTGCCTCTCCTCAAGGAGAACGACGACATCACCATCGTCTGGGACGTCACGGTCACATCACTCAATGCCTTCGCCGTTCCGCTTGGTTCCGCGAAGAAGGACGCCGTGGTGGACTTCGTATCAAGTGTTGTGGAACCCGGGCCGGCGGCCAAGATCTCCGAGCTGCTTGGCGTTTCCCCGGTCAATACGGCCGCCGAGCCAAAGCTGGACGAGTACACGTCCCAGGTTGAGGTCAACGGCAAGGTCAATACGGGAGAGACGATCCTCCAGGATGTTGACTGGTATGCCAAGAACTTCAATGAGGCATCCACCAAGGTCACGACGTGGTTGGCCGGATAATACGGGCACCGGCGGAGGCCGGTGCCCGTCCCCTGAAGTGTTCTCCATTTGAACTACGCTTATGTGATGGTGAACACCGAGGGAAACGCCGAGACCTCCGGCTACGACATTCAGGCAGTATCCCGGGCAGCGCAGATTTGCGCACTCTTCGGGCCCAACACGGTCGAAGTGACGCCGGCAGAGGTCGCAGCCAAGCTCAACCTGAACCGTACAACCGCCTACCGGTACTGCGTAGCGCTGGTCGCGGCCGGAATGCTCGAGCGGAGTCCGCGGCGCGGTGCCTTCGTCCTTGGCGGACTCATGCTGCAGCTGGGCATCCATGCGCTCAGCCGGCGTCCGGTGGTGCAGATCGCGCCCCCGTACCTGGCCGAGCTGAGCGGCGCCGTCCGGATGACCGCCGTCCTCAGCCTATGGGCCGTGGACGGTCCGGTGGCGACCCTGGTGGAAGAGGACAGCAACCAAACCATCATTGTGACCGTCCGGCCCGGATCGCTTCTGGAGATCACCGCCGCACAGACGCACGTGTTCCTTGCCTACCTCAAGGACCCCCACGCCGTCGGAACAACGGCGGCAGGCCTGCCTGCTGCCCAGCGGTCAGAACTTGACGCGGCAATCTACAACGCCAGGCGTCACGGCTACAGCATTGCCCACCACTCCGGGGGACTCTTCGGCATCGCCGTTCCGGTCTTCGACGAATACGGCATTGCCGCCACGGTTGCGCTCCTCGGCGCCGACCCGGCTGCAGACCTCAGCCCCGGCTCACCCATCCTCACCCAACTCAGGGGAACCGCGGCCGCGCTCAGCGAAGAACTGGGCGGCGGCCAAAAAGGACAACAGATTGCCGACCTACGATGAGCTCGCCTCCGCCGAGCCCCCGGGGTCGAGCTGGAACGTCTTCGGGAGAGACGACCAGCTCGGCACGATCAACTTCCTAACACCCGAGCGGGTCGCATCCGCGGCCCGGCTGGTCCGTACCGGCCGCCGCTTCGGCCTCGACCACCCCGTCACTGCCTTCGAGCCTTACCCCACTGGAACCCGCCGCCCGCTTGAACACACGGTGTTCTCCAACAACACCTGGCATCGGGACGACTGGGTTGATTCCTTCTATTTGCAGTCCTCCTCCCAGATTGACGCACTCCGCCACATCGGCCACCCCGAGCACGGTTTCTACAACGGCCTTTCGACGGAGGAAAACACATCCGATTCGATCCGGCTCGGCATCCAGAACTGGGCCGGCCCGGGCATCGCGGGCCGGGGCGTCCTGCTGGACGTTCCCCGGTTCTTCGCCCAACAGGGCCTTTCCTACGACTCCTCCTCCACCATTGCCATCGGTACGGACCTGCTCGATGAAATAGCGGAGAGCCAGAATGTGTCCTGGCACGGCGGAGAGATTCTGCTTCTCCGCACCGCATGGGCGGAGGACTACCTCGCGAAAACCCCCGAAAAGCGCCGCTCGGATCCCTGGAAACAATCACCCGGCCTCGCCCAGCGGGAATCAACGCTCCGCTGGCTGTGGGACCACGAGATCTCCCTCGTCGCGGCAGACAACCTCGCCGTCGAGGCCGACCCCGTGATCGACTCCGACTTCCGGAGCCCGGCCGACGCACCCCCGCCGACCGGGGTCGATCACAGCGGCATGCTGCACCGCCCGCTCCTCGCCCTGCTCGGCATGGCGCTCGGGGAACTGTGGAAACTGGACGAGCTCGCCGCGGACTGTGCCGAGGACGGCGTGTACGAGTGTTTCCTCACCTGTAAGCCCCTCAACATTCCCGGCGGCGTCGGCTCTCCGCCGAACGCCATCGCTTTCAAATAGGAGCACCATGAATCCCTCCATCACCGGGACGCTCCGGCTGCCATCGCGCGTTCACTTCGGCTATGGCGCCCGGGCCCAGCTGCCCGAACTGCTCAAACTCCACGGAACGCGTGTCCTCGCCGTCGTGGACCCGTTCCTTCCCCCGACGGAGCACTTCCGCGACCTCCTGGCCGTCCTTCACGGTGCCGGACTGGAAGTCAGCGTGTACAGCGATATAGCTGCCGAGCTGCCCGCCCCCTCACTCGACGCCGCCGGAAGCATGGCCCGGTCCCTGGACCCGGACGTGATCCTCGCGGTGGGAGGAGGCAGCGCACTCGACGCGGCGAAGCTCATCGGGCTGCTCGCCACACACGGCGGACCCCTGTCCCGTTACTACGGGGAGAACGCGGTCCCCGGCCCGACCATCCCCGTTGTCGCGGTCCCGACGACGGCCGGAACGGGATCGGAGGTCACACCTGTGGCCGTGGTGTCCGACCCCGAGCTCACCCTCAAAGTGGGTATTTCGAGCCCATTCCTGATCCCGCAGGCAGCCGTTGTGGACCCCGAATTCACGCTGGGTGCACCCGCCGGCGTCACCGCCTTCGCCGGCATTGACGCCCTGGTACACCTCGTCGAATCCTTCACCGCAGCACCGCTGGACCCGGACTGGTCTTCGACGCTGCCGGTCTTCACGGGCCGCAACATTTTCGCGGAAACCATCGCGCTGCAGGGAATAGCGAAGCTCGGCACCTGGCTGCCCCTCGCTGTCACCGAACCCGGGAACCGGCAGGCACGGGAAGAAGTAGCCCTTGGGGCCCTCCTCGGTGGAATCGGGTTCGGCCCCACAGGAACACACCTCTCCCACGCGTTGCAGTACCCCATCGGTGCGCTGAGTAAGACCCCGCACGGGCTGGGCACGGGTTTGCTCCTGCCATATGTCCTTGATGCCTGCATGGCAGACCCGGGAACGGTTGGACGTATAGCCGCCATCGGTGCCGCCCTGGGCTCTGCATCAACCGTGCCGGAACAACAGGCAAATGATGCCATCACGAGGATCGTCGCCATCAACCAAGCGATCGGGGTTCCCGGATCCCTCGCCGGCATCGGCATCACCAAAGAACAGCTGCCGCATATTGCCGAGATGGGCCTGGCCTCCCGGCGGCTCGTGGCCATTGCTCCCATACCCGTGACGGCTGAACTTCTCCTTAACATCCTAACCCGCGCCTACGACGGCGCCCTCAGCAACGGGAGGCACTCGTGACCTACATCGCCGATCTCTTTATCGACGGCAGCTGGCGGCCGGGATCGTCCGGAGAGCGCTTCGACGTCATCGACCCGTCGGACCTTTCCGTGGCCGCGCGGTTCGCCGTCGCGACGGAGGAGGACTGCATGGCCGCCGTGGACGCGGCCGCCAGGGCCCAGGAGCCATGGGCCGCCACGGCTCCCCGCCTGCGCAGCGAATTGCTCCGCCGCGCCTATGAAATCCTGACGGACGAAGCCGAAGCCTTCGCGGAGATCATGGTGCGCGAAAACGGGAAGTCCTGGGCTGACGCCGTCGCCGAGGCGAATTATGCAAAGGAATTCTTTCGCTGGTTCTCGGAGGAAGCAGTGCGCATACCGGGCGATTACCGCCTGTCCCCGGCGGGAGACAAACGCATCGTCGTGGACCGGCAGCCCATCGGCGTTTCCCTGCTCATCACCCCCTGGAACTTCCCCGCCGCCATGGCAACCCGCAAACTCGCGCCGGCACTCGCGGCCGGATGCACCACCATCCTGAAACCGGCACGGGAAACACCGCTGACGGCCGCCTACATGGTCGAGGTACTGCGCCGGGCGGGATTCCCGCCGGGCGTCGTCAACCTCGTGACGCCAGTTCCCACCGGACCCCTTACCGCGAAGATGATCGCCCGGCCCGAAGTGCGGAAACTGTCCTTCACCGGGTCAACTGAGGTGGGCAGGGTACTGCTGCAGGAATGCGCCGACAGCGTGGTGAGCGCGTCGATGGAGCTCGGCGGCAACGCTCCGGTCATCGTGCTGCCGGGCGCAGACCTCGACATCGCTGTTGAAGGCGCCCTGCAGGCAAAAATGCGCAACGGCGGTTCCGCCTGCACGGCAGCGAACCGCTTCTACGTCCACTCCTCCCTCCACGACGCCTTCGTGGCCAGGTTCGGTGAGGCCCTGGCGGAGTACACCGTTGGCCCCGGGCTGGATCGGGCAAACCGTCTGGGAGCACTCGTGTCGGTTGGGGAACGGGATAAGGTCGCGGACCTGGTTGAATCTGCCGTGTCGGAGGGCGCCACGATCGTGCAGGGAGGGCACAGCCACGCGGTGGGAGCCTTCTACGACCCGACCCTGCTGACGGGCGTCAAGCACGGAATGAAGATCAACTCGTCGGAAATCTTCGGACCGGTGACCGCCGTCGTCAGGTATGACGACGTGGACGAGGCCATCCGGATGGCAAATGACACCGTCTACGGGCTCATGGCCTATGTATTCGGAGAAGAACGCGAAGCCATGGCGGTGGCGCGACGGCTCGAGGCCGGAATGATCGCCATCAACCGCGGAGTAGTCAGCGACCCGGCGGCCCCCTTCGGCGGGGTGAAGCAAAGCGGACTCGGCCGCGAAGGAGGCTCCGAAGGCATTCTCGAGTTCCTAGAAGAAAAGTACATCGCAATGACGGCCTGACCCGGGTTGGCATGGTGGCACCGGTGACGATGCTGATCCCGGATCCGTCGTAAGCCAGGACAGTGGCAGGCGCAATGGAAACCAAAGACACATACGCGGGTGCTCACCCGCCGTTTCGGTACCACTTCCGCCACAGGACAATCCCTACCGCGGAAGTCACTGCCTGGGCGAAGATAATGTGCGGAATCAGGCTGGAATCATGAGCAGGAAGTTGTAAGTTCAGGATGAAGGCCTGTGAAACGCCAACGGTTGGGCGATCGATTTCACCGAGGCGCTGTTGGTGCTCAGCCGTGCAAATCGGAAGTCTTTCTCTCCTGAACCGGTTCACCTGTCCCTTCTGATGGAGGAAGCGGCCGAAACGCTGCTCTCGTTGGCCGAGAAACTGGGGAGCAGCATCTATGCCGGGGACGAAAGCCCCATGTGCTGCTGCAGATGCTGGAACCTCACACGCAACGCCATCGTGCACAACCTGCCGGAAGACGGCACGGTACGACTCAAGGTCGAATCCCGTTCCTGGACCGCGGTGTGCTCACTGTCGAAACAGCGGGGAGAGAGAATCGCCCCGAACTGGTCTCCACATTTTCCGGACCGTTCCAACGCGGGACCGAACGCAACTACAGCGACCTCGCGGGCGTCGGACTGGGCCTGACGATCGTCAATAGAATCATGCACGCACACGACGGAATCCTGACGATCACCCCGCGCAGTGAAG
This sequence comes from Arthrobacter zhangbolii, assembly GCF_022869865.1. Lineage (NCBI taxonomy): Bacteria > Bacillati > Actinomycetota > Actinomycetes > Micrococcales > Micrococcaceae > Arthrobacter > Arthrobacter zhangbolii. Next base: position 302,597 of record NZ_CP094984.1, read on the forward strand.
CCGGAATCCGTGTCAGCGCGCAGTTGCCTGCGCCGCCCCGGAGCTTCGCCGGGCATCGAACGACGCCGGGAGAGTGCTGGCCTAGGAACGGACTCGTTTCAGCCAGGGGGCGATAGAGGTCCTGCATTCCCGCTGGCGGTAGAGCGCCCGATTCAGGCATGGACGGTGCCGGCACTACCCGCTGCCCTAATCCGCGCCGCGAAGCCGGCAAGTGAGTCCCTCAACGAGTCGGGACCAAGGACGGTGAACGGAGCATCAAAGCGCAGTGCCCAGGAGAGCAGCCCGGCCTCCGACCAGGAACCGACCCGCACGCGGCAGGCGCTCTCTGAAACTTGCTCCAGCTCGCCGTCACCCAGCCACGGCGCAATCGCGGCGGCGGGAAGTTCAATAAGCAGCTCCCCGTAGCACGGCCAGTCCGTGCCGCCGTCGGAGCCCTTCAGCCGGGCCGCGAGGAACGCGGCAGCGTTCCCGGCAGGGACCGGCCGCGCGGCAAATACCGGCCCGGCCGGGAACCTGGGCGCCACCTTATCCAGCCGGTAGATCCGCCAATCGGCCTTCTCGAGGTCCCAGCCAATCAGGTACCAGCGGCCGTGGCGGGCGACGACGGCGTGCGGCTCCACACGGCGCGGCGGCCTGGACACGTCATCACCGTAGTCGAAGCGAAGCACCCGGCGGTCCCGGGCGGCGGCGCTGGCCGCTTCGAGGACCTGCGGATCCACCCGCACGGCCGCGCCGGCGTCGGTGAACCGGATTCCCTCCACACGGTGCCGCAGCCGGGAGGGCATCACCTGCTTCACCGTGGTCAGCGCCCGGGCCGCGGCGTCGTCCAGATTCACCCCGCTGGACGCGGCACTCTGGAGCGCGACGGCGATGGCCACGGCCTGCTCATCATCAAAAAGCAGCGGCGGCAGTTCCGCACCGGCCGCCAGCCGGTAGCCGCCGTCGGGCCCCTTGACTGCCTCGATGCTGTAGCCGAGCTCGCGCAGCCGGTCCACATCGCGGCGCACCGTTCGCGAGGTCACGTCCAGCCGCTCGGCCAGCACCCGGCCCGGCCAGTCCCGGCGCGACTGCAGCAGGGAGAGCAGGGCGAGCATCCGTGACGAGGTTCCGGGCATGGTTTGAGTATGCCTGAAGTAGAGGACATAACCTGTCCTCTACCAGGTTCAGTCTGTTCTCAGGGCCGCAAAGGGCGGGCCTTTACAGAGGCAAAAGGACAGAACCCATGAGCATCAAAACCACCACCCACCTGAACTTCCCCGGCACCGCGGCGGACGCGCTGGCGTTCTACCAGTCGGTCTTCGGCGGCAGCGTCACCTCCGCCACCTACGGGGACTTCGGTATGCCCAAGGAGGTTCCGGGTGCCGAGAAGATCGTGTTCGGCCAGCTCGAAGCCCCGGACGGCTTCCGCCTGATGGCCTACGACATCCCCGGCCAGGACAGTGCCGACGCCGCCGCAACCGCCGGCACCACCCGCCGTGAAAACGGCACCACCATCACGGACCGGACGTTCTTCCAGTCCCTGCGCGGACAGAGCCTGGCAGAAGTGGACAAGCTCTGGGGCGCCCTGGCTGACGGTGCGCAGATCATCGAACCGCTCGCCGCCTCGGCATGGAGCCCCGGTTTCGGGATGCTCACCGACCGGTTCGGCGTGACCTGGGTGATCGACGTCGAGGCGCCCTACAACGGGTGAACCGCCGTCCCGCTACCGTCCCCGGGTGCCGCGCCGCCCGGGGACCTGGTTCATTGCGGAACCTTGTTCGGCCGGTGACCTTGTTACAGTGGCGCGATGAGAACGCGTCCCTACAGCGAAGTCGATGTCTTCTCGGAGGAGGCCTACCGCGGCAATGCGCTGGCGGTAGTGCACGATGCCGACGGACTGAGCGCCGAGGAGATGCAGCGCTTCGCCGCGTGGACCAACCTCTCGGAAACCACATTCCTTCTGCCGCCGAGCAGCCCCGGGGCCGACTACCGGGTGCGGATCTTCACCGGCAGGGAAGAGCTGCCTTTTGCCGGGCATCCGACACTGGGCTCGGCCAGGGCCTGGCTGGAGGCCGGAGGGAGGCCCAGGGCAAACGGAACGGTGCTGCAGGAATGTGCCGCAGGCCTGATCCCGGTGCGGGTGGAGGGGGATTCACTGGCCTTCGAAGCGCCGCCGTTTACCCGTTACGGGCCCGTTGATGAACCGCTTCTCCGCCGGGTGGCGGAGGTGCTTGGGATCCGTCGGGAGGAGATCCTTGATGCCTCATGGCTGGTGAACGGTCCGCAGTGGATCGGTGTCCGGCTTGCCTCGGCCCGGGAGGTCCTGAACCTGCAGCCCGATCCGGGCAAGGCAGGCGAACTGGAAATCGGTGTGGTGGGACCGTACGACGACGCCGGTGAGGCCGACGTCGAGGTGCGTGCCTTCGTGGGCGGAGACCCCGTGTGGGAAGACCCGGTCACGGGCAGCCTCAACGCCGGCCTGGGGCAGTGGCTCACCGACACGGCTGTGGCGGCACCGCCCTACACGGCGTCGCAAGGATCCGTCCTCGACCGCCACGGTCGGGTTCGTATAACCCGGCGCGAGGGGAAAATCTGGGTTGGCGGCACGGTCACCAGCTGCATCGAGGGGACTGTGCGGCTGTAGTTCAAGGCGCCTGTCGTTCGAGGCGCCTGTAGTTCATGCCGACCAATCTAGCGGGCGGGGCTTTCACTGCTGACCGGTTGCATGCATTACAAGTTACCGGTACCGTGCAGTGCATGACACCTACTGCTGAGTCTGTTCTGACTCAACTCCGTAAAGGCACTGTGGACTACTGTGTCCTCGCCTGTCTGCGCTCCGGACCGGCCTACGGGCTGGAAATAGCTGAACGGCTAGGGGAGGGGAAAGTGCTGTTCGCCAGCGGAGGCACTCTCTATCCGCTGCTGTCGCGGCTGCGGCAGCAGGGATGGGTCACCACCACGCTGGAGCCCTCACCCGTGGGGCCGCCGCGCCGCTACTACCACCTCACGGATGAGGGTACGGACGCGCTGCAGGTTTTTACCAGGACCTGGCACCCGTTCGCTGCAGACGTTACAACCATGGTTAAGGAGAACTCATGACTACCACCGAACCGATGCCGTCACTGTTGGAGGCGTACTTCGCCGATCTGGACCGCGCGCTGATCGGCACGGACCCGCGCGAGCGAGCTGAGACAGTCCAGGCCATGCGGGAGGATGCCGCAGAGATGCTCAACCGGGAGGGAACTTCGGAGCAGAGCGCTAAACGCATCATCGCCGAATTCGGCCCGGTAGAACAGATTGCTGCTGCCGCCACGTCCGCACCCACACCCGGCCCGGCTCCCGCACCGCGTTCCTGGCCCGATATCTGGCTGCTGGTTGGCTCTATCGCGGCCCTCGTGTATTGGATTCTGCCGTTCATTGGTGTTGCGATGATGGTTTGGGCCATCGTTCGGATTCGGCGAAACACCGGAAACCGCACACTGCAGCGGGTAGCTCTGTGGATCTCCATTGCATCGGTGGCGCTCTCCGGCGCGATATTCCTCCTGCGCCTCGGCTGACTGCTTACCTGATCCCGAAGTCGAAGCCGCTCTTGCCGTTGCCGAACCGCTCCCGCAGGAAGTTGCCCGTGTTGGTCAGCTCCGCGGATGTGCGGCGGTGGCGGCTGGCATGCAGGGTGTCCGCCTGGCCGGAGAGAAGCTGCAGCTGCTCCGCGAGTTCCTGGTTGGGGGTCCGTCCGCTGGCCTGCGGGGTCTCGAGCATGCGCGGCGGGATGGCCAGGTAGCTGCGCAGGACGCTGGGCAGGTAGTCCCGCACGGTGGCGGAGAGTTCGTACTCAAACTGCGGGTCACCCAGCGGCTCACGCTCTTCGGCTTTGATCACCGAATCCAACGTCCGGCAGGTTTCCAGCACACTGGCATACGCCTGCTCCGGAAGGCGGTTCCGGTTCCGTTTCGCCAGAGAAGCAGACCACGACAGCGCCTGAGACAGCCCCTGTGTTGCCGCCGATGCCTCCGTCGCGGCCGGGCCGCCTGGCTGTCCTGCATCCGGGGAAGGGGTCATACCGAAGGGCCGCCATCCGCGGGCTCTCGGGTGCAGCCACAGGTCCCGAAGGTGATAGGACCGCATGCCGGAGACGGCAATAATCCCAAGGACCACAAAGGTGCCGAAAAGGAACGAGGTGGCACCAGCGGTGACGGCCAGGATGCAGGCGACGTAGAGGGCGCCTTCGAGGATCACTTTGACGTTTTTCCTGCGGATGCCGATCATCAGGACCAGTAGCGGCAGGAAAGGAAAGAAGAAGACCGCGACGGCCACCTTGAAGATGTTCTCCAGAGTTAGACGAGACATCATGATCCTCTCGTGAGATGACGGCCATCAGGGCAACCGTCTTCTCCCGTGCGCACGAGTGGCGGCCCTGTCTCCAGGCTCAAATCCAGTCTAGCCGCGAGGCTGGATGCATGGGTGGGTACGGACCGTCTGTTCGCTCCCGGCATCTCCCGCCCGGTTCAATGGTGTGCGCTTACGAAGAGGAGACAGCAGCTGCTGCCGGAAAGCGGTGATATTAGAAGGGGGCGGCACCGGACCTGTCGATGAACGTGCCGGTGGGGCCGGAACCGCCGCGGGTGGCCAGCTCCACGATGGCGTCCGTTCCCTCTTGTAACGTCTGGGTGCCCTGCTGCCGGTTGAAATCAGTGGCGGTGTAGCCCGGGTCCGCAGCATTGATGCGGAGCTCCGGGAACGCCTTGGCGTACTGCACGGTCAGCATAGTGACGGCGGACTTGGAGGAGGTGTAGAGCGGCATCACCACGGTGGACTCAACACGCTCCGGGTCGTGCGCAAAGCCGAAGGAGCCCACTCCGCTGGTGACATTCACGACCGTTCCCTCGTCGGACTCCCGCAGGAGCGGCAGGAAAGCATGCATCATGCGGACGATGCCCACCACATTGGTGCCGTACACCGCCTCTGTATCGGCCGCCGTCAGGTCCTCCGCCTGGGCGAAGGGTCCGGGAATGCCCGCGTTGTTGACCAGGACGTCCAGGCCGCCGGCAGCTGCCACGGTTTTGGCGGCGGCCTCCACGGAGGAATCGCTGGTGACATCGAGCTGTACGAACGTGCCGCCGAGTGCTTCGGCCGCTTCCCGCCCACGGATTTCATCGCGCGCCCCCATCCAGACGGTATGCCCCGCTTCGAGGAGACGGCGTGCTGTTTCATAGCCCAGGCCTTTGTTGGCGCCGGTAATCAGTGTTGTTGTCATGGCCCTAGTCTTGACCCGCTGCGGACCGATGTCGTGGCACGGGCCAGCATATGGACTGTCAGTGCCACCCAGAACCGGATTGCGGCTGGCAGACTCTCTCCATGAAGGATTCTGGCTTGGGTGCCCTTCTCCGTTCCTGGCGCGACCGACTGCAGCCGGCGGACGCGGGCCTTCCCGTCTACGGGTTCCGGCGGGCGCCGGGGCTGAAGCGGGAGGAGCTGGCCCAGCTGGCAGGTGTCAGTGTTGACTACCTGGTGCGCCTCGAGCAGGGCCGCGCCCGCCGGCCCTCCGCCCAGGTGGCAGCGGCGCTGGCACGTGCGTTGCAGCTGAGCGACGCCGAACGCTCCCATCTCTTCGAGATTTCCGGGCTGCTTCCGCCCGGGCCCGGAGAAGTGCCGGCGCATATCCCGCCCGGCGTGCAGCGGCTGGTGGCGCGGCTCGGTGAAGTACCGGTGGCCGTATTCACCGCCGCCTGGGACCTGCTCTCCTTCAGCCCGCTGTGGGCGGCCCTTCTCGGGGAGCCCACCCCGTCCGACAAGGGCCGTCCCAATCTCCTGCGCTCGCACTTTGCCGGGAGAACGCTGGGCAGCAGCGGAATCCGGATCATCTGTCCGGAGGGCAGCCTGGAGATTTTTGAAGCCTCCCTCGTGTCGGACCTGCGCCGTGCTCGCGGTCGGTACCCGCATGACCAAAGGGTGCAGGAACTGATTGCTGATCTGACTGCATCCAGTGAACGGTTCCGGGCACTGTGGGACACCGGAACCGTCAGCGAGCACCAGTCCGAAATGAAAGTGGTGCAGAACGCCGTCGTCGGGGATGTGGAGCTGGACTGCGACATTTTCACCGTGGCCGGCACGGACCTGCACATTGTTGCCTACACCGCGGCCGCCGGATCCGAGGCGGCAGGAAAACTCGATTTCCTGCGCGTATCGGCTGTCTCGGCTGTCTCGGCGGCACTTCAACTGGACGGTTGAGGAGACCCGCCGGCGCTGCCTCCACGTCCCTGCTCACCACTCGCCGCGGGTGGGCGTACGGCACTTCCGTGCGTCGTCGGGCATCGGCATTTCGGCGCGCAGGCCCAGCAGTCGGATCGGACGGCCGGGTTCGATGGCGCCGGCCGGGTCCAGCGAGCGGGCCAGGACCTAGCGGTTTTTACCGCGGCGCGAGAACGGCCGCAGCCCGCTCCAGGGCGCCGGGAATGATGGAGTAGTAAGCCCAGACGCCGCGCTTTTCGCGGTGCAGGATGCCGGCGTCGACCAGGATTTTCAAATGATGGGACACAGTGGGCTGGCCCAGGCCCACAGGCTCCGTGAGGTCGCAGACGCAGGCTTCCTTGTTCTCCTGGCTTGCAATGAGCGAGACCAGGCGCAGGCGCGTGGGCTCCGCCACGGCTTTCAGCAGCCGGGCAAACTGCTGGGCATCCTCGAGGCTGAGCGCCTCGGTGGTCAACGGTGTGCAGCAGGCTGCGGTATCGGTAACTGTCTGGACGGGGGTCACCCGTCCATTATGCCCATAAATTGACACCCGTCGATGTCTGGGAGAATACTCGAGATCGAAGAACATCGATATGTTCCTGCCGCCCCGCCATAAAACCTGTCCCGCCCTAGGAGTTCCGTGAGCACCCCCGCCCCACCCGCCGACAATGTCACCGGGCGGCTTTCCACCCTGGACCGGTTCCTGCCCGTATGGATCCTGGCCGCCATGGCAGCGGGCCTGCTGCTGGGCCGGCTGGTTCCCGGCATTGGACCCGCCCTCGACTCGGTGAGCGTGGGCAACGTGTCCCTGCCCATCGCCGTCGGCCTGCTGGTGATGATGTATCCGGTGCTGGCCAAGGTCCGGTACAACGAAACCCGCGCCGTGGTGACGGACCGGAAACTGATGCTCACCTCGCTGGTCCTGAACTGGGTGGCCGCCCCCGCGTTTATGTTCGTGCTGGCCTGGATCTTCCTGCCGGACCTGCCCGAATACCGGACCGGACTGATCATTGTGGGACTCGCCCGCTGCATCGCCATGGTGATGATCTGGAATGACCTGGCCTGCGGGGACCGTGAGGCTGCCGCCGTACTGGTGGCCATCAACTCCGTGTTCCAGGTTCTGGCCTTCGGTGCGCTCGGCTGGTTCTACCTGCAGGTGCTCCCCGGCTGGCTGGGCCTGGAAACCACTAGCATGCAGTTCTCCTTCCTGGCCATCACCACCAGCGTCCTGATCTTCCTGGGCATCCCGCTGCTGGCGGGCTTCCTCACCCGCATCCTGGGTGAAAAAGCCCGCGGCCGGGACTGGTACGAGCAGAGGTTCCTGCCAAAACTCGGCCCCTGGGCGCTCTACGGCCTCCTGTTCACCATCGTTTTGCTGTTCGCGCTGCAGGGGGACAGCATCACCTCCCGCCCGCTGGATGTCGCCCGGATTGCGCTGCCGCTGCTGGTGTACTTCATTGTTGTGTTCGGCGCCGGCATGGTCCTGGGCAGGGTCCTGGACCTGGGGTACCCCCGCACTGCCACGCTCGCCTTTACCGCCGCGGGCAACAACTTCGAACTGGCCATCGCCGTGGCGATCGGCACCTACGGCGTGACCTCCGGGCAGGCACTAGCCGGCGTCGTCGGGCCCCTGATCGAAGTGCCCGTGCTGGTGGCCCTGGTCTACGCCGCCCTGTGGGCGCAGAGGAAATACTGGCCCGCTGCTCCCGTCCCCGCCGTTTCCACAGAAAAGACCAACCGATGAGCGCCAGCCAGAAACCCTCCGTCTTGTTTGTCTGCGTGCACAACGCCGGCCGCTCACAGATGGCCGCCGCCTACCTCCGCAGCCTGGGCGAGGGGCGGATCGAGGTCCGGTCCGCCGGCTCCGCCCCCGCCGGGTCCGTGAATCCCGCCGCCGTGACTGCGATGGCCGAAGACGGCATCGACATGTCCGCGGAGCTGCCCAAGGTGCTGACCACGCAGGCCGTGCAGGAATCCGACGTGGTGATCACCATGGGCTGCGGCGACGCCTGCCCCATCTTCCCCGGGAAACGCTACGAAGACTGGAAACTCGAGGACCCCGCCGGCCAGGGCGTGGAAGCCGTCCGGCCCATCCGGGATGAAATCAAGGCCCGGGTTTCCGCACTCATCACCGACCTGCTGACCGCGACCTAATACCCGCGCTGAAGAGGAACACACCATGAACATTTCCGATCTTCCCGTCGCCGTGATCGGTGCCGGACCGGTAGGGCTGGCCGCCGCTGCCGAGCTGCTGGAACGCGGCCTCACCCCGCTCATTTTCGAAGCCGGGCCAACACCGGCTGCCGCCGTGGCGTCTTGGGGCCACATCCGGCTCTTCTCACCGTGGCAGTACGACGTCGATCCTGCCGCCCGCCGGCTGCTCACCGCTGCCGGGTGGCAGGAACCCGACGCCGACACCCTGCCCACCGGCGCCGAGCTGCAGGAAGGGTACCTGCAGCCGCTGGCTGCGCTCCCAGCGATCGCCGGCGCCCTGCACACCTCCACCCGGGTTGTGGCCGTCAGCCGCGACGGCCTGGATAAAACCCGCACCGGCGGCCGGGAGGGCACGCCGTTCCTGATCCGCACGGAAGACGTCCGGGGTACGGCAGCCGAGTACCGGGCACGCGCCGTCATTGACGCTTCCGGCACCTGGAATACCCCGAACCCGCTGGGACAGGCCGGGCTGCCGGCCCCCGGGGAAGCCGAGGCGCTGGCGGCAGGGCTGATCACCGGTCCGCTGCCTGACGTTCTTGGCAGGGACCGTGCACGCTTTGCCGGTAAGCACGTGCTGGTGGTCGGCGCCGGCCACTCCGCCGCGAACACCCTGCTGGCCCTGACTGAGCTGGCCGAACAGGAACCCGGAACCCGGATCAGCTGGGCCATCCGCAGTGCCTCCGCGGCCGGGGTGTACGGCGGCGGCGACCTGGACGGGCTGCCGGCCCGTGGCGCACTGGGCAGCCGGCTGCGCAACCTGGTGCAGGAGGGCCGGATCGAGCTGCACACCTCCTTCACCATCACCGGGTTCACAACCGACGGCACCCTGGCCGTGGCCGGGAAGACGCCGGCCGGGGAAAAGCTGCTGGAGGTGGACCTGCTGGTGCCCGCCACCGGCTTCCGCCCCGACCTGGGCATGCTGCGCGAAATCCGGCTGGACCTTGACCCTGCCGTGGAGGCGCCGCGGGAACTCGGACCGCTGATTGATCCCGAGTTCCACAGCTGCGGCACAGTGGCACCGCACGGCGCCACAATGCTGTCCCACCCGGAGCAGGACTTCTACATTGTGGGCATGAAGTCCTACGGCCGGGCGCCCACCTTCCTGATGGCCACCGGCTACGAGCAGGTCCGTTCCATTGCTGCCGCATTGGCCGGAGACCGGGAGGCCGCCGATGACGTGCAGCTGGTCCTGCCCGAAACCGGTGTCTGTTCCACGGATCTGGGCGGCAGCTGCGACGCACCGGCGGGCGGCGGAGCAGCTGAAGCCTCCTGCTGCGGAACCGAGCCGGTGGAACCGGAGCCTGCGTCGTCGTCGTGCTGCAGTGCGCCGGAACCGGAGCCTGCGTCGTCGTCGTGCTGCAGTGCGCCGGAACCGCAGTTCCTTGGCATTCCCACCGGACTGGCCCACGGCCGTTCAGCAGCACGAGGGAACTGAATGCCGGCTGCACGGGTCTTTTCAGGTTGCCCAATGTACAGCTAACGGCCCTATCGGCCGGTCAAAAGCCCGTTAGCTGTACACTCGACGGCGTCGCCTGCGGGAGTTCCCACGCTTGGTGACTGGTGGTGCACGTGGGACCTCACCGGAAACATCCGCACCACTGACTGGGAAGTTCTGCGGTGGTCAGGGCGGCAGCAGGAAACAGGCCCCCAAACCAGCAGAAAGCCGGGCCTCCCTGGGGCTGCCCGGCTCCGCTGTGAAGATTGGTGCGCGAACGAGTGCTACTTCTGCTCGTCGTCCTTGTTGCCGCTCATGGCGTCCTTGGCCTTGTCCTTGGCCTGGTCCACCTGCTCGGGGTGATTCTTGGCCGCGTCCTTTGCCTTGTCTGCCATTCCGCCCAGATCTGCCATGGGATTCTGCCTTTCCTCGCTAGGGGCCGAAGCGCCTGCCCACTGCCTCGGTTGGTAGGACCCATCCTGCACCCGGGCGCCACCGAACGTAACCCCTGTCAGGTACGCCGGCGGAGGGCAGGCCCCTTGACTAGGTGTCCTCAGAGAACTAGGCGCTTTCCTCAGAGACGCGGATGAGGATCTTGCCGGTGGTGCCGTTTTCGACGGCGTCGTGTGCCGCAGCGGTTTCCTCCAGCGGGAACCAGGTCAGCGGCAGTCCGGCGGAGCCGCCCACCGGCAGGGCACCGTCGCGGAGGGCTGCGGTGATGTCCTCGGCGGCAGCATGCTGGGCGTCTTCACCCACCGTGTAGATGAGCACACCCTGCCAGCGGACGTTCTTGGCGAAGCTGGCCACGATAGGTGCAGTGAATTCCTCGCCGTTGTTGTTGGCGTAGTAGGCAATGCTGCCGTGGTTGGCGATCACCTCCACGTCGAGGGCGGCGTTCTGCGCGGGGGAGACCTCCACAATCTGGTCCACACCGTTCGGGGCTACCTCGCGGATCCGGTCCGCTTCGGCGTCGTCGGGGTAGCGGACAATGTGGTGGGCGCCGGCGGCAGTAGCCAGCTCAGCCTTCGCATCGCTGCTCACCGTGGCAATCACGGTGGCTCCGGCCCAGACGGCGAACTGGATTGCAGCGTGCCCGACGGCGCCGGCACCGCCCTGGACCAGAACGGTGCGTCCGGCGAGGGCCCCGGGGGCGAGCCGGGCAGGGCCGTGTTCATGCACGGTCAGGGCGCGGTGCGCCGTCATGGCGGGCACGCCGAGGCTGGCGGCGACGTCAAACCCGATGCCTTCAGGCAGCTTCACCGCACGGTCCGCGGGGAGGACAGTGAATTCCTGTGCAGTGCCCGTGGGGCGGCCGTGCGCTGCCAGGTAAATCCACACGCGGTCACCTGGCTGCAGGTGCGTGACCCCGTCGCCGACGGCGTCCACCGTACCGGCACCGTCCTGGTTCGGCACCACCTCGGGGAACGGAGGTTCCCCGGCAGCGCGGGCCTTCCAATCGGTGGGATTCACGCCGGAGATAGCGACGCGGACCCGCACTTCGCCCGGACCGGGCGCGGCGACGTCGCGCTCCGCGAGTGAAAGGACGGATGAAGGACCGGTGGCGGAGTACACGATTGATTTCATGGGCGGTACAAGTGCGGTGACCGGCGATCTATTCCCGCCGGCTGCCTTCCGCGGAGGTACACCCATCGCGGAAAAACCGGTAACGGGTTAGCCTGACCCCTATGTTGACCGGCTCGGACAACCCGCGCGAGGAAACTCTGGCACATCGTGGTGCCGGGGCTCCCCGCCGGGCCGATGTCTGGGAAGTCTTCGACGAACTGCTGGAACGGGAGGCCGACCCGTCAACAGTTCTGCAGAGTGTGGCCAGGGTCCTGGGCCGCGGAGCCGGTTTCCGGGCGCCGGACGGGGCAGGGCTCACCGTTGATGCGGACGGGGCGGTACGGCGCGGCACGGGTCCCCTCCCTAGTGGCGCGCGCCGGATCCCGGGAGGTCTGCAGGTTTGGCTGGACGGACCGCCATGCCCGGAGGAGGATCTGCTCCTGCGGCGCCTCGGGATAACTGTGAAGGTGGCCCTGCGGCAGTCAGCCAGGGATGCCCTACCGGCCGCCGAGGTGGTTTTTGATGCGAACCGCCGTCCGGATGAGCGGCTCACGGCGGCACGGCAGCTGGGGCTTTCCGCGGCTGAACTGCTCACCGTCATCGCGATCAGGGGCCCGGCGGAGGGGGTGCAGGAACTGGTGCGGCGGATCGGGAAAACGGCCTCGGTGCTGTGTACCTACGATGACGGGAAGGCCCTGTTTCTGGCAGCCGCAGGCATAGCGGATGCGCTGCAAAGCCTGGCCGTACCCACCGGAGTGCGGGCGGCGTTCTCACGCGGCGTCAATGTCCTGGACCTGCCGGCAGCACACGCCGAGGCACTCCTGGGGCTGCGCTACGCTCTGCCGGCAACCCATGACAGTGCGCCCTATCCCACGAGTGAAGCGGTACTGGTGG